>NZ_LOCO01000008.1:0-168814 GCF_001574445.1 Marinobacter excellens LAMA 842
ACGGACGAACTGAGGCTCGAAGGAACCGTCCCGGTCACGGGGAGCCTGTATCGGTACTTCGCCGTGTTGGCCCTTCAGGCGCTTGGCAGAATAGCCGTTACGGCTGTTGCCGGTGCCACGCCCTTCAGGAGCGTGCTTCTCGTATCCGAGATGCTCGTCCAGTTCGGCGTTGAGTGCGGTCTCGACGGTGAGCTTGACCAGCTGCTGTGTGAGGGCTCCGAGATCTTTTTCAGACTTGATGTCCTTGGCCAGCTCGGCGGCCATGGCTTTGAGTTTTTCTTGATCCACTTGTGTACCCACGATGGTATCCTTTTGAAAAGATTACTCAGTCGTGGGCAGTTACACAATTTGGTTTACAGCCTCAACGGAATCAAGCTGTGCAAGAATTTAGGCCAAGTTTCATCTCGCACGCCAAACAGGGGGGACACCAAGATCAAAACGATCAGAACTATCGGAGACACAATATAAGCCCACACCTTTCCCAAAACAGAAATCATGTCGAAAAAACGCGCCTGAAACGCTAACGGTGCGTGCCGGAAGCATTCGTGGCTGTTCTCGACGTATAGCCCGAGCTTGTCAGCCAAATCTTCCTTTTTCTCCAGCCTTCGCAGTTTTTTTGGTGGATCATCGGACATGAAGGTCGGGGGCACCACCTCACGGGTATTACCCCATGGCAGACGAAGACTGGCAGACCGATCCAGTCCTGTCCGATTCAACTCTTCCGGCTGGTTTCTTTGGAGCGGAATGGCATTGGAGCAGTATGCATGCGGTCCATAGAAGTTATCCATCTTGGGCGCTGCAGATCCATTGTTCATAAATCCCCAAATCCTTGCGGAGACCCTGAGAAAATCTCGCTAACCGACATCGAATTCGGAGCTTCAATAACGGTTATTTCTCCCAAAAACATCTTCTATTTCTCGTGGCCACAGGAAATACTCAATCAGGGATCAATAATTGTTAGCCTTCCCAAAAACCTCCTCAACCTCTTTCGGCCACTTATACTTGAAGGGAGTATATTTCCACCAAAACATCGTTGGCATAAAAATAATTAAAACAAAATAGCTAAAAATACGCCTTCCTATCGACTTTGAACTTATATAATTACGATATGTGTCGTAATTAGCCATCACAAGGTTATCAGCATCCCCGTCAAAAATTCCGTCGTTGTAGTACCTGACAATAAAATTCCATCTCCGATACATATCCTCTTCCTTAAACCCGGAATAGACCCTCTTGCGCTGTAGCGGCATCTTGGGGGGCTTCCCGCAAAAGTAATGCTTTTCCCGCATGAACAGCTGGGCGTAATACTGCCGTTCCCACACAACGCCAGAGCCCAGATACTGCCAGTTGTAGGAAAAGGTCACCTCCAGCTCGTCCCAGGGAATCCGGTAAAACGTGCCCCGGTGCCCTACGTACACAAACCCTTCCTGCCGGTCCATCCGGACCGGCAGCGTGAGCGGAAAGAAAGTTTCAAACAGGTAAATGACCGCCCAGACAGGCCCGAAAGCGATCAAGACTCCGAGCAATGCCTTCGAATAAAACAGGCTAACAACCCAGCCCAATGCAAGGACAATGATCATAAACAGATTTATGACGACCAACTGCCCCCTTCGGAAAGTCAAGAAGGCCGTCCGGATATCCATGAACCGTTCGCTGATATAGGCGACGCCAACCTCCATTCCTTCCGAGGAATCGGACACCCCCGCCACCTTCAAGGCTGGAGGGCTGGCGAGCCGAGTTCCATGGGTACGGTACAGCTTCTTTTCCAGCTGTTGTTCCAAATCCGTTTCCGGAAAATCACACTTCAAAGGCGAGTTTTTCATCGACACTCAGCTCCTTCACATCGTTTCCGTCCAGAATGAAACGTAACCCGTTTTCTCCCGTAACTTTCCGGCCGTCCTTCTCGTACTCGATCAGCAATTCAAGCTGGTCCCACTTGTCGTGGTTGTAGTGAGTAAACCGGTACATAACGCCGTGGGGTGAGGCCTCTATCTCTTTCCTTCTATTGAATAGATCGGTAATTTCGTTCAAATCGTCGGCAGAGAACCAGTTTTTATCCACCTCAAACAGCTTGATCGAGACCTCGCACGTCCCGTCACTGTATCCCGGGAAGTAGATGATAAAACTCGTCACTTCCGACATGATCTGATACTCACCCCGGTTTATATCACCGTGCCGACCGATATGCTCCGTTATCCGCACAATGGGAGAGAACAGGGTGTAATAAAATGCATCCAGTTCCGCTTCAAAATAGCGCCTGACTTCAGCGCCCTCATCCTGAGAAACAATAACCCGACTTTCCTCCAGCAGCTCTCTGCTCGGGGGCCTGGACTGCTCATCCCAGTATCTCAACATGGGCGCGTTGCCCCAGAAGGACAGTGACAGGAAATCCTCGATCCGGGACCGGGCGATATATAGTTGTACCGCCGTGATGACGAAGGACACCGCAACCAGCACCGCGCCTACCACGAGCACAACAGTCACGCCCGCTCCGGTAACTGCACCCACCACCGCCAGGGTCGCCAGGCAAGTGATACCGATGCTCAGCCCAATCTGGGCCCCGGCCAGGGCCACCATCGCATGATGACCTGTATTCAAGGCCTTATAGCCAGTCCACCCTTCCAAACCTGTTGCCAGTAGAACACCTACATAGGGAAGGTACTTTACCGTGGCTTTCGCCAGACCGGTTGCAAAACGAGACAACGCCTTCAATTCCTTCAACCCACTTGGAGCCACCGACACCCGCATCCCAGTCGCAGACAGCTTTGTCCCCAAGGCTTTAGCGTATTCCTCCCTTATCAACAACCCACTGAGATTGACCACGCCTTCGCCAATGCTCCACAGGCCAGATAGAAAGTACCCCCACCGATCGATGACGGACCGGTCTCCCAGCATTACATCCTGCTGGGTCTTTTTCAGGCCGGAGAACAGACTTGCCATGTTAGCCGCGTGAAAGAAAGTCACCGCCCCAATGAACTTGCCCCGGTTCTGCTTGATGCTATCAACCACTGGGTCCAGCCGAGTATGAAGCCAGCCGAAGGGGTTGTCTTTAAAGTCTGGGGTCAGGTAGAACATGTCGATCAGGGTTCGGTTCAGGTAACTCCGCACCCTGGCATCCGCCATACTGGCGGCCAGTGGGGTCATTGTGTGTTCGGATAGGTTATGGCCCCCACCTTCCAGTGTTCTGCGGTGGACCGCCATGAGCAGGTCCGTCGCAGTATTCAGGGTTATTCCCTGCCGGTGTACTTCAATGCCATACCGGTCCCTGACCGCCTTGATCCATTTTTTCCACTGCGGCCACGTTTGAGAGTCTTTCGCCCAGGCCCCCATCTTTGCGGCGGGGGCGGCAAATTCTAGCATCAGGGTCTCGGTGGCGTTACTCGCGCGCACATACGCCGGCATGTCTAAGATACTGTCCACGATCTTCAGGCTGCCGTAGTCAAAGCCGGGTAGGTCTTTAAGTTTCTGTGTAATTCCGTTGGTGACTGATGCTAGGAACAAAGCAGTTTTCAGCAGGTTGCCGATCGTACTGGCTTCACCTTCCTCCGCAGCCAACCACTTTTCTGCATCTTCCTTGCCCTTTTCGGCACTGACATAACCGTCCAGAATATCGGCTAGCTCCTGCTCGACTGCCTCAAATCCCTCCGCGCAGTAACAGTCGTTGAACTCCAGTTTTCTGGCCAACTGGTCGGAGTCAACCCACCGTTTCCAGTCATCGAATACCAAGGCCCTAGCCTGGTCATACTCTTCAAGCTGCTTATAGTAGCCTTCAACGAATGCGTCTTTTTCCCAGGAACGAATTCGTTCTTTCAGTTCCTCGGTAACTTTCTGCTGGCCTTTAGACGACTTTTTCTTGCTGGCCTCGCGGGCGATGAGTGCGTCCACCATTTTGGAGATGGTGTAGGGATAGGCGTTCTCCTCCGCGTAATTCGTAATCAGGTTTACATAAAGGGCATGCAGTTGACCTAATTCGGAGGTGATGCCGATTTCATCATCAAGAACAATGCTGTATGAGAATTCCGTTTCTTTTTTACACAGCCCCTGCAAATCCGGCTCACTGACGCCTTGTGCAAAATCCGTCAGGCTCCACTCGAAATCTATTGATCCCTGCCGAAAATCTTCAACCACGCTATTTATAACTTCGGTTTCGCTGATATTTATGCCTTCACGCCTTTCAGTGAGTCCACTCAGGTCGAACGTCTGCATGTTCTCTTCACGGACTTGCGTATCCGTTCGCACAAGTTCCTGTATGCGTACTGACCATCGATGCCGTACGAATTTCAGCAACACCTTACCTTGCGCAGGGTGATGTATAGCAGGCAATGCACTTTGCGCTTCAACATCCGGGAGCAGTACCGAGTTAACGCCGGGCCGCACTTCCATTATCTCGCCTTGCTCGTTGACTCGGTACTCATGCAGAGTCCCGAAAACTTCGGAGTACATGTAGACCCAACCGGGTGTCAATTTTCGAACGCAGTAATGCGTGTTTCCGAGTTCAACGGAAGGCGCATGAAAGTTCGCAGGCAAGGCAACCTCTTCCTGACTGATTGCCCAGCGCACCGGATACAACGCGACGGTTTTAAGCTGCAGCGCGCACATTTGTACGGCTGAATTGATGTCATCAGAACCCTGCAAAAACGCCGAGCTGTTAGCACTACCCATGAACCAGTCCCTCCGTTGACTTTTTCTCTGCGAATTCTGCAATTCGCGCTATAGCCCTGCCTGGCGCTTCGGAATTTTCTCTCCACAGATTCATCACTTCACTATCCTCGAATGCATGATGCCCGAGCCAGCCAATGGTATTGATATACAAGGCGATATCGCGGGCGCTGTATAGCCCCCGTGCTTTCGCCGCGTTGACTAGCCCGGACACTGCATCCCAATCCTGTTCATCTGCGTCAGATTGTTGAAGCAGGTGAGGGAAGTAGTTCGAAGTGTGGAGCTCGAGTTTCCTGAGCGCTGTCTGCTCCGCCGCCCTTTCCATGGCAACCTGGTGTTGCTCACGAATATTGAACACTTCTGCCTGCTGCACCCTATTGGGTTGATCATTATTAAAATACGCCCACTCACCTGTGCGGCGGTCCTGAATGGCAAACAAGCTGCAAGGCCCCATCAATTGATTCAGATCTTCACCTGATGAATCCGCCTTCAACAGATGCCGTGCGATTTCAGGATCATAGAACCGGAAAACAACGTCATCATCCGTGACCAACCGGGCCATAAGCAATCCACGTAGGTGGCCCATGACCTCTTCAAATGGGCAGTCCGCCTGCAAAACAATGGCAGCACCCAGGTGCTTCCACTCCTCGAAGCATTTAAGCGCCAAAGAGCTCTCTATTCCCGCTTCAACCAACCAGGGTGAGATTTCCAACAGATCGGCGAGCTCAGTTCCCCTGTATAGCGCATCGCATTGAGGCGTTTCTATCTCACGATAAATAACCTGAGCCAAGCCATTCACTTTTGCACCGTCAATAAGAAGAAATGTCTTACTGTCGCCTGGAAGGGTTGCCAGATTACCCATCAGATCGCACCTTGTGATTCTGGTGAGCAGATCTGACAGATACCCTTACCCTGGTTTGCGGCATTCCTAATGGCGCGTATCTGGTCGGGCTTCGCCATCGGCCTTTGGGGTGTCCCTGACAGCACGACAGGAGCGACTGTTCCACCTCTCTTCTCCACCAACCCGGGCCTCTCCGGCACCTGCACCTTCTGCCCGCTGCCTTTCCCGGCAGCCCCACCGACATTCATCTTGATACTCGCACCACCCAAGGCCACGCCGCTGGGGTCGATCTTTATGAAGCTGCCACCGGCTTTCAGGGTGATTTCGGCTCCTGCTTCGATCACCGCTTTTTGGCCGGCTTTGATATGCAGTTCGGTGCCCGAGTCACTGAGCCAGGCGGTGCCGGCTTTGAGGTGCAGGGTGCCGGTGACGTTGAAGCTGTGGTCTTTGCCGGTTTGTTCGCGCTTTTCGCCGTCCACGGTGTGGTGGCTGCTGCCTTTGGTGTGGCTGAAGCGATTGTTCTCCACCGTCAGGTGGCTGTCGTTCTTGATGACTTCGGTGCGGTTGTTTTCGGTCAGCAGGTCCAGGTCTTTCTGGGCGTGAACGTAGATTTGCTCTTGATCAGCTTCGTCTTCAAACCTGAGTTCGTTGCTACCCTCACCCTTGTGAGTCTTGGTTTTTAATGTGGTCCGGGTTTTGTGTTCCGGCAGCGCGTACGGCGGTGTGTTGGTGGCGTGGTAGGTTCTTCCGGTGATGATGGGCTGGTCCGGGTCGCCGTCGAGGAAGGAGACGATGACTTCGTGGCCGATTCTGGGCAATGCCATAAAGCCGTATTGGCCGCCGGCCCAGCCCTGGGCGACGCGTAGCCAGGCGCTGCTGTGTTCGTCGTTTTTCGAATAGCGATCCCAGGGGAATCTGACTTTCACCCGGCCGTACTGGTCACAGTGGATCTCTTCACCCTCGGGGCCGGTGACGATGGCCATCTGGGGGCCGTCCATCATCGGTTTGTGTTTGCGGAAGTTGTAAACGGTACGCCAGGTTTTGTCCGCCGGGATGGCGGTGAAGTCGTTGTGGTAGCTGGTGGGTTCGCTGCCACCCTCTTCTTCCATGGCCTGGGGCTGTTTGCCGGTGTGGGTGATGGCGGTCAGTAGCCATTCCCGGTTCAGGCTCTGGCTGTCGTGTTCCTGCAACTCCACTTTGGCGCCGGGGGTGAAGTCCGGGCGGTTGCTTTCGCCCTTGGCCAGGGAGGCGTCGTTTCTCAGAGCGTCCAGTCTGGCCTGGGTGAAGGGCTGGCCGCTGGCGTCGGCTTTGTAACGGCCGGGGTAGTCGTAGTGTTGATAGTCTTCTCTATGGTTAACACCGCCAGCACTTTGTTCATGCATCAGGGCGTAGGCTGGGTTTTTGAAGGTGTAGTCCTTCATGGCCACGGAGGAGGCTTTGATGCGCTCTTCGTATGCGAAGCTGAATACACAGGCCTGTTTGCTGCTGCCGCCGGCCTGGGTGTTGCAGGGCACCGGGTCCAGTTTCGGGGCGTCGCCGTGGTGGTCGGCAATGATCAGGGCCGGTTGTTCTTCGCCGTCCACGCTGCCGTGCTGGTAGCGGTAGTGCCAGCCTTCTTCGGCGGCCAGGCGGTTGATGAACTGCAGGTCGCTTTCCCGGTGCTGGACGCAGTATTCCCGTTCTTCCGGGGGGCGCTTGAAATCAAATACGGTGTCGATGATGCCCCGCTCTTCCAGCAGGGTGCGCACGATGGCATCGGTGGTCTGGGTCTGGAAGATGCGGCTGTTGTGCATCAGGCCCAGACGCCAGGCCGGGGGCTGGATGACCACTTCATAGGCGGTGCGGCGGTGGCCGGTATTGCCGCGGACGAACTCGTTGACCACGCCGGTGAAACGCCGCAGGGGTTGGCCGTCTTGCCACACCACCAGGTCCACCGGTTGTTCCAGAACGTCAGCAGCGGCCACATCGGGGTCGGTGCTCGCCAGTTCTAACCGGCCATGAAACAAGGAAGACAGCTGTTCGGCCAGCTTAAAGCCAACTACCGAAAAGTGATCTGAGGGGAATTCGCCTACACGGGCGGTGAACTGCAATCCGCTTGCCTGGGGCATGACTTCGGTCCCTGAAGAATGAACATTTCCGTTTCAGCCGGCACCATCCGGGTGCAGGCTCCGGTCAACCCGGGCATTCAAGCCCGGGCGACGGGACACAGTTTAATACAAGCTGCGGGGTATGCGGTACCCCGAGAGCAGCTGCTGTGTGAACGGGTTGGTATTACTGGCCGCATGCAGGCGATATCGCATCTCGCCATCGTCCACGGTGAACTTCACATCCACGGCATTGCTGCTGACGCCGGCAATTTCCGCTTTATCCAGCAACCGGAACAGCGCCCAGGGGCCGCTTTCCGAGATACTTCGGGGCGAACGGTTGACCTGAATCGGCACCAGAGTGATGCGGCTTTCCACGGAATCCCGCAGGGTGTTGGGCCAAACCAGCGGTATGCTCTGGCGTGGGCCGTGGGAGAACTCCACCAGCTGGCCGTCGATGTTCACCACCGCCCGGCGCTTGTTGTTGGTGAGGTTCAGGGGTTCCAGGGCAAATTCCACATCCAGCGTGCCACTGCGGGTGAAGAAGGCCTGGCGGATCTGCCTTGCGCGATCCAGAGAGGCCACCACGTCGCGGCGCACCAGACTGGCCCGGCGGGCGTCGCCCACATGCTCGGGATGGTCTTCCAGGAACAGTTTCAGGTTGTCGTTGTAGAAGGTTTCCAGGATGCCATCCGGGGCGAAGAAGCGCTCGAAGTCCTGCAGTGCGGCGTCGCGACCTGCACCGGCGGTGAACGGATAATGCCGGGCCAGGTTCTGCTGGAACGGCTGGTAAACTTCCCGGTACCACTCGCGCTCCAACTGAGCCACCGCACGGTCAAGCACCACGCGCCAGCTTTCCGTGGCCAGTCGGTTGAGCACGCGGTTCAGTGGCTCCGGCTGGTGGTTGGCCATGCGCTGCAGCGTGAAGATGGGGTCTGCCCCCTGCAGGCCCATGCGGGCACGGGCGGCGCTGAGCGCGGCTTTGCCGGCATCCGGGGACTCCTGGATGTTGCGCAGGTATTCATGCAGTTCACCCACCACCTGCATGATTTCATCCAGGCCAGAAGGCTGGTCACCCTGCTTGCGGGTCAGCCGGTTCAGGTCGGCGAACTGGCGCTCGATATCCTGCAACATACGGAAATGGGGCGACTGTTCCAGCAGTTTTCGGGCGGCCTCGGCTTCACCGTCACCCACCGGGATCAGGCGGGTATTACTCTGGACCTGGCCAAGGAACCGGGCCAGGGGTTCGTGGCCGCTGGTCAGGCTTTCCAGAATGCGCACGCCGTGGTTCAGGTCTTCAAACCGGTGGACATCCAGCCGGCTGACGGCGGTGCGCCAGGCTTCCGCATAATTCTCGGCATACAGCGTTTGCAGGCTGGCCAGCAGCTCTGCCTCGTCCGCCTTGCTGAAATCCACATCGTTACGCCGGCCCAGCACCCAGGCATCCACCAACGCCAGTTCGGTAACCGAACCGGATTTGCGCAGGAACCACTTCTCCAGGCCTTCGCGGGTCAGCAACGCAGGGATGGACAACGGATCCTCTGCGGACGGTAATTCATCACCCAGCGGTTCGCCGTAGGCGTCCATGCGGGTGAACACGGTGGAGAAGGCCGGCCCGGAGCTGCGCGCCAGCTCCAGCGGTGCCTGGAATTCCCGGTTGGCTTCCACCTCCAGATCACGGTACACGCGGTCTGGCGTGCTGACCCGGCCCAGCTCATGCTGCGCCCACTGCACGCTGCTGCGGAACGGTGCCAGTGCCATGGTGGCGGTCTGGTCGCCCTCGGCCGCCATGCCGGCCAGGTTGGTGTGGGCCATGGCGTATTGCAGGTGGCCATAGAGGCGGTTCTGCACCTCCCGCTGGCCGGGGAAACGGTTCTGCCAGTAGCTGCGCATGTATGCGGCAACAAGGTCACTGCGCCGACCGCTGGCGTCGTACAGCATACGCAGCACCCGCAGGTGTTCCAGTCGTTCGGTGCTGTTGTCAGGTGCCCGGCCCATTTCTTCCATCACGCCGAACATCAATGCAGGCAGGTACTGGTAGGCCAACATGTCGAGGTAGGCGGCATCCACTTCCGGTCCCACTTTGTGGCCCTGATACAGGCCCATATCGGCTACCAGGCTCCACTCGTTGCGGTAGTCGCCGAACGCCATGGTGGCCTCGCGCAATTCATCCAGCGGTTGCAGCAGGTTACGGCCGGTGCTGTCGGGCTCGTAGCCCACCGGCTGCCAGTTATTGATAAAGGCGTTTACCCGGCTTTCCACCTGGGCGGCGGCGTCTGCGTTCTTGATGAAATAGTGCTGCCAGCCGGCGGTCATGCCGGCACCGGCACACACTGCCACGGCGGCGGCCACAGCCACTTTGCGCCGGCGTTTGCCGACCACCTTGCGGTTATCGCCGGCCAGGCCCGCTTCCGGATAGATCACCTCCGGGAACAGCCCTTTGGTAAACAGGCTGACCGACTGACCGCCTCGCTGGGCCGGCTGGATGGGGCTGGTCATCTGGTAATTGTGGGCAGCGGCAGAGACAAAGGCATCTTCCGGCACACCTTCCTGCAGCACCGAGGTGAAATAGGTCCCACGGACCAAGGCAGGCGTGGAGAAGGCATCGGCCGACAACAGGTCGGTCAGGAATTGTTCCATGGTGGTTTTCAGGCCCGCCAGCTGGCGGGTGAACGAATAGGCCGCAGCCCGCTCTTCGTTATCGCGGGTGTCCGCCAGGACATCCGGCAGGCGCTGGCTGATCTCATCCACCATCTCGTTGTAGCGGTCTGCGAACTGCTCCAGCCACTGATCGTGATCCTGCTGGCCATCCAGTCGGAAGGTGAAGCCCAGTGCCTTGTCTTTCTCGGCTTTTGACAGGGTACGCACGAACGGCGCAAAGCCGTACATCAGGTCCATCTTGGTGAAGGTGACATACACCGGCAGCCGCGAACCCAGCTGTTCCATCAGCTCCCGCAGGCGGGTGCGCAGCAGGATGGCGTGGGCTTCCCGCTGCTTATCACTGGCGGTGCTCAGGCGGGCCAGATCCACGGCCAGAATCACGCCGTTCAGCGGGCGCTGGGGACGGCTGCGCTCGAGCCAGCCGATAAAGTGGTTCCACAGCCGGTTCTGGATTTCGCCGGTGGCGCCTTCGCCCTGGTTCTGGCTCAGCAGTTCGCCGTCCGGATCGATCAGTACACCGTTATCGCCAATCCACCAGTCAAAACCAAAGGGATTGCGGTCGCCCCGGTTATTTCGGGTAACGTTGGTGAGGGTATAGGTTTGCCCTGCCCGCTGAATCAGGCTGGTCTTGCCGGCATCTTCCAGGCCCATCACCAGGTACCAGGGCAGGCGGTACAGGCCTTTGCGGTCGGGCAGATTGCTTTTCAGGGCCTGCAACTGGCGGTCCAGCAGGCGCTGCTGCCGGCGTTCCATGGGCAGGATCGGATCTTCCTGTTCCTGCTGCTCCTCGGCCTTGGCTTTATTCACCTTGCCCAGCCGGCGAGCCAGGGCCATACCCCAGAACACCACCACCAGCAAAATCACACCCAGGGTCACCAGGGCCCGCATCTGCCAGGCCATCAACGGGTACTCTCCGCCAATTTCCAGGCGGGGGCCCAGCCACCAGGTGGCCACCAGCAAGGCGATGACCGCCAGCGCCAGGGTGACCGGTGCGGCGTTACGAAGATGAGGCAGTAGCCAACGACCAATTAGTAAGGCTTTTCTCCACATGGTTTCCATTCCTGCGTTTGATGCGTGCGGGCGTTACGCCAGTCGTTCCAGTTGTTTGATCAGGCCGGGTTCCCAGTCTTCCAGAACCAGGCCTCGGACCTGCCCTTGCAGGTCCTGAATCTGTTGCGCGGCCATGGCTTTCAGGCCGGTTTCTTTCAGCAGCTTGGCACTGGCCAGGCGCCAGTACAGCCGTTCCCGGGGTTCCCGGGCATCGGCCAGGCCTTGTTCCAGCAGCTCCAGTGCCGCCGGCAGTTTGCTCTGCCTTGCCAGTTCAACCGCACTGTCCAGCGCCTGCTCCCAAGGGTTGGCGCCACCGCCGTTGCCTTTGACCGTCGCCGGTGCGGTATGCATCCAGTCCGCGGCATCGTCACTGAGAAAGGCGGTGCCGTCATTGAAGGTCAGCTCTGCCAGTTCCGGCAGCCTTTCCACAAAGGCTTTCAGGGCTTCCCGGATGGCTTCGGCGCAATCGCTATGGCCCAACGCCATTGCCGCCCGGGCACTGAGCCAGTGGCCATCCAGCCAGAACGGGCTGACCGACAGGCTCTGTTCGATACGCTGCCAGAGTTCGTTATCCGGGGTTTTATCCAGACTTTCCTTGTACTCTGCCACCCGGTCTGCACTCACAGCAGCCAGGTCTGTTCGCTTGCCATCCCGGGTGGGCGGCAGACTGGTGATGCTTTGCCAGATGGCATGGCGGCGCATCTGGTAACCCAAGGGGTTTTCCGGCTCAGTGTCGGTGAGCAGTTCAGCCACTTTCAGCAGGCTCTGGCGGGTCGCCCGCTCATTACTCGGGTCCAGTGTCAGGTTGCCCAGTGAAGCGCTTGCGGCAGTGGTAGCCGCCGGCTTGTTTACTGCCGCCGCTGCCGGCTGGCTCGGAGCGGTTTGAGGCTCCCCGACACTGGCCTGGCTGCCAGGCTGGTCTGGTTTGGGCAGTTTCTCTGCCGCCCGCTTCAGATCAAACAAGGCGTCACCCGGCAGGTCTTTGGCTTTGGCCTGGTCATCCAGCTTGTCGATCAGGTCCAGGCAGTACTGGCGGCCATCACCCACGCTGGCATCAAAACTCAGGCTCTCCACACCTTTGAGGGCGCGCTGCAGCATCTGGGTAAACAGCATTTTTCGGGCACGCTGGCCCTTGGCGCCGGGATAGGGCCAGGCGTTTTCCCACCAGCCATCCAACACCCGGTGCAGCAGGTACAGTGACAAGGCAAAGCGTTCGCCGTCGCCACTGCGCTGCAGGCTGAGCATCAGAAACCCCAGCACCTTGATGTCTTTGCTGCGGTCTGCCAGCAGCTTGAGGGCCTCGCTCTCTACCTTGTTCCAGTCGATGTCGTTGTGGGCCAGAGAACCCACTTTCATCACTTCGTCTTCCAGGAACTCCAGGACCGGGTCTTCGGCCAGGCTGTCGCCGGTGCCGCTTTCCCCCGGAATCGCACCGAGTACCTGTTCAACGTAAGGGTGTTGTTCAATAACCTGCATCGTTGCCCCCTTACCAGCCACAGGCCTGACGTAGTGGCCGGATCGCTTCTGCATAACCAGAGAGATCAAACAGCAACCCATCCAGCTCCTGGGCTTCGGCGTGAATGCGGGCGTCCGGCTGCCCGACGATTTGCTGCACTATGCGGATTGCCGGTAAGCCCCGGCCGGCACTGACCACCAGGCCGTCATCCCGTACCCGCCAATAGGCTCGCTCGGGCCCCAGTGCCACCTCCACCCGCTCCCGGTTGATGGGTTCCGGCAGCATGACGGTCAATTCGGTGATGTTGTTGTGGCACTGCAGTGCCAGTACTGGTCGCGGAGGCTGCACGCCCAGCGCGGAAACGGTTACCAAGTGGCCAGCCGCGGCACCGGTATCCCGATAGGTCACCCCGGACGCATCCTCACCACTGGCCTGGGCAAAGGCCCGGCGCCAGCGTTCGGACTGGTTGACCTCCGGCACCCGCCGACCCTCCTCGTAACGGGCCAGTGGGGTGGCAAACACCTCATCAAAACAGGCCAGCCGGTCGAGCCGGTTGGCTTCGGCCGTGCAGGCCTCGGCTTCCGCCAGGCGGGTGTCGGCCAGCGTGACGGTGCTGGCCAGCACCATGGCCAGGCCGAACAGCCCGGGTTGGATTCGGTCTTTCAGGGTCATACGTCAGTTACCTGATACTTCAGACATTTATGGGCCAGGGTACGTTTTGGCAGGCCCAGGCTTTCAGCAGCCTGGGCACGGTTGCCGCCGTACTGGCGCAGTCGTTCACGGATAATGGCGGCCTCGAAGGCCTGGGCGGCGGCTTTCAGGTCGCGGATGTCATCCGCCACCGGAACCCCCACCATGGTTTTCGGTTCAACACTGGCATCCATGGCCGGGCCTGGATCGGCAAACAGGTCATCCAGGCGTAACACTTCCGGCTGGATGTCATCGCCGGCGGGCGTTTGCAGGCAGGCCAGTTCCACGATGTTGCGCAGTTCCCGCACGTTGCCGGGGAAGTTGTAACCAGCCAGTGTGTGCAGCGCGTGGCTACTGATACCCAGTGGGCCACTGCCTTCGCGTTCGGTGTACAGGCGAATGAAGTGCCGGCTCAGGGCTTCCAGATCTTCCGTGCGTTCGCGCAGCGGAATAACCCTCAATGGAAACTGGCTGAGGCGATAGAACAGGTCACGGCGGAAGCGGCCGTCTTCGATGCCTTCCTGCAGGGGCTGATGGGTAGCCGCCACCAGCCGGAAGTCGGAGTGCTGTTCATCCCGGGCGCCCAGGGGGCGGAACTGGCGGCTTTCCAGTACCCGCAGCAGTTTGGACTGCAGGGCCATGGGCATGTCACCGATTTCATCCAGGAACAGGGTGCCGCCATTGGCCTGTGCCAGAAGGCCCTCTTTGGACTGGTCGGCGCCGGAGAAGGCGCCTTTGGTATGGCCGAACAGTTCGCTTTCCAGCAGGGTGTCGGGGATGGCAGCGCAGTTGACCACCACCAGCGGACCATTCGCCCGGTCGGACATGTCGTGGATGCCCCGGGCGACCACGTCTTTGCCGCAGCCGGTTTCGCCCTGGATCAGCACAGACAGCTGACTGCCGGCGGCACGCACCACTTGGGCCCGGAGGTTCACCATGGCTTCGGAGTTGCCGACCAGGGTGTGGGCCAGTTTTTCACAGCGCTGGCGCAGGGTTTCGGCGTCGTGCAGGTGGTCCAGGGAGCGTTTAAGCATGCGCCGCTGCCAGACCTGGTCGCGGGTTTGCAGTTGGCTGATCCACTGATGCACCAGCAGTTGTTTGATGCCGGCGTACAGGGGCTGGCCGACGATGCCTTGCCAGTCTGGATGGTCGCTGCAAAGAACGAGGATGCCGAGGGTGCGGCCGTCTTCGCCGGCGAGGGGTTCAAGCCAGAGGCTTCTGGGGCGGTCGCTGGCGTCGAACAGGGTCTGGAAGCCGAGGTGGTCCAGGCGGTAGCTGGCGGCGCGGGTAAGCTCTCTGGGCTGGCCGGTTTGCAGTACATGGGCAAACGGGTGGCTGAAGTCGCTGCAGTCGAATTCGCTGGTGTCGCCCAGTTGGCCACAGTGGAGGGTTCGGCCGCTGAGGTCGAGTTCGAGGGCCCAGCATTTGGTGAGGCCGAAGGCTTTTTGGAGCTGGCTGGTGGCGGTGTTCAGCAACGCAGGCAGGGTGTCCTGTTTGATGAGTGCCACCGCCAGATCTATGCCGGTGTGCAGTTCCTTCTGCATCCGTCCCATTGCTATCGTTCCTTCTTTATGGAGATCGCCGCCCGCACACCGTGGGGGATAGCTTTCCAAAACACGCCGTGAATACATCCTTGTCCGCTCCGCTGCCGTTCGGCGCCCGCACACTGCGGGGTTAAGTCTTCCAAAACACGCCGTGAATACGTCCCTGTAGGCTCCGCTCCGCCATCCATGGCTCCGCAGGGTTTTGGAAGACTTAACCCCGCAGTGCGCTGCTTTCAGCGAGTTTCCACGCTAGGCGACTGTTCCTGTGAATTTGTTTTCGTTAACTCCAAGAGTGACCTTGGTCACCGGCTCTCTTGCCGCCAGTTTTTCCAGCAGCGCCAGGGACACCGGTGGCAATAGTTCGCCTTCGATGATCGACTCCAGCATCCTTGCACCGTTTTCACTGCGGGTGGCGCGGCTGCGGATGGCTTCTACCAGGCCGTCTTCCAGTTCCACGTCGGTGTGGTAACGGGCTTTGATCTGGTCGGCCAGGCGCTGGAGTTTGTCGCCAACGATGCGGTTGAGGGTGTCCTCACCCAGCGGCAGGTAGGGCACCACTTCCATTCGTGCCAGCAACGCAGGTTTGAAGAAGTTGGCCAGTTCCGGGTACAGGGCTTCTTCGATCTTTTCCGGTGCTTCGGCGTGGTTGACGATGGTCTGGTAGCCGAGGTTGGAGGTGAGGAAGAAGACGACGTTTTTGCAGTCGATCAACCGGCCTTCGCCGTCCGCCAGCTCGCCTTTGTCAAAGGCCTGGTAGAACAGGTTGAGGACTTCCGGGTGGGCTTTTTCGACTTCGTCGAGCAGGACCACGGAATAGGGCTTCTGGCGGATGGCTTCGGTGAGGATGCCGCCTTCGCCAAAGCCCACATAGCCTGGGGGTGAGCCGATCAGGCGGGAGACGGTGTGCTTCTCCTGGTATTCGGACATGTTGATGGTGGTGAGGAACTGGCGGCCGCCGTAGAGCAGTTCGGCCAGTTGCACCACGGTTTCGGTTTTACCAACACCACTCGGGCCCACTAGCAGGAAGGCGCCCATGGGGCGGCCGGGGCGGCGCAGGTCGGCGCGGGCGGTGAGCAAGTGCTGGTGCAGGCAGTCGATGGCGGTGTCCTGGCCTTTGATGTGGGCCTGCAGGTACGCCGGCAAGTGTGTGATTTTCTCCAGTTCGTCGGTGGTCATGCGATTGACAGGAATGCCGGTCCAGTCGGCGATGACTTCGGCGACCTGACGAGCGTCCACGCGGGCATGGACCAGGGGTTCATCAGCTTGCAGCTCGGCCAGTTCCTGTTCGATGGCGGCGGCTTCGCTTTTCAGGTTCGGGCGTTCTTCGTGCTCGGTCTCGGCCAACTCAACATCAGCGTCATCGGCGGATTCGGCTTCGACATCACCCAGCAGCAATTGTTCGCGGATGTCGACCAGCCGGGCCACCAGCTCGCGCTGGTCGTTCCAGCTTTGCTCCAGGGCTTCGGCTTCGGCGGTCAGGTCGGCGATGCGTTGTTCAAGTTCCTGTTCCCGCTCGGCGTCAACGTTCTGGCCCAGAGTATGTTCCCGGCTCAGCAGGTCCTGTTCCATGGCCAGTTGGTGCAACTCGCTGCGCACGTGGCTGAGACGGCGCGGAGGTGTGCTCAGGTTCAGGCTGACCCTGGCGCAGGCGGTGTCCAGTACGTCGATGGCTTTGTCCGGTAATTGGCGGCCGGCGAGGTAACGGGCAGACATTTCCGAGGCGGCTTTCAGGGCGCTGTCGGCGACCAGTACCTGATGGGCTTTTTCGTAGACAGTACGCAGGCCCCGGAGTATGTGGACGGCTTCGCCCGGGGTCGGCTCGTCCAGGGCGACCGGCTGGAAGCGGCGGCTTAGGGCCGGGTCTTTTTCGAAGTATTTCTTGTACTCGCGCCAGGTGGTGGCTGCGATGGTGCGTAGCTCGCCCCGGGCCAGTGCCGGTTTCAACAGGTTGGCGGCGTCGGAGCCACCTTCGCTGTTGCCGGCACCGATCAGGGTGTGGGCTTCGTCGATGAACAGGATGATTGGCGTAACAGAACCTTTAACGGCTTCGATCACGCCCTTCAGGCGCTTCTCGAATTCGCCTTTGACCGAGGCACCGGCCTGCAGGGCGCCCATGTCCAGGGTCCAGAGTTCAACGGTTTTCAGTCGGTCCGGTACGTCACCGTTGACGATGCGCAGGGCCAAACCTTCCACCAGGGCGCTTTTGCCCACGCCGGCATCACCCACCACAATCGGGTTGTTCTTGCGGCGGCGGCAGAGGATGTCGATCATCTGGTCGATTTCGGCATCCCGGCATACTACCGGGTCCAGTTTTTCTTCCCGGGCCAGTTTGGTGAAGTCGGTGGCGTAGCGCTTGAGCGGGTCCATGTCGGTATCCGCCACAGGCTTGGCAGAGCCGTTTTCCGTCAGCTGCGGGCGTTCGACGGAACCTTCCGTGAGGCGGTCGAATTGTTTGCGCAGCTGTTCCCGATTGATGTCTACCAGGGCCTGGGCCACCCGGGGCATCAGGTAGCGGTCGGCGTTCATCAGCAGGGCCAGGAATACGGCGCCGGAACGCAGTTCGGTGTGGCCCAGTTCGGTGGAGGCCAACAGCCAGGCGTCCTGCATCAGTTCCACCAGCAACGGCGAGAACGAGGGATAAGGCTCGGCGGTCTGCGGCTCGCCGTTCAGGCTGTCGCCCACCAATGGCTGCAGTTGCTGATGATTGATGCCGGTGTGTTCCAGAATCTGGCGCACGTCAGAGAACGGCGTTTCCAGCAGTTTGAACAGCAAATGGGCCGGGGTAATCTCGGCGCCCTGGCGGCTGATGCACAGGGCGGCGGAGGCTTCCAGGGCCTGGCGTGAAATGTCGTTGAGGCGCCCGATCAGCGCCGGCAGTTCTACCCGAATCACAGTGATATCCTTATTTCGGTAGTTGGTCCAGTACGCTGAGCACATCCCTGATGCGTTCGTTCAGCGCGACGTTGTACAAGTGGTAAATGCCCGCCATGGCGGCAATAAAAAGGCCGCCGATACCCCACAGGGGCAGGCCGCTGCGCAGCCGGTTGCGGGCTGGAGCTACGTTCTCCGTGGCATCGGCCAGCGGCTGCGGGTCCCGGTCGGCACGGAGTTCGCGGAGTTGCTCATAGAGGCCGCGAACAATCCGGTCGTACTCATCCCGGCCGTTCTCCATTACCTTGTAACGGCCTTCAAAACCCAGGCACAGGCACAGGTAAATGAAGCCCAGCATATCGCGGTAGCGCCCTGGCTCCTTTTCCATGCGGGCAAGGATGGCGAATACCTTTTCCCCACCCCAGGTTTCATTGTGGAAGCGGGACAGCAGGGAGTGCTGGGACCACACACTATGGGCGCCCCAATCGGTGCCCAGCACCGCTTCATCAATGAAGGCGCAGAGCACGTAGCGATAGGCCACCACCGTCGGGCGTTCATAGCCCTGCTCGATCAGCTCCCGATCAATGGCCGCCACTTCGTCGACCACCTGCTGGTACAGGTTTTCCACGTCCCGGAAATCCGCCAGCCGGCGGACCCGGATCACCAGGCCCAGCAGTGGCGTGGCGGCGTCGATCAGGCGGTTTTCTTCCAGCCCTCGCAGCTGGAAGCCGGCGTTGTCGAATTCGGTTCGGGAGCCACTGTTGCCGGCGTCCGCAAACAGAAGGTCACTGAATGCACTGTCACCCGAATCCCTGGTGTTGTCTGGTCTGTCCATTACCGGTGCATCTGCCATGGTTTAGCTCCTGATTGCCCAGAATTGCATTTCCAGCCCGGGGAAGCTGCCGGCCACGTGGAAGGCAAAGCCACTGGCGTTGTCGAGCATTTGCCAGGCCTGGCTCTGGTCGTCCAGCCGGAAGTAGACAAAGCCGGCGTGGTACGGCAGTTGGCGCGGCGCCACCGGCAGAGCCGACAACGGAATACCCGGCAGCTGCAGGCTGATGAGGTCGCGAATTTTCTCCACCGACGCCACTTTGCACTGCTGGGTGAACTGCTTGCGCAGGTCGTCCAGCGGCATGTCGGCCTTCACCGCCAGGATGAATTCAGCATCCTTGATGATCTGTCCATCCTGCACCGGTGCCACCGTCAGCCCGTACTGGCGCTGCTGCAGCGTGATCGACAGCGCTCTCGGTTCCAGCACAGTGCTCAGGGCCTGTCGCAGCACTTGCATCAGCGGGCTGAAGCAGGCTTCCGGCAGGTCGTGGTCATAGGGGGTGAATTCCTTGGGCAGCCGGCTTTCGTCGGTAAAGGTCACCAACTCGCCACACAGCTCAAGCAGAGCCTCGTACAGGCGCTCGGGATGCAGCTGGCGCAGCCGGGCCAGGTGCATGAATTTCGGGTGCGCCCGGTTCAGCATCTGCAGCAGCATGAAGTCAGACACATCCGCCACACCGCCCTGCCCTGGCGCACCTACGCGCTCGGCGATGTTGCGGGCCCGCTCCTGCATCAAGCCAGCCATTTCGCCGACGAACCGCTGCAAGCGCGGGGCCGAGCGCACGCTGAGCATGGTGGGCAGGAAGTTGGGGTCCATCACCAGGCTGCCATCCGGGCGTTTTTCCAGGATCCGGCCGATGGCCACCGAGGCATAGGCACTGCGATCGTCCCGCTCCAGCATCAGGCGCGGCGCAACCCGGCCCACATCGATGCTGTGGGCGTCGCCATCAATGGAATGCAGATCCCGGATTTCCACGGTCTGGGCACGAAAACGCCCTGCTACCGGGGCATCCGGCCACTCCACTTCCGCCAGGGTATCGCTGCCCAGGGGCAGCGCCAGATACACCACCTGATTGGCCACCGACGCATCGGTGATTTCCAGGGGCTCCGGCATCACATCGTCCTGGGGCAGATTGAACCGGGTACCATCCGGAAACAGTCCGGAAGCCCGCACCAGGCCAACCCGGCCAAAGCTCAGGTACTCGGCGTTCAGCTCCAGGTCACTGAAGCCATACAGGTAGTCCGAGACCGCCAGCGCCCGCTCGTTGATCTGGTGTTCCAGATATCGTTGCTGCTGCTGGAAGTGCTGGGGCTTGATAAACAGCCCGTCACTCCAGACGACTCGATTGGTAGCTGCCATCAGGTATCTTCCGAACGTCTGAGTTGAACTTCCCGCTCACGCAGGTTGACCAGCAGGTGGTAGGTGTCGCCCACCGGATCCACCCGGATGACTTTTTTCCACTGGGACAGGTTCGGGTAAGCATAGAAGGCGATAACGCCGATAAACCGGGTGTCCTTGCTGATCTCGAACGGTGCCACGTACTTGAACTGGCCCGGTACCAGGGTGTAGTCGCTGTGGTCCACGTAGTTGCGGCCCAGGGACTTTTCCAGATCGTTCAACAGCTGGTCAAAGTCGCCGGCCATCAGCAGGGAGCTGTCCCGCAGCTCGATGATCTGATAGGCAATCGGCGTGGGCGCCAGGGATTCGTTCGGGTTTACATCCGGTTCAGCGAGCATGGTCAGCGCCACCTTGCTGGGCAGCTCTTCCGGATAGCCCACGGGAATATCGGGGTCCCACAGCACCTTGGCGGTTTTGGTTACCGCGTTGTACGGGGTGCTGCACCCCATCATCAGCATGACAATAGCCAGCAAGCTCCATTTGCAGTACTTCATGAAAGGCTCTCCCTCTGTAATTGGCGCAAGTGTTGGTCGTAGGCCTGGTCGAACACCTCCTGGAAGAGGCGTTCAAATCCCTGCTGACGACTGGATCTGAGTTCCTGGTAATAGTGTTGGTACATGTTCCAGGCCCAACGGCCTTCGTCTTCGTTGTCTTGCAGGCCACGGCGGTAGCCGTGGAACCGGCGCAACAGGGCCTCCGGCGAGAAGGCATAAAGAATGGCTTCCAGGGCTTCCCGGATGGCTTCGCGGGTGGCTTGCTGGTGATGGTTCAGGCTCTCCAGGCTTTCCCGAACCGCTGCCGGAGCAGACAGGTGCACCGGGCTGCGCTCGGCTGCAAACAGGGTCTGCATGGTGCCGGTGTAGTCGTCACCCAGGCGCAACGGGTTGTCTTCAATCGGCTGCAGACGGGTGCGCAGGGCCCGGTGCCGCGAATCTTCACCCTGATGCAGGGCCAGCAGGCCTTCGACCGTGGCTTTCAGGGTCTGGCCGGCTTCCTCCAGGAACAACCGCATTTCATCGCTGTCGGCAAAATCGATGTCGGCTTCCATACCTCGCATCAGGGGGGCACCGCTGATGTGTTGCCGGCTGGTGTCTTTGGTTTCCCGGCTGTGTTCCCTGAACTCTGACATTCCCTGTCGCTCCTGTGTGTCGTGCCCGTGCTTGCGGGCGTTACGGTTCATTGGCAGGCCCATGGCCACATCCCGGTTTTCCCGATATTCATCGCTGACCTCGGCCGAACGGGCAAACCAGGACTGGTCACTGGCCAACAGCTCCGGGGCTTCTTCCGCAGGTTCACGGGCCATTTCCTGCCATGGCGCCAGCGGGTCGTCACTGACCGGTTCACCGGCGGGCGTGTGCAGTCCCTCGAGGGGCTCCCGGCCATCCGGCATCCTCTGACCGGTCTCTGCCCGCAACAGTGATTCTTCCTCCACATCCACCAGTTGCCGGTCCTGCCCGGAACCTTCATCCAGCTCTGAGCGGTCAACCGCGTCACCGTTCAGCTCTGCCCGCATCCGGTAACGGCCGATGGTCAGGGTGTCACCATGATTCAGCCGCGCCCTGCGGCCCCGGCCCACAGGCTGGCTGCTGCTGTTGATGTAGGTGCGGCCACTGCGGTCAATCAGGCAGAAGCCACCATCCAGGAAGCGAACCTCGGCATGGCCGGCTACGGCGCCGGTGCGATGGGGCGACAACCGCCAGGTGTCGTTGGCCGCCGTGCCAATCGACCCGCCACCAGTACCAAAACTGTGTTCAATGCTGGCACCACCGCCGGTTTCGGTCGGGTTGATGATCACCAGGGTTAATGCTGCTGTCCGGTTTGACACCTGTCTGGCTCCTTGCCTTATCGTCGTATCTGGATGCGCACCGCCGGGCGTTCACGGGCCCGGTCCGGTGTCACAAAGGAATTCCAGCCCAGGCGCACATCCTCACCCAGCTGCATGGGCCGGATATCCTTGGGCCGCATTTGCAGCTCCAGGTCATACGCCAGTTGCTCTCGGGTGGTGAATTCCACCAGCTTCACCAGTCGCTCATGGTCCCGGCCGTTGGGCAGGAAATCCGCAAAGCGCTGCCGGCTCAGGTTACGCAGGCGCAGGATGAACTTGCCGCTACGGTCCCGGATGCTGGAGCCAACCAGGGTGTCCTGGCCCAGGCTGGCATTGGCCTGGCCCAACCGCGTTTGCTGGTCTTGCCCGATGGCCACCTTGCGCAACACCCACTGCTCGATGCTGACGTCTTCCAGGTCGAAACAGTGCGCGACAATGCCACTGACCACTTCCGGCGACCGGCTGCGGCCCGCCATCTGGCCGGCGTAGGCCAGCATCTTGGACCAGTTGACCGGTGTGGCTTCCCGCAAGCGGCTGTCACCCAGACCGACCAGTGAAAACACCAGCTCGGAAAACCCGTCGCTGGCGCCGGGCTGGAACCGCACGTAGTACCGGTACTTGCGCCAGGCCCGGTGGAACAGGGTGACCAACCGGTGGTTGAAAAAGTCCAGAAAGTGACGACGCACTCCCAGGTTCTGGCCTGCTTCCCAGGCCAGGTCCTCCAAGTAGTAGCCCGGCAACGGCGACTGGGAGCCGTGCAGGCCGAGAAAGCTCACTTCCATCTGGTAAGGCGCGTGCTCGTGTTCCGGCGACAGGGCCGAGACCACATCGCTACCCGGAAAGCCCAGACCGGCCGAGGCCGAAAACCGGATACGCTCCTGGCGGGGCTCGCCGCTACCGGAGTTTTCCAGATCGTCGCCATGGTGCCGGTGAATCAGATCCACCAACTGGAAAAAACTGTAACGCCGCGCGTTGCCGAGGACAGGTTCCAGCCCGGCTACATCAGCGGCTGCTGACCTTGCTGTAACGTCCATGTGTACCGTTCCTGATTGTCTGTATTCACCACTTCCAGCTGGTGAAAGGCATTGATACTCGCGTAAAGCGCAAAAAACTGGCTCAGTACCGTTCCGAACAGGTACAGATCCCCTTCACTGCCGAAATTCTGCTGATCAAGCTTCAGCACCGAACGAATGCCACGCACCGGCAAGCCGCGAACCATGCGGTCCACCGGCTGAGTGGTGATCTCACTGATGCCCGCCAACCGTTTCTGGGACACCCGCTCGGCCTGCCGGTCGACCAGCGCCCGGAAGTCGTATACCCGCAGCACGGTGCGCAGGGCATCCACATCCAGCATCGACAGGTAGTTCAGGGACAGATTGGAAATCAGCGTCCACAACAGGCTGCCGTCCAGCGTTGGCCGCAGCGTGGCCGTGGGCCGGGTAATGTTGCTGAACGAGGCAAACGCCGGGGTGGTCTCGGTGGCCATGCAGATCTCACCCACGGCCAGCTGCTGGGGCAGTTGCCGGTTGGTGCAGGTCAGCGTCAACGACACCGCTTCCTGGCGGTTCATGCATTCGGACTCGTCGCCCCGGACAAACGAGATGTAGTGATCAAAGCCATCACCGCGCACGCTTTCACGGGTCCGAACCCGGTAATACAGCGCCGTGCGGCCACGGTCCCGCTCCACCTCATGCTGGAAACTCTCGAACGCGGTGTACAACCGCGGTTCCCCCCGGCCGGAACGCCCCTCCAGCCAGCCTTCCACCTGTTCGATACTGAACACTTCAAAATGCTCCGGGCAGCGGCTGGACGGGGAAATACGATACTCGGTCTGCCGGCCGTTCAGGTCTACCGGCTCGCCCTCGTGGCTGAACAGGTTGACCGCCGGGGTGCAGTACAACTGCAGGGAGTCCCGGGTGACCCGAACATCGGGCGGCAGAATCCGGCTGAAATGAAAACGCAGACTGATCTCATCGGCCTGCACCGCCGGCAACCGGGACTTGAGGCCGGCGATGTCGATAAACCGGAAGGCCTCGGGAAAGCTCAGGTATTCCTGGATAATGCGGTACCCGGCGTAGGCGTTCTTCGGATACGGCAAAATCGCCTCATCGGCGGCAAAACCCACCGGCTGCAACAGCGACGACGGCAGGTTGTATACATTGTCGCCCACCACCAGCTCCATGCGGGTGAGGTAGTGGTTCAGCCACAGGTACAGGGTTTCGGCGGTGTGGTTATCGCCGCCCAGATAGAACCGCAGGCTGCCCAGGCCCAAAGCATTCAACGGCTGGTCTGTGTGCAGTCCCAGGTCGACGGTGACCGAAGACACTTCCCGGGAATGCTCGGCGTGGGCATCGGCCACGCTGACCGGGAAGATATCGACCGCCCGGCAGGTACGGAACCGGCACTGGGTCTGGCGGCTGGCTTCGCCCAGGGGTCGGCTCTTGATTTCGGTATGGCGCTCAACGGTTTGCCGCTCGCTGATGGCGTGCAATTGCGGGTCAAAGCGCATGATGGTGCAACTGGGCACCGGCCGCAGGTAGTTGGGCCATAGCATGTTCAGCAGGGAATGGGTCAGCTCTGGAAACTCGTCCTCAACCTTTTCCCGCAATTTGCCGGTCAGGAAGGCAAAGCCTTCCAGCAGCCGTTCCACATCCGGGTCGGTGCTTTGTTCGGACAAAAATCGGGTAAGCTGCGGATGCGCCTCGGCAAATTCCCTGCCTTGCAACCGCAGAAAGCTCAACTCATCCCTGTAGAACCTGTTCAACTTCATCTTTACTGAACCTTGTCTGCTCTTTGTCTAGCTCCGAGCCAGCGTGTGGGTAGGCCTTTCCAAAAGACGCTTCAAGCCCGTCCGTGGGGCGCTTGGGCTCCGCCATCCATGGCTCCGCACACTTTTGGAAAGGCCTACCCACACCCTGTCTCTCATACTTGCCTTCAAAGTCACCCGGACCGCAAACACTCAGGTTTGACGGAGGGGGTGGGGATGCTTTTCTGCCGGGAAAAAAGATGTCTGAGCGAAGCGAGTTGTTTTTTCCCAGAAGAAAAGCATCCCCGCCCCCTCCCAACTCCAGTGTCCGCCCCAAGTCCAAGCAACCACCAAGTCCTAGAGCACCCGGTAATAGCGCTTATCATCGAGGACCAGATCAATGGTCGTCCGGTCATCAGCACCGGCTACCTGCAGGTAAACGGTCACCTGAAACTTCAACTGCAGCGGGTCCGGGCCCGGTGGCAACGCCACCACATCCACCCGCTTGACCCGCGGCTCAAACTTCTCGATGCACTGACGAATCGCCCCGCGAATCTGGATACTCAAATCCTGAGTACCCAGGGTGGCATCGTTGAAATCCAGCAATCCCAGGTCTGGTACGCTGGCGCTGTTGCCCGGGTGGGCATTCAGCAGGCGCACCAGGTGGCGCTTGATGGATTCCACCACATGGGTCACTTCACCCATGCCCTGCCCCGCGGGGGCGGCGGCCTGTTCGAGCCGTTCAAACAGGCTGCCAGTATTGCGAACGCCGTCAGTGCCAGTGGCGCCGAACATGGATTAATCCTTGTCCAGGCGGCCGACCAGCGAGAGTTCGAAGTTGGCACCCATGTACTTGAAGTGCGGGCGCACGGCGAGGGAGACCTGGTACCAGCCCGGATCGCCCTCCACTTCCGACACTTCCACCTTGGCGGCACGCAACGGGCGGCGGCTGCGGACTTCGGCGGGCGGGTTTTCCTGGTCGGCCACGTACTGGCGAATCCAGGTGTTCAGTTCCCGCTCCAGATCCTGGCGCTCTTTCCAAGAGCCGATCTGCTCGCGCTGCAACACTTTGATGTAGTGGGCCAGGCGGTTCACGATCATCATGTACGGCAGTTGGGTACCCAACTTGTAGTTGGTTTCCGCTTCCTTGCCTTCTTTGGTGTTCGGGAACTGCTTGGGCTTCTGCACCGAGTTGGCGGAGAAGAACGCGGCGTTGTCGCTGCCCTTGCGCATGGTCAGGGCGATGAAGCCTTCTTCCGCCAGTTCGTATTCCCGGCGGTCGGTGATCAGCACTTCGGTGGGAATCTTGGCTTCCAGCTGGCCGAAGGACTCAAAGGTGTGCACCGGCAAGTCTTCCACCGCGCCGCCACTCTGCGGGCCGATGATGTTCGGGCACCAGCGGTACTTGGCGAAGCTCTCGGTCAGGCGGGTAGCCAGCAGGTACGCAGTGTTGCCCCACAGGTAGTGCTCGTGGTCGCCGGAGACTTCTTCTTTGTAGTTGAAGCTGCGCACCGGGTTCTCGGTGGGATCGTAGGGTACCCGCAGCAGGAAGCGCGGTGCGGTCAGACCCAGGTAACGGGCGTCTTCGGATTCCCGAAGGGAGCGCCACTTGGCGTATTTCGGGCCTTCGAAGACGGCGCTCAGTTCCTTGATCGCCGGCAGTTCCTGATAGCTGTCGACACCAAAGAACGACGGTGCCACCGAGGACAGGAACGGCGCGTGGGACATGGCGCCTACAGAGGACACGTACTGCAGCAGCTTCATGTCTGGCGTTGATGGACTGAAGGCGTAGTTGCCGACAATGGCACCCACCGGCTCACCACCGAACTGGCCGTATTCTGCGGCATAGATGTGCTTGTAGAAGCCGGTCTGGGTAACGTCCGGTGCAAACTCGAAGTCTTCCAGCAACTCCTGCTTGGTGGCGTGCAGGATGTCGACTTTGATGTTCTCGCGGAATTCAGTGCGGTCGACCATCAGTTTCAGGCCGCGCCAGGACGATTCCAGTTCCTGCAGCTTGGGTGCGTGCAGGATTTCATCCATCTGGGCACTGATCTTGCGGTCCAGCTCGACCACCATCTGGTCCACCAGGGCCTTGTTGACCGGCTGGCCTTTTTCGTCGCTTTTCAGCAGGTTGGCGATAAACGTAGCTACCCCTTTACGGGCAACATCGTAACCTTCGTCGGCCGGCGCCATACGGCTATTGGCCATGACCTGGTCCAGCAAGGACCCTTCTGCTACGGATTCGGAGGCAGCAGATTGCTGCACAGCAGTATCAGACATACCACATCCCTTCAGTACGTGATTGATAATCGGTGTTGGTTACCGGGTTCCGGTGGTGCGGTTACTCGCCGCCTTCGGTGGCCAGTTCGAGCTCGGCCAGCAGTTTTTCCCGGGCGCTGTCGTTGTCCAGCAGTTCCTGCAGCTTGGAACGGAACGAAGGCACGTTGCCCAGCGGGCCCTTGAGGGCAACCAGGGCTTCACGCAGCTCGATCAGTTTTTTCAGCTCGGGTACCTGGCGGGCAATGCTGTCCGGAGAAAAGTCGTCCAAACCCTGGAATTCCAGATTGACCGGCAGGTCATCGGCATTCTCTTCGAGCTTGTTGGAGACCGAGGTAGACAAGGTCAGACCCGCTTCCTTCATGACAGAACGGAAGTTGTTCTTGTCGACGGAAATGGCTTTGCGGTCTTCGATGGGGGTTTCTTCAGCATGGCCCTTGAAATCGCCAACCACAAACATCTTCAGCGGCAGCTCGGTTTCAGCCTGCTGGTCGCCGGTGGCGGGGACATACTTGATATTGATGCGCTCTTTCGGCGCGACGGAACCGTCTTTGGCAGACATGGCGTGCTCCCTGTGCAATTCATTTGCAGTGTTGTTCAGTCCTTGATGCCTGCCGTCCTGGCAGACAACGCGTCAAACTGTACACAGGTGACCTGGCATTCTCAAGCAAAAACTGGCCAGTAATGGCCCAAACTGTGCTGTCGGGCAAACTTTTGCCAGATAGCCCTGTTGCCGGACCGAATGCAGTTTCAGTCAATGACGGCACTGCCGGCCAAGGCTATACTCGCGATATCCTTCGAGGAGACAACCATTTACACCAAGGAGACACACCATGAGTGACCTGAAGGCGAAGTTTGATGAAGCGGTAAACTATATCCAGACCGCCGAGGGCGATTTCAAACCGTCCAACGAGCTGAAACTGGAGTTCTACGCCCTGTACAAACAGGCTACTGAAGGCGACGTGTCCGGCAAGCGCCCGGGCATGATGGATTTCGTGGGCCGCGCCAAATACGACGCCTGGGAGAAGCTGAAAGGCACCTCCAGCGATCAGGCTATGCAGCAGTACATCGATAAGCTCGACTCACTGAAGTAAGTCCCCTGGGCTGTGCCCGCCCCTTTGGCGCGTGCAGCCCTCAGCCGCATTAAAATACCGCCTTCGGTTTTGCGCCGTTCAAACGTTTGTCATATGATGCGCGCAACATAACAACAACAAGCTTTCCGAAGAGTACACACCATGGATATTACCCAGGCGCTCGAGCAGTCACGGCCCGGTATGGTCGGAGATGTACAGGCCGCCATCCGCAAACGCCAGTTGAATCAGCGGGCCGAGCAAACCTACCTGCACTGGATCAGCCGTTTCGTGCTGTTTCACGATCTAAAAGACCCGGCTCATCTGGCGGCAGAAGATCAACTGCTGTTTCTGGATTATCTGAGCAACAAGATCCGCGTATCTCGGGCGAGGCTTAACCAGGCCACCCAGGCGCTGACCTTCTTTTACGAGGACGTACTTGGTAAGACGGCCACCCCGAATGCAGCAGTGGCCTGAACGGGCTCGAAGTGGCGCCGGGGGAATCAGCGCCCGGTCATATTGACGTTCAGAGTATCGTAGGTGCGATTCTCCGGTGGCCGGATCGAGTAGGTGTTGCTGTGGGTCTGGCCCGGAATGAGCTTGGGATTGCTGAACCGGATATCCACCGGAATTTCGGAGCGCCCGAGATCGGTGCGGCTGTCTCTGGGCTGCAACGCCAGAGGATCAAGATAGAAATCGTCGTCACTGGCGGTTTGCACGGGAACGCCTGCGGCCGGCGCTTCCAGCCCGCCTTCAATAACCGTATTGGCCAGGGTTTCCTCTTCGATGGAGCGGAACGGAATGGTATCAATGGTGGAGCGCTGCTCCAGTTCAAACGCCGGTGCCGTGTTGCTGGCGCTTTGCCCCTGAGCGCTGGCAGACATCAGCCCCAGCGATAGCACCACGGCAACCAAGCCTGCCCATTTTGAACCGGTGTGAGACTCTGACGAATTCATCGCATCAACCCTGATTGATCTTCCATTGCCCTTTCGGGTGACAATTTTTGATCAGTCTATCGCCATTGGTGACGCTTTGCTCAACCAAAAGACGATTCTGTGACGATTTTCACTTGCCAGTGTCTGGCGGCTGATACCGAATACCGGTGATGACCACCGTCTTCCAGCCCTCCGGCGTTTTCACGGAGACCTCATCGTCCAGATGCTTGCCGATCAATGCCCTGGCAAGCGGGGCATTGATACTGAGATAGCCCTTGGCCAGGTCAAATTCATCCGCACCCACCAACCTGTAGGTCTGTTCCTCACCGTCATCGTCCTCGATGGTGACCCAGGCCCCGAAAAATACCCGGCTTTGATCGGCCGGCAGCCGGTCGACCACGGTAAGTTCATCCAGGCGCTTGCTCAGGAACCTTACCCGCCGATCGATTTCCCGTAGCTGCTTTTTGCCATAGATGTATTCAGCGTTCTCAGAGCGATCCCCCAAGGCAGCAGCCTCGCGCACGGCCTGGGTGACTTCGGGGCGCTTCACTTTCCACAGGTACTGCAACTCCTCCCGTAACGCCTGCTCGCCGTCCGGTGTGATATAGCGCGGTCTTGGAGCCGTCGAACCTTCGGTCTTGCTCATCAGATCAGGGATTCCGGGTTAAACAGAAAATTCAGGGCAAAAAAAACCCCGTGGGTCACGGGGTATAAGGCTAGCGCTGTGCTGGAGGGAGAAGCAAGCAACTTTCTACCTGCTTCTGCATCTACAATATCCATTCTACAGAGCGGGCATTACCCGGCGGTGGCCACGGAATTACCTTTTCGCAAGGCTGAAACCTGGCAGATGGGCTGAAATTAGGTTGTACACTCTAGGCGCCGGAGATAGCGTGCGAGGTAATCAACACTGACTTTTCGTTTGGAGACAAATCCATGAACACCAAGAAACTGATGAACCTGGCTCTGGAAGGTGTCGATACCCTGGGCTTTCGCCTGGACAGTCTGGGCATCACCAGCAAACTGAATCGCCACAACATCGCGGCCTTTCTGATGGCTGAGCAGAAGCATCTGGAGGGGGAATGGGACAGCATTCAGGCCAAAGTGGACCGCCGCCGCTCCCAGTTCGAGCATATCAGCGGCCTGGTCGAAGCCCGCGCTGGTGCACTGATCAGTCCGGTGGTTAACCGTTTTCGCGCCAGTCAGTAAGACTCAGGCGCTACTGGTTTCGGTAGAGGACGACCTATCGTTCTGGGTTTCCTCTGCCTGCTCGTCCGGTGCTGCCTTGATCCGCTTGCGGATCCCGGTATAGGCGGGCATCCACACGGTGACCGTCAAGCCAGGCGGCTCCTCTCTCTCATGGGTATCACTGAGCAAAATCTGGCCCTGGTGGATTTCCGCCACCGCACTGACCAGGCTCAATCCCAGGCCGTTGCCCGGCAGTGACCGACTCTTGCCCACCCGATAGAAGCGCTGGAACACCTGGCCTTTTTCGTCGTCCGGTATACCGATACCGGAATCCTGCACCTCAAACACCGCGCCCGCGCCATCGCGGCGAACCACAACCTGGATGGAACCGTGCTCCGGTGTGTATTTGATCGCATTGTCGATCAGGTTACTGATCATCTGGAACAGCAGGTCCCGATCTCCCTCGATCATCACGCCCTGCTCCAGCGACTGGGCGAAGGATTGCTCCTTGTCTTCCGCCAGGGCTTCGTACAATTCACAGGCATCACTGACCAGCTCGTCCAGGGACACCACTTTCATGTCCGCCGAATTCCCCCGGGTTTCCAGCCGGGCAATGCGTAACAGAGCGTTGAACGTTGCCAGCAGCTGGTCCGCCTCGGCCACTGCCCTGCCAACCTGGTCCCGTGCTTCGTCGTTATCCACGGCAATCAGGGTGTTCTCAAGCTGGTTGCGCAGGCGGGTCAGCGGGGTGCGAAGGTCGTGGGCAATGCTGTCTGACACATGGCGAATACCTTCCATCAGGTAAACAATGCGGTCGAGCATCTGGTTCAGGTTTTCGGCGAGCTGATCAAAGTCGTCTTCGGTACCCCGGGTGGGTATGCGCAATGACAGATGGCCATTCATGATTCGCCGGGAAGTGTTATTGATGACTTCGATTCGGCGCGTGGTGCCACGGCTCATCAAAAAGCCACCCAGTAACGCCAGTGCCAGGGTGATGCCCATACCCCAGTTGATGGCGGTTTCGATCACCCGCTTGAGGTTAGTGAGTTCCTCAACATCCCGCCCCACCAGTAATTTCAACCCGCCCTGGACCTCAAAAATCCGGGCACGGGCAAGCCGCTCCGGCCCCTGCCAGCCCACGGAGGAATCCAGGGTAAAGTTGATCCAGCCGGTGTCAGACGAGCGACTGCCCCCTGGCCAGGTTTCAATGTTACCGGCCAGTTTGAGGAAGTCGTCTGTGGTGAGCAGGTAGATGGATTTGGCGTTGGGGTCGCGGGCGACGCGCTCACGGATGATGGTGATCAGTCCGTTCACGCCACGCCCACGGTACTGCTCCGCCAGACCGGCGATTTCCGCTTCGATGGTTTCATCGGTCTGGGCGGTCATGAAGCCGGCCGTGCGCCAGTAGATGAATGCCAACAACAGGAATACCGATGTGGCAAACACCACCATATACAGCAGGGCCAGCTGAAAAGAGGATGTCCTGAGCTGACTAAGCAGTTTCACGCAGCATGTATCCCGCACCCCGAACCGTCTGCAGCAGGGGCGTGTCGAATTCCTTATCGATCTTGGCCCGCAGGCGGCTGATGTGCACGTCAATCACGTTGGTCTGGGGGTCAAAGTGATAGTCCCAGACTTTTTCCAGCAGCATGGTCCGGGTGACCACCTGGCCGGCGTTACGCATGAGATATTCCAGCAGACGGAATTCCCGCGGCTGAACATCAATGTTCTGACCAGCACGCTTGACGGTCCTGGCCAGCAGGTCCATCTCCAGATCGGCAACCTTCAGCACGGTTTCCGTTTCCGCCGCCTGGCGATTGCGTCGAATCAGAGATTCGATACGGGCCAGCAGTTCGGTGAACGAAAAGGGTTTGGTGAGGTAGTCGTCACCGCCGCCACGCAGCCCTTCTACCCGGTCATCCACATCGCCCAAGGCGCTGAGGATAAGTACCGGAGTCTGATTTCCCGTTGCCCGCACCGTCTTGATGATGGACAGGCCATCCATGCCAGGCAGCATGCGGTCCACAATCATGATGTCGTACTCTTCACTGGCCGCCATCATCATGCCTTCCTTGCCGTCGGCCGCATGATCCACCACGAAGTCGGATTCTCTCAGTCCCTTCAGCAGATAATTTGCTACATCCCGATCGTCTTCGATTACCAGCGCTTTCACCGGTGCTCCTCCTGATAGCGGATTACATTAACTCTTAGGGTACGAAGAACTCCGGAAACCAGCCAGTTACCATCTTGTAAGAGGGTGTCGCCTATGACGACGGTCAATTTGCCGACCGGAACCAGCTCAGAGTGTCCTCCGTTACCGACGATGGCCGGTATTCCGCACTCACCCAGCCCTGATAGCCCATTCGATCCAGCGCTGCGAAAACATTCGAAAAGTTAATCTCGCCGCTACCGGGCTCATGCCGGCCCGGATTATCGGCAAACTGGATGTGGCCAATCCACGGTAGCAGACACTCCATGGAACGAATCACATCGCCTTCCATAATCTGCATATGATAGACGTCATACTGCAACCGCACATTGTCGGCATCGAGTTCTTCAAGCAATGCCATCACCTTGCCCGTGGTGTCCAGCATGAACCCCGGCATATCCACCCGGCTGTTAATCGCCTCAAGGCACAGGGTCAGACCCGCGTCGGCAAAGCGATCAGCGGCATACTGCACGTTCGCCACCAGCGTCTCCCAGGCGATCTGCTCATCCAGATCTGCCGGCTTCAACCCTGCCAGGCAGTTCAGCTGCCGGTTGCCCAGCACCCGCGCATAGGTAATACCCTGATCCACCCCGGCACGAAACTCCTCAACCCGGTCCGGCAAACAGGCAATGCCCCGCTCCCCGGCCTGCCAGTCTCCCGGCGGCAGGTTGAACAACACCTGGGTCAGGCCCTGCTCCCGTAGCTGCTCCGCCAGCTGCTCTGCCGGCCAGTCATAGGGAAACAGGTACTCCACCGCGGTGAACCCTGCGGCCCGCGCCCGGGCAAAGCGCTCCAGAAACGGAACCTCGGTAAACAACATCGACAGATTGGCAACAAACCGTGGCATTGTCCGCTCCTTAGTTCTTTGAGTTTGAAGTGTCTTCCTTCGGGCCACGGCCCATCGACCCCAACAGAGTGCCGTTCAGGTGCTCCAGCTCCAGTAACAGACCACTGTGGTCCACATCACTGTGGCCATTGGCCACCAGTGACAAATACTCGTTATGGGTCTGCTGCGCCAACGGCAATGTCAGCCCCTCGGCCCGGGCCTCGTCCAGAATCATCCGCATATCCTTCAACTGAATCCGCGCCGGCGCACCGGGTGCAAAATCCCGGTCAATCATCCGCTGCCCGTGCAGCTCCAGAATCCGACTACCGGCAAACCCACCCATCAGCGCCTCCCGCACCGCCGCCGGGTCTGCGCCACCCTTGGCCGCCAGCAACAACGCCTCGGACACCGCGCCAATGGTAATCCCCACAATCGCCTGATTCGCCAACTTCGCCAACTGCCCGGCCCCCACCGGCCCGATGCGGGTACACTTGCCCAACACCTCAAACACCGGCCGGGCCCGCTCCACATCCGCCTCAGACCCACCGGCCATAATACTCAAGCGAGCTTCAGCCGCGCCCAGAGTACCGCCCGACACCGGCGCATCCACAAATCCCGCCCCCTGCTCCGCCGCCAACCCGGCCAACCGCCGCGCCAGCGACGGCTGCACCGAACTCATATCAATCACCAACGCCCCAGATTTCAGAGCCGTCAGAGCGCCCTGAGCCACCAGCACGTCCTCAACCACCGCGCCGTTTTCCAGCATGGTGATCACCACGTCAGCACCGGCAACTGCCTCAGCCGGGGTCCCGGCAATGGTTGCCTCGCCGGCAAAAGGCTCACACTTACTCGCGGTGCGGTTCCACAGGGTCATGGGGTAACCGGCCGTGAGCAGGTTACGGGTCATCGGTGCGCCCATCAGGCCGATTCCGAGGAAGGTGATACGCGGAAGGTTGTTAGTCATGTTGAGAGTTCCACTCCGAAGTCGGAAGAAGGGTGTGGGTGGTTTGCTCCAAAACCTTGCGGAGCCATGGATGGCGGAGCAGAGCGTACAGGGACGTATTCACAGCGTGTTTTGGAGCAAACCACCCACACGCTTCCGCCCGAATGTTCGACAACTTGAATGTGAAGCCATTATACAAACAAAAACGCCACCAACCGCGAACGGTGGTGGCGTTTCAAGCCAAGCCGGGTGGCGCCAATCAAGCCGCTTCGATCATCTGCGCCTTGATCTTCTTCATGGCATTCTTCTCCAACTGCCGAATGCGCTCCGCCGACACACCATACTTGTCCGCCAACTCATGCAGCGTCGACTTACCATCCGTCAACCAACGCTCACGCAGAATATCCTGGCTGCGCTCATCCAGGGCCGACAACGCCTGCATCAACCGACCATTGGAATCTTCAGACCAATCAGCGTTTTCCAGCTGCACCGCAGGATCACTGCGACGATCTTCCAGGTAGTAAGCAGGCGCCTGGTAGCTGCTGTCATCGTCGTCATCCATCGGCCCTTCGAACGAAGTGTCGTGGGACGCCAGCCGGCCTTCCATCTCGCGCACCACCCGAGGCTCTACCCCCAGATCCTTCGCGACCGCATTCAACTCATCGTGGTTCAGCCAAGCCAGCTTCTTCTTCTGACTGCGAAGGTTGAAGAACAGCTTACGCTGAGCCTTGGTAGTAGCGACCTTCACAATACGCCAGTTGCGCAGAATGAACTCATGGATCTCGGCCTTTATCCAGTGCACCGCAAACGACACCAGACGCACGCCATACTCAGGATTGAAGCGCTTGACGGCCTTCATCAGGCCCACGTTACCTTCCTGGATCAAATCCGCCTGAGCCAGGCCGTAGCCGGAATAGCTCCGGGCAATATGAATCACAAATCGCAGGTGCGACAGCACCAGCTGGCGGGCGGCTTCCACATCGCCATCATAGTGCAGGCGCTCAGCAAGCTCCCGCTCCTCATCCACGGAAAGCACCGGAATGCGACTTGCCGCCTGAATGTAAGACTCAAGATTGGCACCCGGAACCAGTCTGTCAGCCAGCTGTAAACTCGTACCCATGTATTAACCTCCGAACCTGACAGCCATTAAATATAACAACTAAAACTTAGACCGCCAAGAACTTGATTAGTTCCCAAACTTTCCAGTAAAACGTTACAAAACAACAACCTGAAAAGTCCACCGTGGCTTTTCTGACCCTTAAGCTACGCCAGAACAAACTCTCTCCTCAATACGGTTTTCCCGATACCGGGATCACCCGCCGGCAATATCACCCGGCTCAATGTCATCCAGATGACGCTTCACCGCAAGCCAGGCGCCCAGCCAGCCTAGCAGCATTGCGATGATAATCAATGCCAATGCACCGTCAAAGCCCGGCCCCTCAAGCGAGAATTCACTGCGGTAAAGGCCTGCCAGCCGTTCAATAGGGCCGTTCAGCCACCACAAAGAGAGCTGTATCAACAACCAGGCAACGACCCCACCCCCGAGGCCAAACCAGGCCCCGGTGTACAGAAACGGCCGGCGGACAAAGGCATCGGTACCGCCCACCAGCTTGGCCACCAGGATTTCATCCCGCCGGTTTTCAATCGCCAGGCGCACGGTATTGCCAATCACCAGAATGACCGCCGAGCCAAGCAACAGCGCCAGGGCCCATACCGCCCGGGCCAGAATGTCGGTCATGGCATTGAGCCGCTGCAACCAGCCAAGATCCACCTGCACCTGCTCAATGCCATCCATTCCATCAACAAACCGCACCAGGGCCTGCACGCCATCAGCGGAGCGGGCGCTGTCCTGGGGGGTGATCAACAAGGTATGGGGCAGCGGATTGTCATCCAGGAAATCCAGGGCATCGTCCAGGCCGGACGATGCGCGAAACTCCTCCAGGGCCTGATCCCGATCCACCAGCTGAACCGACAGGACCCGGCCATCGCCCCGGACCTCCTCCGCCAGTTCCCCGGCTTGCTCCAAAGAGACATCCATGGCCAGGTAGGCAGTGATCCTGGCACTGCTCTCCCAGCCGGCACTCACGCCCTGCAAACTGCCCAGTAGCAGCAACAGCGCGACGGGCAAGGCGAGCGCCACGCCCATCACGGTCCAGGTCATCAAACTGGCCACCGGTGTTTGCCAGAGACGCCGCGCGGAATCCCGGGCTACCTTCCGATGATGGTCCAGATAACTGCGGGCCTGGGCGTTCAACGGTGACTTCCCCCGATTGGCAGCCCCGCGCCGGTTGTCCTGCTTGTGCCTGGGTTCAGTAGCCACTGACACCTCCCGCTGCCGGTGCATGCCCACCGGCAATCAGCTGGCCATGATCCAGGGTCAGCTTACGCCGCCCCATCTCATTGATCAGGGCAATGTCGTGGGTGGCAATCAGGACAGTCACGCCCACCTGGCTGAACTCGGTAAACAGATGCATGATATCTGCAGACAGCTCCGGGTCCAGGTTCCCGGTCGGCTCATCCGCCAGCAACACGGGCGGTTTGTTCACCACAGCCCTGGCAATGCCGACCCGCTGTTGCTCACCGCCGGATAACTGCAGCGGATTCATCTTCTCCTTGTTCAGCAGGCCCACCTTGTCCAACGCCGCCCGCACCCGACGGCCGATGTCATTGGGCGAGGCTCCCATCACCTCCAGTGGCATCGCCACGTTATCGAACACAGTGCGATCAAACAGCAACTGGTGGTTCTGGAACACCACGCCGATATGCCGGCGGATGTAGGGGATCTGGCGCCGTGGCAAACTGTTCAGGCGCTGTCCACCAACGATCAGCTCACCGGCCGTCGGCCGCTCCATGACCATGATCAGCTTTAGCAGGGTACTTTTGCCCGCGCCGGAGTGCCCGGTCAGAAACGCCAGCTCCCCCCGGTCCAGGTGAAAATTCACCTGGCGCAAAGCGGTGTGGTCGCTGTCATAGCGTTTGGTAACTTGGCGAAACTCGATCATTTCAGGCGCGGGCTCCGTAGCCGGTGCTTCAGTCGTCGAACAGGGCGTCGACAAAGGTTTCCGCATCAAAACTGCGCAGGTCTTCGGCCTGCTCGCCCACGCCGATAAAGCGGATAGGCAGCTGCAGCTGGCGGGCAATGGCAAATACAATACCGCCTTTTGCGGTGCCGTCCAGTTTCGTCAGGGTAATACCGCTGACGCCCACCGCCTGCTGGAAGACCTGGGCCTGGCTCAGGGCATTCTGGCCGGTACCGGCGTCCAGCACCAGCATCACTTCGTGGGGCGCCGATTCATCCAGCTTTTTCATGACCCGGACAACCTTGGTCAATTCGTTCATCAGGTTGTCTTTGTTCTGCAGGCGACCGGCGGTGTCGGCAATCACCACATCGGTACCCCGGGCCTGGGCGGACTGGATAGCGTCAAAAATCACCGAAGCACTGTCGGCACCGGTATGCTGGGCCACCACCGGCACGTTATTGCGCTCTCCCCACACCTGCAACTGCTCCACCGCCGCCGCACGGAAGGTATCACCGGCCGCGAGCATGACGGATTTGCCCTCCGCCTGGAACTTCCGGGCGAGCTTGCCAATGGTGGTGGTCTTGCCGACGCCGTTCACGCCCACCATCAGTATGACGTAAGGCTTGTTGTCGGTGTGGATATCCAGCGGCTTGGTGACGTCCTTCAGCAGGCCATGCAGCTCTTCACGCAAGGCCTTACGCAGGGCCGCACCGTCCTTGAGTTGGTTGCGCTCAAGTTTGTCGGTGAGCGACTCAATGATCTCGGAAGTGGCGGTAACGCCCACATCGGCCATCAACAGGGTGGTTTCGATTTCCTCCAGCAAGTCTTCATCGATCTTCTTGCCCACCGAGAACAGGTCTGCCAGGCCGCCGGTCAGGCTGGCGCGGGTTTTACCGAGGCCCTTCCTGATTCGCTCAAAAACACTGACCTGGGCTTCCGGCTCTGGAGCCGGTTCGGGCTCTGGGGTCAACTCGGCCGCCGGCACTTCCTTGGCCGGCTCTGCCTCCGCAGCGGCTGCCTCGGGTTGCGCCTCGGCCACCGGCGCTTCTTGCGCGGCTTCCGGTTCTTCTCGGGCTGGTTCTGGTTCCGCTGGAGCCGGGCCCCGAGCTACCTCAGGTTTACTCTGAACCACCGCTTTCGGCCGGGGGGCACGCTTACGGTTACCGGCGATATCCAGTACAAAGAACAGAACTAGAAGGGCCAACAGGCCGATTGAAATCCACTCTGCCGTCATAGTCTTACCATCAGTCTGAAAGGGGCGGGCGAAAATAAAGCGCACATTCTAACAGACCTGCTGGCCTAAGTGAGGGGCTGGCCCATTATCCCCTGCCGGCTGCTTTCCGGTAACATAATCGCCCACAATTCAACCTGTTCAGAACTCCGGAGCACAACCATGGCCAGACGCAAACCGGCAAACCGCAAAACCGGCCCGACGCCTGCGGCGCGCGCGCTCTCCAGCGGTACCGGGGAGCTGCGTATTATCGGCGGCGACTGGCGCAGCCGAAAGCTGAGATTTCCGGATGCCGGCGGTGTTCGCCCCAGCCCTGCACGTACCCGCGAAACCCTGTTTAACTGGCTCAACTTCCAGATTGCCGGCAGCGATTGTCTGGACCTGTTTGCCGGCTCCGGAGCCCTGGGCCTGGAGGCGCTTTCCCGAGGTGCCGCCAGCACCACGCTGGTCGACCATACCCCCGCACTGGCCAGCGCCCTGCGAGACAATCTCCGGTTATTGAAGTCTGACAAGGGTGTGGTGGTGTGTCAGGGCGCAGAAAGTTTTCTGGCCAACCGGCAGCGTCCACCCTTCGACATCGTGTTCATGGACCCACCGTTCCGACAGGACTGGCTGGAACGATTATTTCCGCTACTGGAATCCGGCCAATGGATCAAACCGGGTGGCTGGGTGTACGTGGAGCATGAGAGCGAACGGGCAACACCGCCGGTGCCTGCGGGCTGGATGCTGCACAGGCAGAAGACCGCGGGCCAGGTAACCTACAGCCTGTACCGGGTTAACCCGGAAACGGATTAGTGCTGTCGCGATAAAACAAAAAAGCCAGATGAGCGAACCCATCTGGCTTTTTTGGTGCCTCAACGGCGGGGCGCGTCAGGCAACCGGACGCAGGGAGTAGGCCCGCAGGTGCGCCGCGAACTCTTCCAGGTAGCGAATGCCGCTGGCTTCCGCCTCTTTGCACCATTCCATCAGCGCCTGCAGTTTTTCCTGGGGTTTCAGCCCGCGCTGACGCCACAACCGTTGCAGTTCGTGGCTCTTCTCGTAGATTTGGCGCAGGATTTCGTGGCGCTCCAGTACCGTTTCCAGCTGTTCTTTGTCCTTGGGCTTGATCAGCGTAGCTTCTCGGGATAACAGCTGCTTCAGCTTCCGGTAGCGGGGACGAATTTCGTCGTCCATCAGTGAACGCTGCTGGCGCAAGACCGGCTCCATGACCCGCTTGCGGTACTGACGCATGATGTCGAAACGGCTGTTGGTGATGGCCTGAACGGTTTCCACATCCATCTCCTGCTTGCCCGGAACGTAATGAGCAATCGGCCGGTAGCCCTTGGGCTTGGCAAGACCAAACAACTGGAACAGGCGAATATAGCCCCAGCCGATATCCACTTCGTACCAACGGCGGGACAGCTTGGCGGAATTCGGATAGGTGTGATGGTTGTTGTGGAGTTCTTCGCCGCCGATCAGGATGCCCCAGGGCGAGATATTGCGGGCATTATCGGCACATTCGAAATTGCGGTAACCCAGATAATGGCCAACGCCATTGACCACGCCTGCGGCCCATACCGGGATCCACATCATCTGTACCGCCCAGATCCAGATCCCGTGGACGCCAAACAGTGCCAGATTGAGTACCGCCATCAGCATGATGCCCAGCATCTTGTATCGGCTATAGACGTTGCGCTCGATCCAGTCCTCCGGGGTGCGCTGCCCATAGCGCTCGAGGGTTTCCGGGGTGGCCGCCTCGGCGTAAAGCTCTGCGCCTTCCAGCAGGACCTTGCGGATACCCAGGACCACCGGGCTATGGGGGTCTTCCTCGGTTTCACACCTAGCGTGGTGTTTGCGGTGGATCGCGGTCCACTCTTTGGTGTTCTGCGCAGTGGTCATCCACAGCCAGAAGCGAAAAAAGTGCTTGAGCACCGGATGCAGATCCAGGGCGTTATGGGCCGAGTGACGGTGCAGATAGAGCGTAACACTGACAATGGTGATATGGGTGAGCACCAGGGTGACCGCTATCAACTGCCATACCGAGAGGTCAAGGAGACCGTTAAACGACATAAATTATCCTCAAGAATTCATCAACTTCGAAAGGCGATACTGCGGAGGGAGATTCGCAAACACTCGAAGGGAATATGCTTGACCAACTTTAGCGTACAGCTGTACGCGTCAACAACACCGTTTGGTGGCTTTTTTGTTACTGTTTACACTTATGGCCCCAGAATACGTTTGCCAGCGGAGGCTTCGTGCCCGAATTACCCGAAGTAGAAACCACTCGTCAGGGCATTGCGCCCCACTGTGAAGGCCAGAAGATAAACGGGGTAGTGATTCGTAATGCCCGGCTGCGCTGGCCGATTCCCGAGGATTTACCGGAGCGCCTGCAGGGTCAGGTTATCCGGTCCGTAGACCGCCGGGCGAAATATCTGTTCCTGCACCTGGATGGCGGCACTGTTATTGTACACCTGGGCATGTCCGGCAGCCTGCGGGTGATCACCGACGGCAGCCCGGCCGCCGCCCATGACCACGTTGATGTCTGTCTCGCCAACGGCCGCACCCTGCGCTTCAATGATCCCCGGCGCTTTGGCTGCTGGCTGTGGTCCGACGACTGCACCCTGCACCCACTGATACGGGATCTTGGCCCGGAACCGCTGTCGCCGGAATTTGGTGGTGCCTGGCTGTTCCGGCTGTCCCGGGGCAAACAGAGCCCGATCAAATCCTTCATCATGGACAATCATGTGGTGGTCGGGGTTGGCAACATCTACGCCAACGAAGCACTGTTCAAAGCCGGCATACACCCGAAACGGAAGGCGGGCCGGATCAGCCTGGACCGCTATCACCGGCTGGCTGAAGCCATAAAGGAAACCCTGAGCGCAGCCATCCTGATGGGCGGCACCACCTTGCGGGATTTCGTTAACAGCGACGGCAAGCCGGGTTATTTTGCCCAGTCATTGCTGGTCTATGGGCATGGTGGTACCCCCTGCCCGGAATGCGCCACCGTGCTGAAGGAAATCCGGATGAACAATCGCTCCACCGTGTACTGCCCTCGTTGCCAACGCTGAAACTGCAAACCAACATCACACAACTCACACAATACAAACAAAAACCGTTTGAAATTCAGGCAATATGATTCATAGTTAACAGAGAATTAACAGGAGAGAATCGTCATGACCCGCAAGATTTCCCGCACTCTGGTTGCAACAGTGGCAGCCTGCCTGCTGGCTTTTTCATCCTTGGGCCACGCCAGAGCGGTCGATGAGAGCCCGTCAGCGCTGGCCATGACGGCCGATGCGGTTCTGCTGCGTCCGGCCCTGCTGGCCACCACCATTGTCGGCAGTGCCGTCTACCTTGTATCCCTGCCGTTCTCTGCGCTCGGCGGAAACGCCGGTGAAGCCGGCGAAGTGCTGGTTGTGGGTCCTGCCAAGGCGACCTTCGTTCGCTGTCTGGGCTGCTCGCGTACCGGCCGCAAGTCCGAAACCGTTGAGCAAGCTGCTGACTGAGCCTACCCCGGCGATCCGTAGAATCCCGGCTTGCCAGACGCCGGAATCTGAGGCAGCCTGAAAGAAATCTTTCAGGCTGTTTTTGTTTATGGTGGTGGACTGGTCAACCCTCGATACGGTGTTCCTTGATATGGATGGAACACTGCTGGATCTTCACTTTGACTCGCACTTCTGGCTTGAGCACCTGCCCAGACGTTACGCCGAGCAGTACAACCTGCATCCCCAACAGGCGAAAGAGACCCTGGTGGCCATGATCATGGCGGAACGGGGGTCACTGAACTGGTACTGCACCGACTACTGGAGCGAACGGCTCTCGGTGAATATCAACCAGCTGAAGGCGGAAGTCAGTGATCGCATCGGCTACCGCCCCCACGTGCCCGACTTTCTGTCTTCGTTGCGCCAAGCCGGCCTGCGCTCGGTCATTGTGACCAACTGCCACCCGGACCCCCTGGCACTGAAACTGGAGCGCACCGGCCTGGACCAACATGTGGATGCCATCGTTTCCAGCCATGAATTCGGCAAACCCAAGGAAGATCGGGATTTCTGGCGAGACCTCGGCAGAAAAGTCCCGTACCGGCAAGACAAAACCCTGATGGTGGACGACAGTTTTCCCGTGCTGGAGAGTGCCCGCCAGGCAGGCATCGGCCAATGCCTGGCCATTCTTGAGCCCGACAGCACCCAGGCACCCAATGCACAGCACCCTGAGATCCCCGGCATTCGCCATTTTGATGAAGTGCTGCCATCACTGCGTTCGCAACAGCCCCTGCCATCCCGATGACGGGCCGGTTATAATCCGGTTAATACATAGGCACGATGGCAGGTGCCAACCCGGTGAGGAGATATGACGGCAACCAGCGCTGACGAACAAAAGGTACGGCTCGACAAGTGGCTCTGGGCCGCCCGCTTCTACAAAACCCGCTCCCTGGCAAAAGAAGCCATCGAAGGCGGCAAGGTGCACTACAATAGCCAGCGCACAAAGCCCGGCAAGATTGTCGAAGCCGGCGCCAAAGTAACCCTGCGCCTGGGCTGGCAGGAAAAAATCGTGATCGTGGATGAGATCAGCGACCGGCGCCGGGGTGCTCCGGAGGCCCAGAAGCTTTACCACGAAACCAATGACAGCGTAAAAAAACGCGAAGAACTGGCCTGGCAGCGCAAGACCATGCAGGCAGCTCAACTGCCACCCGCCCGCCGGCCGAGCAAGAAAGACCGCCGGGATATTCAGCGGTTCCGGGACCAGAACGGCCTGTAAAACCGGATCACACCAAAGCTCGTAAACAGTACGCCCGCCTCACATTACCCTTCCGCGCGGGCAGTACCATCAACCCCACAGACAGCGTCAGGAGACACCATGGCATCCCGAGATCAATTCCAACGTTTCATTTTCGAACACAGCCAGGTTCGGGGTGCCTGGGTTCAACTGGGCAACAGTTTCAGTGACATCAGCACCCAGGCCCCTTACCCCGAATCTGTTCGCCGGTTACTGGGCGAATCGCTGGTGGCCAGTGTGTTGATGAGCAGCAGCCTGAAGTTCAAGGGTACCCTGTCCTTGCAGGCGGCCGGCGAAGGCTCGTTGCGCACACTGATGGCCGAATGCAGCCACGACCGCCATATCCGGGGCCTTGCCCGCCATGACGATCAGGCCGTTACCGGCGATACCCTGAACGAACTTCTGGGCACCGGCCGCATGGCCATAACCATCACCCCGGACCAGGGCCAACGCTATCAGGGCGTGGTGCCCAGAGAAGCCAATACGTTGGCCGGCTGCCTGGAGGAGTATTTCGAGCGCTCCGAGCAGATTGCCACCAGCCTGTTCCTGTTCGCCAACGAAGATACCGCCGCCGGCCTGATGCTGCAGCGGTTGCCGGGCCATACCGAAGAAGACGATGATTTGTGGAACCGGGTCAATCACCTGGCGCGCACTGTCGAGGCCGAAGAGTTGCTGACGCTCGACAGCGAAACCCTTCTGCACCGGCTGTTCCACGAGGAAACCGTGCGGCTGTTCGATCCCGAACCGGTGGCCTTTCGCTGCAGCTGCTCCAGGGAGCGCACCCTCGCCGCCCTCGAGGCCATCGGCAAAGACGAGTGTTACAGCATCCTCGACGAGCAGGGCAGCATCAACATGGACTGCCAGTTCTGTCACGCAAACTATCGCTTCAATAGAAATGACATTGATCACCTTTTCACCGGTCATACGTTACACTAAGCAGTCACTCAACTTGCCCGGAAGCCGCATCTGGCGCGGCTTTCAGGGCAGTCGTTTTTTACCGGCGTCTCTGGCATAATAGCGCGCCTGAATTGACCCGATTGTTCAGATTTCCGTCAATTTTTTTCGGGGGGACGGCCTGAGCAATCACGAAGACATCCCGAGGGCGAGGTCGAAGTGAGCAACACTTATAATGATCTGAGTACAGCAAGACTGGTTGAAGTGGCACTGGCCAGAAATGAAGGACAACTGGCAGCCAACGGTTCCCTGGTGGTCACCACCGGCGAACGTACCGGCCGGTCTCCCATGGACCGTTTTATCGTCGAGGAGCCCAGCACCGCTGACGACATCCATTGGGGCCCGATCAACCGCCCGTTCGACGCCGACAAGTTCGACGCCCTCTGGGATCGTGTTGAAGCCTACATTGCTGAAAAAGACAGTTTTGTCTCCCACGTTCACGTCGGCTCTGACCCCGAACACTACCTGCCGGTCAAAATGACCACGGAAACCGCCTGGCAGAACCTGTTTGGCCGCAACCTGTTTATCCGCCCGGATGACTACAACCCGGCCGACAAGCAGGAATGGCAGATCCTCAACGCCGCCAACTTCGAGTGTGTGCCCGAGCGTGACGGCACCAACTCCAATGGCTGCGTGATCATCAACTTTGCCAAGCGCAAAGTATTGCTGGCAGGCATGCACTACGCCGGCGAAATGAAAAAAGCCATGTTCTCTGTACAGAACTTCCTGCTGCCCGAGAAAGACGTACTGCCGATGCACTGCTCCGCCAACGTCAGCGAGAACGGCGAAACCTGCCTGTTCTTCGGCCTGTCCGGTACCGGCAAGACCACCCTGTCTGCCGATCCGCACCGTTTCCTGATCGGTGACGACGAGCACGGCTGGGGCCCTGGCACCGTGTTCAACATCGAAGGTGGCTGCTATGCCAAGTGCATCGACCTGAGCCAGAAGAACGAGCCGATCATCTGGGATGCCATCCGTTTTGGTGCCATCGTTGAAAACGTGATGATTGACCCGGAAACCCGTGAGCCGGATTACACCGATGTATCCCTCACCGAAAACTCCCGCTGCGCCTACCCGCTGGAGCACGTGGAGAAGCGGGTTCTGGAGAACCGCGCCGGTGAGCCGTCACACATCATCTTCCTGACTTGCGACATGACTGGCGTTCTGCCTCCGGTATCCATCCTGAGCCGTGAAGCGGCCGCTTACCACTTCCTGAGTGGTTACACCGCGCTGGTTGGCTCAACCGAGATGGGCTCGTCTTCCAAGCTGAAGTCCACCTTCTCAACCTGCTTTGGTGCCCCCTTCTTCCCGCGTCCGGCCGGCGTATACGCCGAGCTGCTGATGAAGCGGATCGACGAGTTCGGCAGCAAGGTATTCCTGGTCAATACTGGCTGGACCGGCGGCCCCTACGGCGAAGGCAAGCGTTTCAGCATTCCGACCACGCGAGCCATCATCGCCGCTATCCAGAATGGCGATCTGGATGACGTGGAAACCGAGCATCTGGACGCCCTGAACCTGGACGTGCCCAAGCACATCCCTGGTGTCGACACCGAACTGCTGAACCCACGCAACACCTGGACCAGCCCGGAATACTACGACGGCAAGGCTCAGGAACTGATTGCCCAGTTCGTGGATAACTTCAAGAAATTCGATGTGGCAGATGCCATCGTCGAGGCGGGCCCGAAGCTCAGTTGAGCCTGCCCCAACAAAAAAAGCGCCCTGCGAGAGCACGGCGCTTTTTTGTTGTCTGATACTGGCAGGGGCCGAAGCCCCTCGGGTCAGGTGGCGTAGAACAACAGCGGCACGAAGGCCACCAGCAGCAGGGAAATACCCATGGCAATCAGCGGCATGATGATACGCTCATGGCGCTGGTAGAAGGTGCCACCCTCACGCTGGGCAGCCAGCACCTCGGCTTCACCCACCACCTGACGGGTCAGCAGGTGATTGAGCGCCACCGGTGGGCTCAGGTAACCCAGTTCGAAGGCCACCAGCGTCACCATCCAGAAGTGGATCGGGTGAATACCACTGGAATAGGCAATGGTGGCTACGGTAGCAGTGACCAGAATCACGGCACCGAAAGCATCCATGATCATACCCAGGATTACCAGGATGACCACCATCAGCAACATGGCAGACCAGGCGCTATCGAAGGCCTGCGGGAAGGCTTCCATGATGTGGGAACGCTCGATGACACCACCAATGCTGACTGACAAGCCAAGGAGCAACAGCAGTGCTCCGATTTCAGCGGTGGTATCGTTGGTTGCGCCACGAATACTGCGCTCGAGGCCCGGATGGCGAGCCTGCCCTGGTTCCGGGCTGGTCCGCTTCTTCAGACTGACATGCTCATAGACCAGAATCGCCAGCATGATCACCGGCAGCAACCGTGGCGCGGAGAACTCATCCATCTTCACGTCCAGGGCGAATCGATACACCAGAACAACACCGGCGATCACCAGGACGTAGGGCAGCAGTGGCCGGAGTGCCCGGAACGAGGCCGGGAAAGCCTGAGCGGTCGGCGCCAGGTCGAATTTGCTCTGCCGGTTGACCGACATCGCCACCAGACCAAACATGGTCGCGGTCAGGACAAATACCCAGATACCCCAACCGAACAATTCGTCGGTCGTCACTTCCCGGTTCAGGTAGGCGATCACCACCACCAGCAGGCATGGCCTCAGAACCACGCCCAACGAACCGGACATGGCCGTGGCGGCCAAGGCGAGGTGCCGTCTCGCGCCCGCGGCCCGCAGTTCGCTGTAAATCACGGCGCCGGCTGCGATGACAAAGATCCCGGAAGCACCGGTATAAGCCGTCGGCACAGCGGCCACCAATACGGCAACAACCGCCAGCATTTCCGGGGGCATGCGCCAGGGCCGGAATACGTTGAACACGAGGGTCGCCAGACGGGTCTGCTTGAGCATCATGCCTACCCAAACGTACAGCCCAACGTTCAGGAACATGTCCGCCAGCTCCATCATCTTACCCAGGTAGATACCAATACCCGAGGAGTGGCCGATCATCGCAAAATAAGTGCCGGAGATCAGGCACATGACGGTATACAATGGCACCGCAAGGAAGGCCTGCCCGAGCCGGCCACCCTCCTGTAGATTGGAGGGCACCCGGAACAGCCGATACAGGCTGGCCAGGGTGAGACAGGCAAAACCGACAATCCACAGATTGTGGAGCATCAGCTCCTCACCGGAAACCGCAGTACTGCTACCCAGGCTGGATTGCCGGAAGATGGCACTGGAGCCCAGCAGCATGGCGTTGGCAATGGTCTGCAGGGTATGGGAAACGATGTAATCGAGCCTGGTTTCCATCGCCCGCATGGCGATGTGGTGTCGGGTCAGGGTTGCGGTAACCGCACACAGCATCACCAGAATCACCAGGATATAACGCTGGCCAGCCAGGCCGAAGGCGATCAGATCAGCCACGAACAATTCCACCGCACGATAGGCTTTCACCCCGGGCGTCAATTGATCCTGCAGCTCAAGATAGCTGGCATGGGCCGCCTGACACTCACCGACTGATCGCTCGATGGCCAGCCGGACATCCGCCGGATCCTTGTCATGTGCACCAAGCAAAGCCGCCATGGGGTCATCGTCTGGAGCCCCTGCCGCCATTTCCTCCGCAACCGCAGCTTCAATATCCCGGTCCGGGTTGCACTCCGGTTGCACCGGATCCATGCGGAGTTTGTAGTATCCGCTCCAGAGCTGCTCACCACCGCGCAGCATCTGGTTATGGATATCACTGCTGGTCGAGAACAACACCACAGCCAGCAGCAACAGACACGCCGGCAAGGAAGAGAACCATTCCAGCCCGGAACGTTGCAGACCACCCTTAGTCATAAAACCTACCCTGGAATTTGAAGGAGTTACAGCAGATCATCCAGATCCATGGTTTCGACCGGCGCCCGCTGATCATCCCAGAAGCTGCCGAATTGACCGATGGGGGTCCGGTGGCCGGTGTTCTCGACCCACAAACGATCAGAAATGGCCACCAGCATGTTGCTGGCCATGGCATCAACAAACCGCCACTGGTCGCTGGACGAGTCATTCTTCAACGATTCGGCGTGGTCCCGGATCACCGATTTGATCAAGGCTTCGTCGTTCTTGTTTACTGCGGCGATCGCGTGGAAAACGTGGCCGAGCCTGACGCCCGCCTCTTCGCCCTGCTTGCTGGCGATAGCCAGTCGTTCAAAGGCGTCTTCACCTTCCGGCTGGGTGCCCGGAATCATGGCCCAGACCGTTGCCCGCAGCCCCATCGGTGCGCCCCACCATTTCTTGTTGTCCAGGCATTGGGTCGCCCGGCCAACCACGGAACCGGTGTTGAACGGCACACCAATTGAGGACGATGCCTGTATCTGGGCATTCAATGCCTGCAACCCGGACAACAAGCCAGCCAGGTAAATGAATTCATCCAGATCGTCTTTGAACTTGGGGCATTCCCCGCCATCCGGATCACCGTAATGGGCGTGGTGATGCTGCCAGCCCTTCAGGTAACGCTTCGCCGCCTGGGTATGGGCCCGTTTCTGCCGGATCATCGCATCCTGGGCCTCACCGGCGTTCATGGAATACATTGCCCGCTCCGCAGCCAGTTCATGCTCCCGGGCCTGCTCCTCCGCACAACCGCCCGCCGAGAGGTACAACATAACCGCCAGCTGGTCCGGTTCGCGGGTCACGCGGCCAAACGACATCAGCAGTGGGGCTGTCGCCTCACTCATGGAGCAACCCATGGCCAGGTCATCCGATTCCAGCAGGTAAGGCACCGTGTGATTGCGCGAGAACCCTTGCATCACATCACCGGTGGTTTTGTAGATCATGTGGTTGACGGCACCACAACCGGTGAGTACCAGGCTGGCACCAACAGCGGCCACCAGCCCACGAATTCCGGAACCGGCTTTGCGGAAATCATTCATAGCATCAACACCTTTTTATTCTTGTGTTATTCAGAAAACATCAGCGCCTGGCGCCGCCAGAATCGTTTTGTTACATCCTGTAACCGACCATGCATTATGACCAAACCGGGCTCCGGTTTATGAGACCAACCCCGCAAATGACGCCTGCGGCCACAGTTCGTAACCGAACAGGGTTTGCACATTTCGGCCAAAGCCACTATAGATTGCTTCAACCGCAGGGTCTGCCTTGCGGTCAAACACAATAATCAGAACGAAATCAAACAGGAGTATCCGATGCGCAAACCAGAGCTTGCCGCCGCCATTGCCGATAAAACCGGCCTGACCCGGGAAAAAGCCAGCGAAGTTATCAACGCCTTTACCGATCAGCTGTCTGCAGCAGCGGCCCGGGGTGAAGACACCACGCTCATTGGCTTCGGCACCTTCAGCATTCGCTCCCGCGAGGCTCGCACAGGCCGCAACCCTCAAACCGGCGCCACCATCCAGATCCCCGCCAGCAAGACCGTCGGATTCAAGGCCGGCAAGGCCCTGAAAGACGCGATCCGTTAACCGGATCCGGCCCGCCAACCGGCGGGCCAGCTCCTGCCTGACAGGCCCAGCAACGCCCTTCAGACTTAAGACGCACACTCCGAACGCGAACCGTCCACCCGGCAACGAATGGCACGCATCAGTTTGATCGCACGCTCGTCATACACGCCATCCTCCAGCAGAGACAGCCTCACCTGGCGCAGCATCCGGTCGTACTCGGCCACATCTTCCTGGGGCGGGTGCATCCATACCTCTTCGGGAATGCCAGCTTCTGCCTCGGCGATGATCTCGTAGGCCTGATCAATCCGCTTGATCGATTCATCGCGCACCATCTGACCGGCATCATCCGGGAAACGGTCGGTATGGATAATCACCTGAAAGTTCATATATGCCAAGGCGTACTTGAAAACACCGCCCTTTTCGTTGACGCCCTTGTACAACTCCAATGGCTGATAGGCCACGGCAGGCGCATAGGCCAGATCGACACTGCCATTGTTGAACTTGCCAGCGAAATTAGCGGAATTGGAACCCACCACTGACGCGCCGACATGACGAACCATGCGTACCGACGCATTGTCATAGTCGAGGGTGGCGATACGCTTACCCTGAAGCTTTTCAACCGAGTCGACGTTGCGATCACGGGTGTGCAGGTAGATAGCACCACCGGGGAATACACCGGCCACCTCGTAGGGCCCTTCAACCAGGAACTGGCGTGCCTGGGGTTGGCTCAGGGTGTTGTACAACAGGCGCATTTCCTGCTCGCCAGGGACGGCACCCATGGCCTCCAGGCTGCCGGTAAATTTGTTGAACTCACGGGCGCGGGTGCCCGTGAGCAGCACTGCGTCGCACTGGCCCGCCTTGAAGTCCTCGGCGGCAACCTTTTCATCGGTGTAAGCCCGCAGGTTCAGCCTGATGCCTCGCTGCATGGCGACCGGCTGGAACTCTTTGGTAATGGCAAACAGCGGGCCGTTGGCGCCCACGGGATCAAACACGCAAAAGCTGCGCTCGAGAATCTCGGTTTCGGCTTTCGCCAGAGCAGGGGTAACCAGGGTGGCGCACAAAGCAGCCGCCATGGCAATACGGCGGGATAAACTGACTGATTTCACGGGATGACTCCTGAATTATTATTGTCGGACACCGGCACAGCAGGCCGCCGGCATTTTCCGTCGTCCTTTTGATGACCATAAGTGGCCGAGCCATAGAATACGTTGGCTCAGGTGCCTCTCTTCAAGAGTTTTTCAGCAAAAACAGGGTAATCTGTGATGGCGTCGACAGAGGTTGGCCAACCTCTGCCGCATTTTCAGCAGTGTCACTATTGCCAGGCGGTCCGTCCGCCAACCAGCGTTAGCTTCATTAACCCCGGCAGCTCACATCCGAAACGGGGGGCATGGTGTCCGGCTGACACCAGGGTAGATGGGGACGGTACCCAATGGCCTTTGGGGTCGAAAATGCACAGGTCTGCCGCCACACCCTCAGCCAGCGCCCATTCCCGGCCCAAAACCCGGGATGGACCAAGGGTCAGCGCAGACAGCAGATCAGGCATCTCAAGCTCACCAGCCGCCACCAACCCCAACCCCAGGGACAACACGCTCTCGATGCTGGACAGGCCAGGCTCGGTGGCCGGCAGTGGTGCCTGCTTGGCGGCGCTGTCGTGGGGCTGATGCTGGCTTACAATGGCATCAATCACACCCTCGCGAATGCCTGCCAACAGCGCCTGACGGTCGGCCTCGGAACGCAGGGGCGGGCGCACGTGAAAACGACTGTCAAAGCCTGCCAGGGCGTCTTCGGTATACACCAGCTGATGCATGGCGACATCCGCAGTCACCTGGATGCCCCGCTTCCGGGCGTCCGCCAGCATCTCGACGCTGCGTCCGCAAGATAACTGGCTCAAGTGCAGCCGCACGCCGGTTTCTTCTGCCAGCAACAACATTTCCATAACCGCAGCCGTCTCCGCCACTTCCGGGATGCCCAGCAGGCCCAGGCGGGTCGCCACCTGACCATCGTGAGCGTAGCCGTCCGCGGCCAGGGCCTGGTTCTCAGGGCTGAACATCACTGTCAGATCGAAGGTCTGGGCATAGGCCATACACCGGCGCAGAATCCGGGCATTGCGCACGCCACGGGAACCATTACCCACCGCCACGCAACCGGCGTTTTTCAGGCCGGCCATGTCGCTGAGCAAGTCGCCCTCCAGGCCACGGGTAATGGCTCCCACAGGCAATACATTCACCACACCACGGGTAGCGGCCCCCTCGCGAATCAGATGGGTCACGGCGCTGGAATCATTGACCGGAGAGGTTTCCGGGCTGGCGCAGACCGTGGTGAAACCACCGTGGGCGGCTGCCCGGGTTTCCGAGGCAATATTGCCCTTCTGACCATTGCCGGGCTCCCGGAGGTTGCAACACAAATCCACAAACCCCGGGGAAATCACACAGCCACTGGCGTCAACACTCCGGGCTACACCGGCCTGCTGCGCCTCAGAACCGACAGCGGCAATCTTTCCGTCGCGAACCAACAGCCCGGGATTGTCGGTCAATTGCCCATGAGCATCGAACAGGGTGCCACCGGTAATCACCAGGCTGGTGCTGTTATCTTGCTGGCTGCCACTCATGCCCGATGTCCCTCGCTGTCTGTCTGTTTTTGCTGTCGCTCTGCCATTTGCCCACCCATCGCCATGGACATGACCGCCATCCGGATGGCAATACCATTGGTTACCTGGTTCAAGATCACCGATTGAGGACCATCCGCCACCGCCGATTCAATCTCGACACCCCGGTTGATCGGGCCCGGGTGCATCACAATGCAGTCCGGCCTGGCCAGCGCCAGCTTCTCCTGATTCAAGCCATACAGGCGGTAGAATTCCCGCTCGCTGGGCAGCAGTGCCCCTTCCATACGCTCCTTTTGCAGCCTCAGCATGATCACCACGTCCAAGTCTTTCATGCCGCGGGCCATGTCATATTCCACGGTGCAGCCAAGATCTTCCACATCCCTGGGCAACAGGGTACCGGGGGCAATCACCCGCACCTCTTCTGCGCCCAGTTCGTTCAGGGCCCGGATCTGGGAACGGGCAACCCGGGAGTGTAATACGTCGCCGACAATGGCCACTTTCAGGCCTTCAAAACGCCCCTTGTGCTGGCGAATGGTGAGCATGTCGAGCATCGCCTGGGTGGGGTGGGCATGCCTGCCATCGCCCGCATTGATGATGGCCACGCCCGGTGTCACGCTTTCGGCGATAAAGTGCGGCGCCCCGCTCTGGGAATGCCGCACCACGAACATGTCGCTGGCCATGGCCTCCAGGTTAAGCAGGGTGTCTGACAGGGATTCCCCTTTGGAGGTGGCCGACGTGTTGATGTCCAGGTTCAGCACATCGGCAGACAGCCGCTTGGCGGCCAGCTCAAAGGTACTGCGGGTGCGGGTACTGGATTCGAAGAACAGGTTAACGACGGTCCGGCCCCGCAACAGCGGCACCTTCTTGATGCTGCGCTCACCCACTTCGATAAAGGAATCGGCGGTATCCAGAATGTCGGTCAGCAGCTCCCGGCCCAGGCCGTCCAAAGTGAGAAAATGCCGCAACTGACCATCCCGGGTCAGCTGCAAGTGGTTCGGGGAGGGATCGTTTGCGGTCATGGCTCGCCTGTCGTCAATTGGGGGTGTTACTGCCCGGAGTCCTGAAGTTCGATGCGCAACGGCTCGGGGCCGCGCAACTTGACGCGCTGATGCGCTTCCAGCGCCAGGGAGTGGCCGACCACATCGGGCTGAATCGGCAGCTCCCGGGCACCCAGATCAATCAAGGTGGCCAGTATGATACTGGCAGGACGACCGTAATCGAAGATCTCATTCATCGCGGCTCGAATGGTTCGCCCACTCATGATCACATCATCAATCAGGATGATGTCACGGCCTTCGGTGTCAAAAGGCAGGCTGGAGGGCTTCACTTTCGGGTTCAGGCCAATGCGACTGAAGTCGTCCCGATAGAAGGAGATATCCAGTTCACCAAACGGCTGATCTATACCCAGGCGCTTGCCAATGACATCGGCCAGCCAAACGCCACCGGTGCGAATGCCAATCAACACAGGGTTGTCGATACCACGTTGCTCAAGAATCCGGCGTAACCCGGTTTCCAGTTCATCCAGCAACTGGTTGATATCCATCAATGCGGTCATCAGAGCCTCATCAGTCAGATCAGCCGGCCTGTTCCCGGCACCAGGTTTCCAATATCAGTACTGCGGCACGGTCATCCACCCCATGGCGACCAAAATCACGGCTGCCACCGGCAGCCATCACATCGCCCTTGGCTTCAAAGCTGGTCAGTCGCTCATCCACCATCTCTACCGGCACATGAAAACGACCGTGCAGGCGCTTGCCAAATTTGCGGGCCCGGGCACACATGTCGTTCTCGGTATCATCCATATTCAGCGGTAACCCGACCAGTACGACATCCGGCTGCCATTCCGCCAGAAGTTTCTCGACCTGCTGCCAGTCCGGGATACCGTCCCTCGCCGGGATCATGGCCAGGGGCTGGCCGGTGCCGAGCAGTTCCTGACCGGAAGCGACACCGATGCGACGGGTTCCGAAATCAAAGGCCAGCAGCCGACGGTTACCTTGTTCAGGCATGGCCCACCGAATCACTGAGCTGGTTCAGATCGACACCAATCAACCTGAGTACCGCTTCATAACGCTGGCTGACCGGTGTCCGGAACAGGATATCGGTGCTCGCCGGGCAGGTCAGCCAGGCGTTGCTGCCGAGTTCTTCTTCCAACTGCCCTTCACCCCAGCCTGAGTAACCCAGAGCCACCAGAAACTCATCCGGTCCCTCATCGCGACCAATACTTTCCAGAATATCCCGGGAGGTGGTGAGCAGAACGTCATCGGTCACCAGTGCCGTACTTTGCCATTGCTGGCCAGGCGAGTGGAGCACAAAACCCCGTTCCGGCTGCACCGGGCCACCGGTGAACACCGGCAGGTCCAACTCACCGCCATGCATGTCCAGCTGCTCGAGGATTTCTCCCAGGTGGATATCCAGAGGCTGATTGATCATCAGCCCCAGGGCCCCTTCTTCGGAATGCTCACAGAGGTAAATAACACCGCCATGGAAACGGGGGTCGGCGAGCCACGGTGACGCCACCAGAAAGTGATGCCTGAGATTACCGTCGGTTTGCTTGGACGCTGTCATCCGGATGTAAGCCCCCGCTGCTGGAACGACCAGGTACGTATGATCTCCAGTTCGTCCACTTCCTGCTGCATCTCTTCCGGGAAGGGTGCAAAGGGCGCGGCCATGCGCACAATGCGAATGGCGGCATCATCAAGTACCGTGCTGCCGGACGACTGGAGTATCGCCACTTCCTTGATTGTGCCATCTTTGCGCAGAGAAACCAGCATACGCAGATTTCCGTAGATTCCGGCCTGCCTCGCTTCAGTCGGATAATTGATGTTGCCCACCCGGGTAACCTTGTTTACCCAGTTCTGAACGTACCAGGCATTGCTTGACCTGAGGGTGGAGGCCGCCGTCACCCGCATGACCCTTGGCTTGCGAGCATAGGCTTGCTGCTGGGCATCAAACCGGGCTTCCAGGCTGGCAATTTCCAGGCTCCGCTCCATCAGGCTTTTGCGCTCACTGCGTGGCAACGGTTCCGGCTCAGGCTCTGACCGGTCTTCGGGCTGCTCTACCTGCCGGCTCGCCGTCGTTTCGGTCTGGACCACCGCACGCTCTTCCCGGGGTTGCGGTTGTGTGGTGGTCTGGAGCTCAGGCTGCACCTGGGCCATTTCGGGCTGGCTGATTTCCGCAGGTTCCGGCGTGGTCATCTCCATGGCCTCTTCTTCCGTGCCACTACCCCGCTGGCTGGTCTGGGCCAGAAAATCCGCCTCATCCGGAGCCTGCTCATCATCAAACTGCGAGAGCGTAATCTCCATGGTCTGGGCAGACGAACGGGGAGACTCCGGAGCAAAGGTAATGCCCAGAACCACAATGGCATGCACCGCCAGCGCCATGAACAGCGTGAAGGACAACCGGTCGAAATCGCTTACCTGAACTGCCATTACCTTTCCTGATAGTTTATCTGCACGTGCCTGGAGGAAGCCTGACTCAGCTCCGGCCCAGGCGCCGATCAATGGCATCCATCAGCATGCCGGCAATGTCGATGCCAAAGGCCGCATCCAGCTCGCGGATACAGGTTGGGCTGGTGACATTGATTTCGGTGAGGTAATCGCCGATCACATCCAGCCCGACAAACATCAGCCCTTTTTCCTTGATCACCGGCGCTACGCGGGCACAGATTTCCCGATCCCGCGCGGTCAGTTCGCGCCCCTCTCCACGCCCCCCGGCCGCCAGGTTGCCGCGATTTTCACCCTGGGATGGAATTCGCGCAAGGGCGTAAGGCACCGGCTCGCCCTCGATCAGCAGAATCCGCTTGTCGCCGTCGGTGATTTCCGGAATGAATTTCTGCGCCATCGCCTGGTGGGCGCCATGGTTGGTCAGGGTTTCAATGATCACCCCAAGGTTCGCATCGTTTTCCCTGACCCGGAAAATCGACCGGCCGCCCATGCCATCCACGGGTTTCATGATGATGTCGCCATGCTCAGCATAGAACTCCCGGAAACGCTGGGAGGAACGGGTGACGATCAACGGCGGCGTGAGGTCCTCAAACTGGGTGGCAAACAGCTTCTCGTTGCAATCCCGCAGCGTGGCCGCCGGATTGACCACCAGCGCACCCTGTTGCTCAGCAGCCCCCAATATATAAGTGGCCATCAGGAACTCGCGATCCACCGGCGGATCCTTGCGCATCAGAATAACATCCAGATCACCCAGGGCCCGATCCTGGCTGGCGCCATAGCTGAACCAGTTTTCCGGGTCCATATGCACGGTGAGATCGCGGGTGTGGGCACGGGCCTGGCCACCCGCCAGATACAGATCGTGCTGTTCCATATACTCGATCTGCCAACCGCGTTTCTGCGCCGCCAGTAACATGGCCAGCGAACTGTCTTTCTTGAAGCTGATGTCTTCGATAGGATCCATCACGATCCCGAGCCGGACTGTCATCAGAGTCTCCTGGAATTTCGATGTGAAAACACGAACCGGTCAGCAGAGCGAACCAGCGATAAAGTGCTATGCTGGAAATGGTATTGTACCCGAGCCTTGATTGCACCCGGTGAAATCCACAGTTAAATCCGTGACGGCACAGGCAGAAGTACATTTGGTCACAAACTAATACTTTTTATCCGGCCATCGATACTCTATAAATGAGCGGGGTTTATAGAACAACCTTAAGGTTTGTGTTAAAACCCCCGTTTGAAAATAACGACAGTCGCTAGAGCGCAAGGCAGTTGGACAATGGATGACAACTTCGAGAATCTGAAGATTATGGTGATTGACGACAGCAAAACCATTCGTCGCACCGCAGAAACCCTTCTCAAAAAGGTCGGTTGTGAGGTCATCACCGCCACTGACGGCTTTGACGCTCTGGCCAAGATTGCCGATTCCCAGCCGGACATCATTTTTGTTGATATCATGATGCCCCGACTGGATGGCTACCAGACCTGCGCACTTATCAAGAACAATTCCTCTTTCAAAAAGACGCCGGTTATCATGCTCTCGAGCAAGGACGGCCTTTTCGACAAGGCAAAAGGCCGGATCGTTGGCTCGGACCAGTATCTGACCAAACCGTTCAGCAAGGATGAGCTGCTCAATACTATTCGCCAGTACATTCCACAGGCGCAACAGTAAACCTGCTGACACCAGTAATTATCGAGGAAAACATGGCCCGCATTCTGATTGTTGACGACTCGCCAACAGAAGTTAAAAAAATTTCCACCATCCTGGAAAAACACAAGCACGAAGTGCTGACCGCCGACAACGGTGCGGACGGCGTGGCCAAAGCCCGCGCAGAAACCCCGGACCTGGTTCTGATGGACGTGGTCATGCCTGGCCTCAATGGCTTTCAGGCCACCCGCCAGCTGACCCGCGCGCCAGAAACCGCGTCCATTCCGGTTGTGATTGTTACCACCAAGGATCAGGAAACCGACCGCGTGTGGGGAACCCGCCAGGGCGCCAAGGGTTACCTGGTCAAGCCGGTTAACGAAGATGACCTGATCAAAACAATCAACAGCCTGATTGCCTGATCCCTAACCGTGGAGTAAGCATGTCCGCCCAGGCCGCCCCTTTCGCCGTTCTGACGGATATCGCCCAGCGCAGCCGGTCATTAGCCGCCGGCCTTCCGGAACAACAGGAGGCCGTTGAACTCTGGAACGGCATCGGTTTTGTTCTGGCGGGTGAGCGCTATGTCGCACCCATGGGTGAAGTCACCGAAATCCTGCACGTCCCCCGGTTTACTCATATCCCGGGGGTTCGCTCGTTTTTGATGGGTGCTGCCAATGTTCGCGGCCGCCTTCTGCCCCTGGTTGATCTCGCTGGCTTCTTCGATGTTCCCCGATCCTCCCGCAGTATGCGCGAGCGTCGGGTTCTGGTCATTGAGGAAGGCGACGTATTCAGCGGCCTGGTGGTCGATTCCGTGCTGGGCATGCAGTACTTTGCAAAAGACAGTTTCAGGGCGACTCCCGAGGGAGTACCCGACAGCATTCGTCCGTTCGTGACCGGAGGTTATGAGCGCAACGAGGAGGTCTGGAAAGTGTTCTCTGCCGCCGATCTGGTGGAAGATGAGCGTTTTCTCGATGTCGCACAGTGGTAAGGGTGTGAGCACTGGCAGGAACATCACCCTGACCGTCTGAAACCCGTTACAAAAACTTGCCATTTCCAGAAAGAAAGAGGCCGGGAGCCAGAAAATGAAAAACAGAGCCGGAAGACTCAGCATGGGACAGGGGGGCAACAGACTGGTTGCCGGCCTGATCGCTGCGCTGATTGCACTCACCGTCCTGCTCGTTGTGGTCCTGTTCATTATTAACAGGGATAGCCAGAACGACCAGGAATACATCGCCAACACCGCCGAAATGCGGGTGCTCTCCCAGGAGATCGCGAAGAACGCCACCGAGGCCGCCGGCGGTACCGCCGAAGCCTTCGACCAGCTTCGTCGCTCCCGGGATGACTTCCAGCAGCTCTGGTCATTCGTCTCAGAAGGTAATCCGGCCACCGGCCTGCCTGCCAGTGAAATGGCCCAGCGCAGTGGCGTTCAGCAGAACTGGAACACGGTTCGGGACAACGCCGACAGCATCCTGTCTACCCGGGATGCGGTACTTGGCCTGCACGAAGTAGCCCGGACCCTGAACGAAACCATTCCCCAGTTGCAGGTGGAGTACGATGACATCGTACAGATCCTGCTGGACAACAACGCTCCGGCGGAGCAGATCGCCCTGGCACAGCGCCAGTCGCTGCTGGCAGAGCGTATCGTGCGTTCTGTCAACAACGTACTGTCCGGTGACGAAGACGCGGTTATCGCCGCTGACCGTTTCGGCCGTGACGCCAGCCTGTTTGGCCGGGTACTGGACGGTCAGCTTAACGGCAACCCCGCCATGGGCATCTCCAGGGTAGCCGATGAAGACGCTATCTACGGCCTGGAGGCGGTAGACGAGCTGTTCGAATTCGTTTCCCAGAACGTTGATGCGATCCTTGAAGCCTCTCCCGACCTCTTCAAGGTTCGTACCGCTGCCAGTGACATCTTCCAGAACTCCGAGATCCTGCTGTCTGAGCTCTCCGTTCTGGCCGACGGTTTTGCCCGTCAGTCCAGCTCCCGCTTCATCAGCCCGACCCTGGCCTTCTTCCTGCTGGCAGCCATGGTGGCGATCGTGGTCATCATCGGTGTGGCCCTGTATCGCGATGCCCAGGCTCGACTTTCTGCGACTCAGGAGCAGAATGAACAGAACCAGAACGCGATCCTGCGACTGCTGGACGAACTCGCCGACCTGGCGGATGGTGACCTGACCACCGAGGCCACGGTAACCGAGGACTTCACCGGTGCCATCGCGGACTCCATCAACTACGCGATCGACCAGATGCGTGGACTGGTACAGGCGATTCGTGGCACGGCGGTACGGGTAGCCTCAGCCGCCCAGGAAACCCAGGCCACGGCCATGCACCTGGCCGATGCATCCGAGCACCAGGCCCAGGAAATTGCCGGCGCCTCTGCCGCGGTTAACGAGATGGCGGTGTCCATCGACCAGGTATCTTCCAACGCCGCCGAATCCTCAGCGGTTGCGGAGCGGTCGGTTGCGATCGCCAAGAAAGGCGCGGAAGTGGTACAGAACACCATCCGCGGCATGGACAACATCCGTGAGCAGATCCAGGAAACCTCCAAGCGGATCAAGCGCCTGGGTGAGTCCTCCCAGGAAATCGGTGACATCGTATCCCTGATCAACGACATCGCCGACCAGACCAACATCCTGTCCCTGAACGCAGCCATCCAGGCCTCCATGGCCGGTGACGCGGGCCGGGGCTTCGCGGTGGTTGCGGACGAAGTTCAGCGCCTGGCGGAACGTTCTTCTGCAGCGACCAAGCAGATCGAAGCGCTGGTTAAGACGATCCAGTCTGACACCAACGAAGCCGTTATCTCCATGGAACACACCACCGCCGAGGTGGTCCGTGGTGCCCGCCTGGCTCAGGACGCGGGTATCGCCCTCGAGGAAATCGAGAACGTATCCATGTCTCTGGCGGAACTGATCCAGAACATCTCCAACGCGGCCCGCCAGCAGTCGTCCTCTGCGGCGCACATTTCCAACACGATGAACGTCATCCAGGAAATCACCTCGCAGACTTCGTCCGGTACCAACGCAACCGCGAAGTCTATCGGTAACCTGGCCGAGATGGCGTCTGAACTGCGGTCCTCCGTTGCCGGCTTCACCCTGCCAGACGAAGAGCTTGCAGATCAGGAGCAAGAGGAAGACAACGACGTTCCGGTGGTCAGCTGATCACCGGCCCGGGGCGAATGACGGTTTATGGCTCAGATGCATAACCAACTGTCACCCGCCGAAGGCATTTGGGCACTGCGCCGACTCCCGGATATGGATGAGGCGCAGTTCAGCCAGTGGCAGACCCTGCTGGAGCATCGCACCGGCATCACCCTGACGGCCGAACGCCGTTCGTTCCTGGAAACCAATCTGGGTATACGAATGCGGGAAATCGGCTGCAGCAGCTATCAGGCCTATTACGAGAAAATCGTTAACGGCCCGGATGCCGTCAGGGAATGGGCAACACTGGTTGATCGTCTGACGGTTCAGGAAACCCGGTTTTTCCGGGACCCTGACGCCTTCCGGCTGGTTGCAGACTATGTTCTGACCCGCCCCCGGGAACAGTTCAGAAAACGTGCCCTGGAAGCCTGGAGTGTTGGCTGTTCAACCGGCGAAGAGCCCTACACCTTGGCGATGATCCTCAATGAATGCATGGGGCAGTTGGCACTGCAGCCCCTGTTTGGCGTCACTGGCTCTGACATCAGCCTGCCCGCCATCGAAAAGGCACGCCAGGGCCAGTTCAATGCCCGCAAATTGCTGGGCATGGACGAAGACATGAAAGCCCGGTATTTCCGTCCATCAGAACGGAATACCGTTGAGATTGTAAACAGCATCCGTGACCGCGTCTGTTTTACCAGGCTCAATGTCCTGGACCTGGACAAGGCACCGATGCACGGCATGAACATTATCTTCTGCCAGAACCTGCTGATTTACTTCCGCCGCTGGCGCCGGCGGGAAATTGTCAAACGGCTAGCAGAGCGTCTGGCACCGGGGGGGTTACTGGTGCTTGGCCAGGGTGAACTGACCGACTGGCAGCCACCGGGCCTGCAGAGGCTTCCCTCGGAACATGTGCTGGCGTGGATCAAACGTCAGTCCGACGAAGAATAACCGGAGTGGTTATGGGCAATCACCATGACAGTATCGCCCTCGACTGGGTTCGGGGCGAAATACAGGACACGCTGACCCAGGGCCAGCATGCACTTGAAGCGTACGTCGATAATCGTGACGATACCGCGCGCCTGCGCTTCTGCCTGAACTACCTCCATCAGGTACACGGTACCCTGCAGATGGTGGAACTCTACGGTGCGGCCTTGCTGACCGAAGAGATGGAAAAGCTGACCCAGGCCATCCTGAACGAAACCGTCACCAATGTTGACGAAGCCGTTGATGTCCTCATGCAGGCCATCCTGCAGTTGCCCCAGTACCTCGAACACCTCGGCAGCAGTCGTGACGATTTTCCGATGGTGTTGCTGCCGCTGCTGAACGATCTCCGGGCCGCCCGGGGCGAAGCCCTTCTGTCGGACACCTCACTGTTCAAACCGGATCTCAGCCCATCCCGGATCCGGGTAAGCAGCAAAGTCTCCGAACGACTGCATGACCCCAAGGTTCTCGGCCACCTGCGCAAGCTGCGGCAGATGTATCAGTTTGCCCTTGCCGGCGTGGTCCGGGAGGCCGACCTGGCCGCCCATTTCGATTACATGCAAAAGGTCATCCAGCGCCTGATCCGCCTGTGCCAGAAAACACCCCGCGGTGAACTCTGGAAAGCCGCCAGCGCCTTTGTCGAGACCCTTCGGGCCAACGTGAACCCGGTCAATACCGCCGTTAAATCCCTGTTACGGGAACTGGACGCCGAGATTCGACGGCTGACCGACGAGCACGCCGATATTTTGCAGCAACCAGTACCGGAAGCCCTGTTCAAGCACCTGCTGTATTACGTGGCACGTGCCCGTGACCTGGACAGCCCGCAGGTCAATGCACTCCGGGACGCCTATCAGCTAACCAGCGCGTTACCGTCCGAAGACGACGTGGACGCGGCCCGCACCCGCGTGTCCGGCCCGGGCCGTGATGCCATCCATTCTGTTGTCAGCGCCCTGAACGAGGAGCTGGCCCGCCTGAAAGATCAGCTCGATCTGTTCGTGCGGGCCGAACTGCGTCAGAACACCGAGCTTGACGAGCTGCTGCCGGGCCTTCGCCAGGTTGCCAATACCCTGGCCGTTCTGGGCCTCGGCATCCCCCGCAAGGTGGTAACCGAGCAGGTTGAACTGGTCGAAAAACTGTGTGGCCAGGCCGAGCCCGCCGACGATGGCACCCTGATGGACATCGCCGGGGCACTGCTCTATGTCGAAGCCAGCCTTGCCGGCCTGGACAGTGACCGACGGACTGACGTTGAGTCGGGCAGCCAGGATGGCGAACGCCCCAACATGGGCAGTCTCGAGCTGGGCGACGCCAGTGAAGCCCTGCTCCGGGAGTCGCGCAACACCCTCGAACAGGTCAAGTCGGCCATCGTCAACTTCATTGCCTCACAATGGGATACCCGGGAAATCGACCATGTTCCCGGCCTGTTGCACAGCATTCGCGGCGGGCTGAGCCTGGTACCGCTGGATCGCGTGGCAGACATGCTGGCCTCGGCTGAGCGTTACGTTTCCGATGTCCTGCTGAGTAACAAGCAGGTGCCTGACTGGAAACAGCTGGACACCCTGGCCGATGCCGTCACCAGTATCGAATATTATCTGGAGCGCCTGGCGGAAGGCATCAGCGATAACGACTCCATTCTGAGAGTGGCCGAAGACAGCCTGGCAGGGCTTGGTTTCCCGGTAGGACAGGAGCCAACCTGGAACCTCGACCAGCAGGCGTCCGAATCCACCTCCGTGCCGACTGTGGAAGTTCAGGAGCCAGGCGAGACGCCAGATGTGGCCAAGGCATCGGATGACGAGCTGGTCGATGACGAAATTCTGGGCATTTTCGTGGAGGAGGCCGAAGAGGTTCTCCAGACCATCCATGAATTCTACCCCCGCCTGCGCCAGAGCCACGACGATCGTGAGGCACTGACCGAAGTGCGCCGGGCGTTCCATACGCTTAAAGGCAGTGGCCGTCTGGTAGGGGCTTCCAGTATCGGCGAACTGGCCTGGTCGGTAGAGAACCTGCTGAACCGGGTGATCGATCAGACCATCAAGCCCGGTGACGACCTGTTTGCGCTGGTCGACGAAGTTAACAGCCGAATTCCATCACTGATTAACGAATTCAGGGATGGCCACAGCAGCGGTGACGTTGCCGAACTGATCGAGCGGGCCGAAGCCCTGGCCACTACTCGCCGGGCCGAGGCAGACGAAGCCCCCGCACCAGCAGAGCAGCCTGAGACCAGTTCTGTTCCCGAATCTGCGCAACCGGATGAGTCTCTGTCGGAAGAGATTGCACAGCCGGCCGCCACCGACGCCGGTGACAGTGATGACCTGATCGACGATGAGATTCTGGAAATCTTCATCGAAGAAGCCGGGGAAGTGCTCGACACCATCCGCGAATACCTGCCGATGCTGTTGCGCCAGCACGACGACCGCACCGCCCTGGCGGAAGTGCGCCGCGCCTACCACACCCTGAAGGGCAGTGGCCGGATGGTGGGTGCCGAGGTGATCGGCGAACTGGCCTGGTCTGTGGAAAACATGCTCAACCGGGTTATCGACGGTAGCATTTTCATGAACGACGACGTGGCACAACTGGTTCAGGACGTGACCGACGCCGTCCCTGCCCTGGTGTCTGATTTCGAGCAACGTCGCCCCGCCAGCGTCGATACCTCGGTCATGCAGGCCCGGGCAACCGCCCTGGCCAACGGCGAGATTCCAGACGCCACCTCCATGCCCCCGGCGGAAGCCGAGATAGGTGATGAAGGCCAGACAGCCCAGGATACCGGTCTGGAACACGCCGAACCGGAATTCGATGCGGGCGCCGGTGAGCCAGATCAGGACGTCGATCCCGTTCTTCTCGAGATTTTCGAGAACGAAACCGAAACCCACCTGCAAACCCTCAAGGATTATCTGGCCGCAGCCGGTGACAAGACCTCGGCCGCCTACACCGATGACCTTTCCCGGGCCCTCCACACCCTCAAGGGCAGCGCCCATACTGCCGGTATCGGCCCGATTGCCGAGGTTATTACGCCGCTTGAACGCTTTGTTAAAGAGTCCAGGGCCCAGAACAAACGTGCGGACCGGGACGTTCTGGAACTGATCGAACAGGCCAGCCGCTACCTGACCGAAGGCCTGGCCCAACTCAGAAGCAACCCGCAAGGGTCGCTCGAGGGCACCGATGAATATCTGGCAAGACTGCAACAGATCAGCCAGCAAACCCTGCTTTCACATGCCATGTCTGACGACCAGCAGCAGTCTGAGCAGGCTCCAACGCAACTCGTTCAGCTGTTCCTCGGTGAAGGTCTGGACATTGTTCTGGACGCTGAATCGATCCTCGACGACTGGGCACAGCACCCGGAGCGCACCGACTCACTGGCCACCTTGCGTGAGGAACTGGAACAACTGACTCAGGGAGCATCTGATGCCGGCCTGACGGATGTGGCCAACCTGGCCGCTGCCCTGACCCGCACCTACACGGCGGTCGCAGAAAACCAGCTGACACCGGGCGACGACTTCTTCGCCACCGTTCGCCCAGCCCAGGAACAACTGATCAACCTGATGGATCAAGTGGCTGCCGGTCTCGCCACCGAACCCAGCGACGGCTTGATCGAAGAACTCGACGAACTGACCAGCGCGTCATCACAAGTCAGCCAGGAACCAAGCGAGTTTGACCAGCAGTTCACCGAGGATCTGGAAGAAATCGACCTCAGCCTCGAATTGGAAGAACTGGACCAGGGTGCGCCCGAACCCGCCGAGAGCGAGCAGCCACCGCTGCCGGAACTGTCCTCGGATGACAGCGATATTGACGAGGAACTGGCAGAAATCTTCCTCGAGGAAGCCCGCGACCTGATCAACAGCACCGCCGATGCCTTGCAGAGCTGGAGCGAAGACACCGGCAACCTGGACATCCTGCGCCTGCTGCAGCGTGACCTGCATACCCTTAAGGGCGGTGCACGGCTTGCCGACATCCCCTCGGTGGGCGACCTGTCCCATGAACTTGAAAACCTGTTCGAGGGACTGACCGAGCAGAGGTTTGCCGTCACCGACACCCTGTCTGATCTGCTGTTCCGCTGCCATGACCGTCTGGCAGGCATGGTAGAGGCCCTGGAAACCCAGGAGCCACCAAGGCCGGCACCGGATCTGATTGCCGAGATCCACGCCTACATCGATACCGCACGGGGCTCACGGCCGGTCACCGACGTCAGCCTCTCTGACACCGTAGACGTGTCCGAAGACCAGGAGCTGCCGCTGCCCGAGACTGACGAGGCACCAGAAGAGACCACTGCGGAAGACGAATTACAGGCCACAGACCTTTCACACCTTGATCCTGAATTGGTAGGCATTTTCCTCGAGGAAGCCTATGACCTGATCAACTCCACCGGCAGCTCGTTACATGCCTGGAGCGAAGATCCATCGGATCGTGAGGTTGCAGCTGTCCTGCAGCGGGAAGTACACACCCTCAAGGGTGGCGCCCGCATGGCCGGTGTCGACGCCATCGGCGACCTGACTCACGTGCTGGAAGACCTTTTCGAGAAAGTGGCGGAAGGCCAGCTCGACGCCAGCGGCGAAATGACTGACCTGCTGTTTGCCTGCCACGATCGTCTGGCTCAGATGGTTGAACAGGTCGCCACCCAGAAGCCCTGCCCGCCGGCCGATGAATTGGTTCAGCAGGTGGAAGCGATTCTGCGGGGCGAGACCCCGGCGCCAGTACAAACCTTGCCTGCGGCAGAGGTGGAGGAGGCGGAAGAGCCAGGCGCCAAGGATCAGAGCCCGGAGACCATCGCCGAGGCCGGCACTGATGACCATGAAGAACCAACCGGGACTCTGGCAGCGGCCTCCGATGACGACCTGATTGGCATCTTCCTGGACGAAGGCCTGGAGATCCACGAAGCCATCACCGAATGCCTCGACCAGTGGCGTGAAGAACCGGACGAACTGGCCGGCATCACCCGATTGCAGCAGGAACTGCATACCCTTAAGGGTGGCGCCCGCCTGTCCGATGTCGACCCGATTGCCGACCTTGCCGAGGCCTGGTCGGACGCGCTGGATACTCTGGTCTCCGGCGGTAACGATCAGCAAGGTCTGCTGACGCTCAGCGACCGGGCCCTGGCCAGCCTCAAGTCCATGCTGGATACCATTGAAGCGGGCCAGAAACCTAAGTCTGACAGCGACCTGATTGCCGACTTCCAGGCCACCGGCCAGGTGTCCGACGACCTGGCGGAGACCCCGGAGGCATCCGCCGGGGCCGGCTCGGAAGTGGTAGATCCAGAAGTGCTGGAGATCTTCCTGGAGGAAGCCGGCGAGATCATGGACCAGCTCGAGCAGCTGCTGGATGACTGGCGCAAAGAGCCAGCCAACCATCATTTCAACCAGGAGGCCCAACGAGCCCTGCACACCCTCAAGGGTGGCGCACGGTTGTCGCAACTTAGCGAACTGGGTGACAAAGCCCACGCCTTTGAAACCCGCTTGATTGATTTGGGTGGAAACGCTCCGGACGACAGCCAGTGGCAGGCGATTACCGAGGACCACGACGCCATTATTGGTTTGGTGTCGGCTATCCGCACTCGCTTTGAGTCGGGTGCACCGGTGATCGCACCGTCACAGACACAGGCCGATTCAACGCAGCCAGAGCCGGCGGCTGAGCAGCCAGCCGAGGTACCGGCCCCGCAACCAGAAGCGCCGGCCAAACCAGCCCCGGAACAGCCCAAGCCAGCAAAAGCACCGGCCAAGATCCGCAACAAGGCGGCCGAAGCCCAGCGTGCGGCTCAGGAAACCATCCGGGTTTCTGCGCCATTGTTGGATGAACTGGTCAACCTGGCCGGTGAAACCAGTATTACCCGGGGCCGCCTGGAGCAGCAAACCAGCGATTTCAGCCACACCCTGGATGAAATGGCCGCCACCATCGAACGTTTGCGTGAACAGCTGCGCCGGATGGATATCGAGACAGAGGCCCAGATTCTGTTCCGGGCGGAACAGGAACACGGCCCAGACTACGGCGACGACTTCGATCCGCTGGAGATGGACCGTTACTCCTCCATCCAACAGCTGTCCCGGGCACTGTCCGAGTCATCCTCTGACCTTGCCGACCTGAGGGAAACCCTGGCCGACCGGGTACGGGATACCGAAACTCTGCTTGTACAGCAGTCCCGGATCAACACGGAACTCCAGGAGGGTCTGATGAAGACCCGGATGATTCCGTTCGCCTCGATGGTGCCACGCCTGCGCCGTATCGTGCGCCAGATCAGCGGCGAGCTGGGCAAGAAAGTGGACTTTGATGTTCGCAACGCCGAAGGCGAAATGGACCGCAATATTCTGGAGCGCATGATCGCGCCCCTGGAACACATGCTGCGTAACGCCCTGGACCACGGCATTGAAACTCCGGAAGAACGCAAGAAAGCCGGCAAGCCCGCCACCGGTGAAGTTGTCCTGTCGCTGACCCGTGAAGGCGGCGATGTGGTACTGCGTATGATGGACGACGGCAAGGGCATTCCTGCCGACGTGATCCGCGACAAAGCCGTCCGTCAGGGGCTGATGCGGGCCGATGAAGAGCTGTCAGAGCGGGAAATCCTGCAGTTTATCCTGCAGCCCGGCTTCTCCACCGCCCAACAAGTTACCCAGATCTCTGGCCGTGGTGTGGGTATGGATGTGGTCGGCAGCGAGATCAAGCAGCTGGGCGGCAGCCTGGATATTGACTCGGCCCTGGGCCGCGGCACCACCTTTACCGTGCGCCTGCCGTTTACCGTGTCGGTCAACCGCGCCCTGATGGTAGCTACCGGCGAAGACTTCTATGCCATCCCGCTCAACACCATTGAAGGTATCGTGCGGGTCAGCACCTACGAGCTGGAAGAGTATTACAAGCCGGATGCCCCCATGTACGAATACGCCGGCCAGCAATACCGCCTGCAGTATCTGGGCAGCCTGCTTAACAGCGATCACCATCCGAAACTGCAGGGCCAGGCATTGCCGTTACCGGTGATTCTGGTGCGCGGGGCTGAACAGCCCATGGCCTTGCAGGTGGACCACCTGATGGGCAGCCGGGAAATCGTTGTTAAATCCCTGGGCCCGCAGTTCAGTACCGTGCGCGGTGTGTCCGGTGCCACCATTCTGGGTGACGGTAACGTGGTGGTGATTCTTGACCTGCCAGCAATGATCCGTTCCGACATTCTGTCTGAACGGCAACGCCTGGCCAACCTCGAGAAAGCCCGGGAAACCAGCCGCTACGAGGAGAAGATCACCACGGTTATGGTGGTGGACGACTCGGTAACCGTGCGCAAGGTTACCTCCCGCTTGCTGGAACGAAACGGCATGGAAGTCATCACCGCGAAGGACGGTCTGGATGCGGTGGCGCAGCTTCAGGATCATCGCCCGGACATCATTTTGCTGGACATCGAAATGCCCCGGATGGACGGTTTCGAGGTGGCCAGTTTCGTGCGCCACGACGACAACCTGAAGGAAACACCGATCTGCATGATCACCTCCCGGACCGGCGAGAAACACCGGGAACGGGCACTGTCGATCGGGGTCAACGAGTATCTGGGCAAGCCGTTCCAGGAAGCCGAACTGCTTGACACCATCAAGCGGTTGACCGGGAATCAGTGATGGCCGGCCAACCTGGCCGGCCCGGGGTCGGGATTGTTTCCGATGTGGTCCTGCAACGCCACCGGTTGCAGGCCGCCACCGGTAAATTCGGCCTGGAAGTGTCATTTTCCGGCGATCCGTCCCGACTGATGGACTATCCGGAATTCCCGGATGCATGCCTGTGGCTGGTCACCCTGGAAGACGAGGCTGACCATCCAGCGCTGTTTGATCATTTGCTGGAAAATACCGACGCCCCGGTACTTTTCGGGGTTGATCAGGCGCCCAAACCCGGCAGTACAGACTATTTCCGTTGGGAACGACGGCTGGTGGACAAGCTGGAACAACAACTTGGCCACCTGGAGACACTGGACACCGCCAGTGATCTGGAAGAATTGGTGGAGACCACACCGGCGCCTCATTCGGCACCGGAACTGCCTCATTGGATTGCTCCGGCAGCGCCAGGCTCATTGGCAGAGGATGTCTGGGTGCTGGGCGCTTCCCTGGGCGGACCCGCTGCCGTCAAAACGTTTCTGGACAATCTGCCACCAGGGTTGCCGGTGGGTTTTGTGTACGCTCAACATATTGATGGCAACTTCACTGAGGTACTGACCCGGGTTCTGGGCCGGCATGCCCACTACCAGCTCAAACGGGCGGAAGAAGGCTACCGGGTAAGAAACGGTGATGTGGTGCTGATGCCCGTTGAACGGGAATGGACGTTCGACACCCAGGGCCAACTGACAGAACGCAACACGCCTTGGCCTGGACCCTATGGCCCGTCCATCGACCAGGTCTTGCTTAACGTTGCCGATTACTACGGCAAGCGTTGCCATGCCATCCTGTTTTCCGGCATGGGCAATGATGGCGCCATCGCAGCGCCCATGCTCAAAGCCTACGGCAGCCGCATCTGGGTGCAGGAAAGCAAGAGTTGCGGTAACAGTTCGATGCCGGATTCGGTCGCCGCTACCGGCTGCAGCAGCTTCTGCGGCACACCGGAGCAACTGGCGAAGGAACTGGTGAAAACCATTGAGAACAACTGCCTGCTCAAAAACCGGCAGAAACGGGATTCCGCCTGAGGTAACACGTCATGAAAGAGAACAGCCAGTCCCTCTCCTGTGTCATGATTCCGGTCAGCGACCGGCAACTATTGCTACCCAACGTGTCGATCGCGGAAGTGGTGGATTTTAACAGTACCGACGCCGGCGCCAGTACCCCGGAATGGCTGGTGGGCTTCCTGGACTGGCGCGGCCTGACACTGCCAGTCATATCCTATGACGCAGCCAACGGCGGAACCCTGACCGTACCCGGAGACAACCGGGGCAGAATCATTGTGCTCAACACCATCGGTGACAGCCATCAGCAGGCCCCGTTCATGGCGCTGGTCACCCAGGGCATTCCCAGCCAGGCCCGACTGGTGGAAGAGCAGATCCGAAAACTGGACGGCGAAGCTGGACCGGCCGATCTCATGCAGGTGGAAGTCGACGGCGAAGCCGCCTGGATTCCCAACCTCGAGTACCTGGAGTCACTGGCGATAACCGCCAGGCACTGATGACCACCCGGTCACAGCCGTAGCAGTACTGCCTGCAAATGTTATAATGTTGCAAACTTTGCAGGATCCAGACTATGCCGGAACGCGCGCTTCCTTATCGCCCGCACAACCACGAGGCCTGTGTCAGCCAGGCCCTGGCGGATGCCCGGGCCATTTGCCGACAACAGAATGCCCGCCTCACCGCCATCCGTGAGCGGGTTCTGGAACTGATCTGGCAATCTCACAAGCCTCTCGGGGCCTACGACATTCTTGCCATGCTGGGCACCGAGGGCCATAACGCTGCCCCACCCACCGTGTACCGGGCTCTGGACTTCCTGTTGCAATACGGTCTGGTACACCGGATTGCCTCCCTGAACGCATTTACCGGCTGCACCCATGCCGGTGAGCACCACCGGGGCACCTTCCTGATCTGCCGAGAATGCGGCAACGTGCTTGAGCTGGACGCACCGGAGGTCACTCGGGCGGTAGAAGCCGCGGCGGCGGACGTAGCCTTCCGGCCCGAAGAAATCACCATGGAAGTCGCCGGCCGTTGCCCCCGATGCCAGGGAGAACCCGGCCATGCCTGACGCCCTGGTGCGCCTGCATCAGTTGACTGTGCAGTTTGATGACCGCCCGGTGGTGGACCGGGTTGAGATGACGGTTCGCAGGGGCGACATCATCACCATTATCGGCCCCAACGGAGCCGGGAAGACCACCCTGATCAAAGCCGTTCTGGGCATCCAGAAGCCCAGCTCCGGCAAGGTCTCGCTGGGCAACGGCCTGGTCATTGGCTACGTGCCCCAGCACCTGTCCCTGGAAGCAACGCTACCCCTTAGCGTGCGCCGGTTCATGCTGTTGAGCGGCCGCTCCGACGCAGAATGCGAAGCCGCACTGGAGCGCACCGGTGTCGGGCACCTGCTGGATGCCTCGGTGCATCACCTGTCCGGCGGCGAAAAACAGCGCTTGTTGCTGGCTCGGGCACTGGCCAGACGACCGGACCTTCTGGTGCTGGACGAGCCCGCCCAGGGTGTGGATATCAACGGCCAGGCAGCCCTGTATGACCTGATCCGCCAACTCCGGGATGAGCTGAATTGCGGCGTGATCATGATTTCCCATGATTTACATCTGGTCATGGCGGCCACTGACAAGGTCATCTGCCTGAACCAGCACGTGTGTTGCAGCGGTTACCCGGCCGACATTTCTCACGACCCCGCGTTTATCGAGACCTTTGGCCACCAGGTGGCCGAATCTCTGGCGGTCTATCACCACAATCATAACCACCGCCATAACCTGCACGGTGACGTTGTGATCAGCACGGACGTTCAGGGAGCCTGTGACCATGAGCATCATTGATTCTGTGCTCGGGGATTTTTTCTGGCGGGCACTGCTGGGTGGACTGGGTGTTGCACTGGTGGCTGGCCCCCTGGGCTGCTTCGTGGTCTGGCGGCGAATGGCGTATTTTGGCGACACCCTTGCCCATTCCGCGTTACTCGGCATCGCCCTGAGTTTCCTGATCAGTGTTCCACTGAACCTGGGCGTGATCATTACCTGCGTCACCATTGCTGTCGCTCTGGTCTTGCTCTCGCGCACCCGGGCCTTGGCCACCGACACCTTGCTGGGCATTCTCGCCCACAGTGCACTGGCCATCGGTCTGGTTACCCTGAGTTTCATGCCGGATGTGCGGGTTGACCTGACTGGCCTTCTGTTCGGTGACCTGCTGGCCATGAGCCGCCAGGACCTGTTGTGGATTTACGGCGGCGCGGCTTTCGTGTTGACCCTGCTGGCAATACTCTGGCGCGGATTGCTGATGAGCACCATTCATGAAGAGTTGGCCCGGGTGGAGGGAATACCCGTGGAGCGTTTGCGGTTGGCGCTGATGCTGATGTTCTCCCTGGTGATTGCCGTGGCGATGAAGATTGTCGGGGTCCTGCTGATTACCGCCCTGTTAATCATTCCTGCGGCCACCGCCAGACGCCTGGCCAGAAATCCGGAACACATGATGGCACTGGCGGTGGTGTTCGGCTTTATCGCCGTGACCGGCGGCCTGACGCTGTCCTGGCACCTGGATTCTCCAGCCGGGCCGTCGGTGGTGGTGACAGCCTTCCTGGCTTTTTTGCTGGTGTACGGTACCGCCCGGAACGCCAGCCGATAACTGCTTCCGTCTTTCGAAAGTGCCGGAGCTGGTCTAGAGTAATCTGGACACACTTTCCGTAACAGCTCCAGAGGCTTTCAGCATGGATAGCGACCTCTCTGACATCCCTTATCCGGGCCCGCGCCGGCCTGGCCTCTGGCCGGGGCTCTGGGGTCCGGCCGTCATTCTGGTCTGCGGCGTCATTCTGAGCCTCCTGACGGCCCGCCTCGCCTCAGACATGGCTCATCAGCTTGCCCACCAGCGTTATCAGGCCCTGCATCAATCCCTGGTCAGCCAGGTTGTCATCCATCTTGCCCGGCTATCGCAGGAAGACGAACAGCTTCAAGAGCTCCGGGCTTCCCTGGCAACCGGACTTCAGGATGGCATCAGTCTCAGGATCGATACCCTGGAACGCCACACCAAGAAACCACTGATACAGCTGGGCAGCTCACGCCATCCGGCCGGTAATGACGCCCTGAGAACCGAGTTGCAGACCAACGGCCGGCACTGGATGGTGACCACCTGGCCGGATACCCGGATGCTGGCATCGCCGGCCCGGCGTCTGGGGTGGCTCGCCGCTGCCAGTGGCGTGATGGTTACCACGGTGGCAATGCTGCTCGCCCTGACCCTCTGCCGGCAGGCTGCCCGGAAAGACGACAGCGCCCATAGGTTGGCCGGGCTGAACAGGATCGCTGACCAACGGATCACCAACTTGCAGGTCGAGAAGAACGTGCTGCGCCAGGCACTGAATGACAGCGAATCCCGCAGTCGGGACCTGGTCACGCTTTCGGGAGCGATTGTCAGTGAACTGGATGAACAGGGGCAGATCGGATTCGTATCGGCACAGGTAGCGGATGTGCTGGGACTGGCGCCGTCAGACCTTGCCAACCGGCCGTTCAGCGAACTGGTCGCCGAGCCCGACCGTGAACGCTTCGACCAGTGCCTGGCCGCAGCCCGGCAAGAGGCCACCCTGGCCAGGGTAGATGTGAATCTGTTGCACCGGAGCGCCGAGCAGACGGTCCCGGTGGTGGTGCGGGTGATGGTATTGAAGGACCCGATCCACGGAGTAACAGGCTTCAGACTGAGCGCAATCAAGATTGCCAATGGCTACAATGGCTGAACCCGATCCAGCAGGCGCCCGCTCTCCACAAGTTCGAGGAACTCGTCCCCCAGTCGGTCACTCTCGGCAATGGATGCGCGCCAGGATCGTTCACGGCCTGAATCGTCGCCAAGGTACTTCTCGAAGTCTTTCCGGTCTGGCAGTTTGCGGTCCGGCAGGCTGTCCAGATACGCCCGGGACGGGGAAACCAGCAACACATCCTGCAATCGGGTGGCATCGCCCCGGCGCCATGGCAAGGTCTTGTCAAACCAACCCGGCACTACCTTGTCGGTAAAGTGCGGGTACAGGATGATGCCCGGTTGCTCGTAGGGCAGATCCAGGTGGTAGTCCAGCAGCCCGCCATCCCGGTAGACGCCATCCGGAGCTCCGGGAATATTCCGAACACCGGACATAACCAGCGGAATCGAAGCTGAGGCCAGTAGCGCGGGCAACAGATTGTCCGCAGACAGCGCCACTTCATGGCTGGGAAAATCCACCAGCTTTGACACCGGCGTCCTGATGCGGGCATCGTGCACGATACCCCGCTCCATGAATCGGCCAAGGTGGCGACGACTGACCATATTGGCGCTGATTGCACTCATCAGGCCCAGACCCAGGCGGCCCCTGGCGTCGTGTTCCAGCAAGCCCAGGCTGCGTACAACCACCACGTTCAAACGGTACCAGGGGTGATTGAGGATATACTGCTCCCGGCCACCCAACAGCTCTTCCAGAAACAGAACACTTTTTCTGGATACCTCCGCAGCGCTGACACCCTTGGCAAAACGCTGGCTGGTATAGAGTTCCGCCAGCCTGGCCAGTTGGCCTTTCGGATCGTCGGATGAGGCAATCGCCGCGAACCGCCAGCTGCCGATGGACGAGCCGATCAGCACCCGCTCTTGCGGTGCCCGGGGCAACCAGTCACCGAAGATGGCCTTGTCCAGACCGCTGATTCCCAGGGCTTTCGGGCCACCGGCGGCGCCGGGTATCACGTGGACGTCCGCCGGTGTTAACGGCTTGTCCCTCAGGCGCTGAAGGGCCCGTCGCCCAGCCCGGATGGTCAGCGCCGGTGTTCGGATCTGGATTGCGGTCATCGCGTGTTCCTGCTTACGGTTCTGGTCAAAGTCCCGGGAGTTTATCGAAACCTGCAGTGGCCAGCCAATAACTCCGTGCTAGACTTGAGCCATCAGTGTTTCAGGGATGTATGCCAGCCATGAGCTGCAGGAGTAGGCTGTGAACCTTTTTGCCTCGCCGGATACCATGGCGACCAATCCAACCCTTGCAGTATTGGGTTTCAAACGTCAGCTGGTGTACCACCTGCATATCTGGGCCTTTATCGCCGTGGCGCCTCTGGTGATGGTGCAATGGCAACACGGTAACTTTCTGCTGTCTGCCCTGCTGATTCTGTTCTGTGTCAACGCAGCCCTCGTGATCCTGTTCCTGCGGTTGCGCAGTGTCTATTTCCTGAAAGGGCGCCTGTTTCCGATTCTGGCCGTGGTCTGCGCGGCCTACTCGACATCCATTAACGGTCACGCCGGTCTTTACTGGGCCTATCCAGCGGCTATCGCACTGTTTTTCCTGTTACCGCTGAAAGAAGCCATTGTCTGCAACATCATTTTTGTCAGCGTCATGGCCGTGGTGTCATTCCTTCAGTTTCCCGAAGCCGATTTCTGGCGGATCACCTTCTCCCTGGGGCTGAGTTGCCTGTTTGCCATGATCTTCGCCTGGCTGGTGGGCCGGCTCCAACAGGAGCTGACCCGGCTGGCCACGACTGACCCGCTCACCGGCTGCCTGAACCGGTCTCAGCTGGCCGACATTCTGAACAGCCAGATTCAGCTGCGGGAGCGCTATGAGAGGGTGTCCAGCCTGGTGCTGATTGATCTGGATTATTTCAAGACCATCAATGACCGCTGGGGGCACCTGGCCGGCGACCGGGTGCTTAAGGAAATGACCATCCGGCTGCGGAAGCGACTGCGGGAAAGTGATCAGCTGTTCCGTATTGGCGGCGAAGAGTTCATGGTGGTGTTGCCGGAAACCCGCCAGAAGGATGCCGACACCCTGGCCCACCAGTTACTGACCAGCATCAGTGCCAGGCCGTTTCTGGATGACATAAAGCTGACCGCCAGTGCCAGCGTAGCGGAAGTGTGCCGTGGCGAGACCTGGTCGGTTTGGCTGAACCGTGCGGATCAGGCGCTGTACGACGCCAAGGCAAAGGGCCGCAATCAGGTGGTCAATGCGGCCCGGCCTTCCAATGAATCAGCCCACGCTGCGGGGCCGTCGACCCCGGCCGGCGATACCAGCGCTGTAGTTTGAACAAGGTCAGGACTCAAGCCCGGTGCGGAAATCCCGGTAAGCACTGAATACATCCCAGGGCGATTCGAAGTGCGGGTAGTGGCCGATATTCCGGAGACTGATGACGTCCGGGTTCCGGATCAATTCCCGGTAGCGCCGCACCGTGGCCGCGCCCGAAACCGGATCCGCAGCGCCGGAGATCAGGCGCATCGGCTGTTGAGCATTCTGCAGGGCTCCGACCCAGCGATTTCGATGGCAACGACGTTCCTCCATAAACTGAATCAGTTCATGCAGGATCCCACGGCCATTGTTGTAAGTGAGAAGATGCCAGAAATCCTCCAGATCCTGCTGGGCCGGAGGATTCCGGTCACCAAACAGCCGGCGGAAATTCCTTTCGAAGCTACCCCGGGTAAGCCCACGGCTGATCAGCCCACCCAGGGGACTCTTCAGGACTTTCTGGATAAACAGCGGGCTGTGCACCTCAGGGAACAGGCCTCCGTTGAGTAAACACACGCTGTTGATTGCGAAGGGCAATGATCCTTCCTGGTCTCTGGCCAGCAGTTCCTGTGCCACCGAAGATCCATAATCGTGGGCGAACAGGTGCACCGAATCCAGTCCCAGGCCTTCGATCCAGCCCTGGATCAGATCCGCCTGGTCCTCAATGCTGTAAACATAGTTGCGGGGCTTGTCGGAAAACCCGAAGCCTAGCATATCGACAGCCAGCAGTTGGTGGCCAGACGCCAGCATCGGCCATAACCGGCTCCAGTCCCAGCTGGCGGTCGGAAACCCGTGCAGAAGCACCAGCGGCGAGCCTTTTCCAGCCATGCGACTGAAGATGGCATGGCCATCGTAGCTGAACCATTTACCGGCCTGCTGCCACGCCTCGAGGGTATAGGTATCCTGGCGGCTTTCTGCCCTGATTTGTGAACCGGGTATCACCTGCTCCATTTGTTCGTCCCGATCTACCTGAGGAACCTCCACTTTAGTCCAAAGCCGTACTGGCTGCCAGATCACTAAACGCTGCCCGTGAACTGGTCCATAATGGGCAAACCGGCGTAAACCGTGGAGATGGCCTGAAAATTCCCTTAAGCTTGCGCCCTTTATCAGACACAAACCGGAAACGATTATGACCTTACCTCTGGACGACCTTGCTGGTCATTACCGCGCCATCATTGAAGGCCTCGGCGAAAATGCCGACCGCGAAGGTCTTCAGGACACTCCGATGCGGGCCGCCAAGGCCATGCAGTTCCTGACCCGGGGTTACCAGCAGGATCTTGCTGACCTGGTCAACAATGCTGTGTTCGAATCCGCCATGGATGAAATGGTGGTGGTCCAGGACATCGAGCTGTACAGCATGTGTGAACACCATATGCTGCCGTTCATCGGCAAATGCCACATCGCCTATCTGCCCCAGGGCAGGGTACTGGGCCTGTCCAAGTTTGCTCGCATTGTGGATATGTATGCTCGCCGCCTGCAGATTCAGGAGAACCTGACCCGCCAGATCGCGGAAGCGGTGGAAAGCGTTACCAATGCCAAAGGTGTCGCTGTGGTTATCGAGGCCCAGCACATGTGCATGATGATGCGGGGCGTGGAGAAACAGAACTCCCGCATGAAAACCTCGATGATGCTGGGACAGTTCCGGAAATCACAGGCCACACGCACCGAATTTCTTACCCTGATTGGCAACAATCGCTGAACCAGACGCCGAAAACGGAGGCATCATGACAACCATGACTGGTGATCACCTGGCCACGGTCAGGATCAAGAACCTTCTGCTCCGTGCCTACATTGGCATCAAGGAAGAAGAGATCAACAACCAGCAGGATGTGGTGATCAACGTCACCCTTCGCTACGATGCCTCCGCCGCCATTGACCGGAACGAAATCTCCGCTGCCCTGAATTACCGCACCATCACCAAGCAAATCATCGGGCATGTGGACGGCAACAGTTTTGCCCTGCTGGAACGGCTGACCCACGAAGTTCTCGAAATTGTGATGGAACATCATGCCGTGCAGTGGGCACAGGTGGAAATCGACAAGCCGCACGCGTTACGCTATGCGGAATCGGTCTCTGTCTGCCTTGAGGCCCACCGTTAATTCTTCGAGGTCTGCCCCGATGCCTAGCAATGCCCCTGACCAGATCCGGGATATTCTCGAATCTGTGCGTACCATTGCGTTGGTTGGTGCCAGCGAGAAACCCAACCGCCCCTCCCACGAAGTGATGGAATACCTGCAGCGCCAGGGCTACCGTGTGATCCCGGTAAATCCGCGCCTGGCCGGCCAGCAAGTGCTCGGTGAGACAGTGTATGCTGACCTGGCATCACTCCCGGAACCCGTAGACATGGCTGAGCTGTTCCTGGCCCCGGAACGCACCGACGCGGTGATCGACCAGGCCATTGAACAGAAGATTCCGGTGCTCTGGCTGCAGATCGGTGTGATCAACAAATCCGGTGCTGCCCGTGCCGAAGCCGCCGGATTGAGGGTGGTTATGGACCGCTGCCCGAAGCAGGAAATTCCGAAGCTTGGTATAAGGCCGATCGCCGAACGAGCCTGACTCCGTGTACCCGCAATCACCGCTGCTCCAACCCGCTTCCGGAGTACCAGACCCAATGGGGCATGGCCAAACAGGATAACTATGGCTCATAATCAAGCGCGATTGGCCGTTAAACCTGTTCAGCCTGTCTTTTAACGATCTGGAGTACACTGTGGCAAAACCCGAAACCGGTACCAGCCTTGTTGTCCGATGGCTTATGAGCCCGGTGTTTGTACTGGTCATTTTTCTGGTTTTTCTTGCCATTGCCGCAGGCCTCCGGGAAGGGCTTATCCAGCAGGATAACCGTCAGATCGAAGCCAACCTCCGTAATGAAGCCAGGGCGCTGACGGATAACCTGGAGCGGGAATTCCTGGTGCACGTTCAGGCCATCGGGCGCATGGCCTATCGACTGTATACCCAGCCCGACACCCCGGAATCGCAATGGCGTGTGGACGCACGCAACTACCTGGAAGATTTTGGTGTTTACCAGGCCATCGAGTGGATTGATTCCAACTACATCATCCGATGGCTGGAACCGCTGGCTGGCAATCAGGACGTGGTGGGTTATAACGTGGCGTTCAACGACCAGCGCCGCGAAGCACTGGATAAAGCAGCAGCCACCGGTGATTATGATCTGTCCGGTATCATCGATCTTCGCCAGGGCGGCAAGGGCATGGTGATTTATTACCCCGTGGGCGCCGGAGACACCAATAACGGCTACATGGCCGGTGTGTTCAGGATGGAAGTTCTGGCCGAGCAGTTACTGACCAGCCGGGTACTGGAACACTTTCAGATTGAAATCCGGGACTCCGGAGAGCCTGCCTACGTTCTCAACTCAGACACCGAGATTGCCAGGAACTTCAGCTTCACTGTGCCCGTGCAGTTCCCCACTCTGGATTGGACCCTGACGTTACGCCCCAATCAATCCTGGGTCGACAGCCAACGCAGTTCCTGGCCGATGCTTACTTTCGCAAGCCTGGTCTTTATGGGCCTGCTTACCAGCCTGACCACTTTGCTTGTCCAGTTGATCCTCAAGCGTAACCAGGCGCTTTTGAAAACCCGCCGGGAGCTGGAGCGGGAGATTGATCAGCGTGTCGCCATGCAGGTGGACCTGGAGCGACTGGAATCCACCGATACCCTCACTGGCCTGGCCAATCGCCGGTTCTTCATGGAAGACCTCGCTCACACCCTGAACATCGCCGACCGGCAAATGCGCCAGGTGGGGCTGGTCATGATTGACCTGGACCGGTTCCAGATGCTCAACGATTCCCTCGGCCATCAGTTTGGCGACGAATTGTTGATCAAGGTCTCTGAGCGGCTGAACAGCCTGAGTAATGAGCGGATTCTGGTGGCCTACTCAGGCGGCGACGAGTTCATGATCTGCCAGCAACACGTCGACGACATTGATGATGTAATTCACCTGCTTGGCCAGATCAAGCAGTGCTTTGCCGAACCATTCGAGGTTCAGGGCGATGCCCACAGCGTTACCGCCACCATGGGTGTCGCCGTGTATCCCCAGAGCGGACTGGACGCCGACACCCTGCTCCGGAATGCCGATATTGCCCTTTACCGTGCCAAGGAGCAGGGCCGCAATACTTACCAGTTCTACACCGAAGGCATGCAGGACCGTGAGGTGATGCGCCTGGAGCTGGACAAGGATCTGAGCCAGGCCCTGGCCAACGACGAGTTCGTGCTGTTCTACCAGCCCCAGTTGAACCTTCAAACGGGCGAGATCAACAGTGTGGAAGCCCTGATTCGCTGGCAGCACCCCCGCCGCGGGCTTTTGGCACCCATCGAGTTCATCCCCCTGGCCGAAGAGAGCGGTCGGATTACCGAGATCGGCCGATGGGTGGTGCTTGCCGCCTGTCGCCAGCTCGCCAATTGGCGCGGCACGGCTTGCGAGCAACTTCGGATCGCGGTGAATCTTTCGGGCCGGGAGCTGGATGATGAATCATTGGTGGAACATGTACGGGATGCCCTGCTATCGGAAGAAGTGGACCCGAGCATGCTGGAAGTGGAGCTGACGGAAGAGATCTTCATCCAGAACATTGAACACAACCTGAATCAGTTGTCGCGTCTGCATCAGCTGGGGGTTCACCTGGCCATTGATGATTTCGGCGTGGGCTATTCGTCTCTCGGCTATTTGCGGGATTTCCCGGTAGATCTGCTGAAAATTGACCGGTCGTTTATCACCGATGTGACCGAGCGCCATGACGACGCGGTCATCACTCGGGCCGTGATCAATCTTGCCCACAACCTCGGCATTCAGGTGGTGGCCGAGGGCGTGGAAACCGAGGAGCAACTGAACTTCCTCAAGACGCACCGGTGCAACCTGGCCCAGGGCTATCTGATCAGCCGGCCGATTCCGGCTGAAGACCTGGAGACGGCCCTTGCGGAGGGCATTCTGTTTACCGGCCAGACTGTTAAATCGGGTTTGTAATTGCGGCTTCTGATCCCCAAACTTCTCTTTAACTTTTTCTTTGAGTGATGTTTATGTCTGCCAGATATCTGACTCCGGAGCAGGATGCCAGGCTGCGCCGCTGGGAGCGTTGGAACAAGAATTATTTTATCTTTGCGTTTGTCGCACTGATTGTGGTGTTGGTGTTCAGCAGTCAACTGGGCATTTCCAGCGGCGATGATTGGGGTTCGCTCGGGTTTTTGCTGGTGTTGCTGGTGGCTCCGATTGTGGTGTTGCAGTTGCGGCTTCAATGCCCGGCCTGTGGCGTGAAGATTGGCTGGCAGGCGAAGCTGATGGCGCCTGATCAGTGTAAGTCTTGTGGTGTGTTTCTTCGCTCTAAAAACTCCTCTTCCTGATATCCTGCCTGAAAACCTTTGACCTATGAGTTGGTCCAAGGTTTTAGTCTAATCTCCATCTGTTGGAGATGGACGTGCCATGGCGGGGATAGCTTCCGAAAACCGCTGCAAGTACGTCCGTGTACGCTTGCTTTCCGCCATCCATGGCTACAAGCATTTTCGGAAGCTATCCCCGCCACGGCACTCCGCCAACTTTAGTCGTGGATTCCTTTTGTATTCTTGAATATTGGTGAGTACCGCGTCATGAAAGTCAAAGAGATCGCCACCGCCGCCGGGGTGAACCCCGATACCGTCCGGTTCTACACCCGGGAGGGTCTGTTACAACCCACCCGCAACCCGGACAACAACTACCAGCAGTACGATGCTGAAGATCTGCGCCGGCTTCGGTTTGCCCGTAAAGCCAGGCAGTTGGGGTTTTCGTTGCCGGAGATTCGGCAGATTCTGGCCCGGGCCGATGATCGTCATTCGCCCTGCCCGATGGTTCGGGACGTGTTTCAGCAGCGGTTGGTGGTGGTTGAGCGGGAGATTGCCGAATTGCAGCAGTTGCGCAAGCGGATGATTTCGGCGTTGGCTGCCTGGCAGGAGATGCCGGACGGGACGCCGGATGGGCATACCATTTGTCGGTTGATTGAGCACTGGGACGATCCCTCGGCCGAGTCTTGTTGCGAGGAGCCAAAGCATGAGTGATGCACCTGAACTGAAACCGGCGCTGTCGATTTCCGGTGCCACCTGTCAGGGCTGTGCCAGGAAGATTCGCACGGCCCTGGAGCCGATGACCGGCAGTACCGAGCTGGTTGAGGTCGATATAGACGCGCAGACGGTGGCCTTGCCTGACGGGGTGGATCTGGTCGAGGCGGCGCGGGTTGTAACGGAAACGGGGTATCCGGCAGAGCCTCTGACGAATTCAGAGCCTGCGTCTTGTTGCGCTTCAAAAACAGCCTCTTCGCACAACCGCACTTCCGGCGCTGGCCAAGCGCCCGCCGAGTCGGCAACTGAACCTGGTCAGGCAGCCGAAGCAGCGAAGGATGATCAGACTGCGCTGTCGGTTTCAGGGGCAACCTGCGCATCCTGTGTTGCCAGTATCGAGAAGGCGTTGCTGTCTGTGCCGGGGGTGACCCATGCTCATATGAACCTGGCGGATAACACGGCTACGGCCAGCGGCAAGGCCGAGCCGGATGCGCTCATCAAGGCGGTGGAAAGTGCCGGCTATGGCGCCAGTGTGATTGAAGATGCCGACGCCGCTGATGATCGCCGGCAAGCGGAGGATAAAAAGCAGTACAAAGTGCTGCTGGTGAAGATGGCCATCAGTCTGGGCCTCGGCTTGGTGTTGATGGTCTGGGGTATGGGTTTCGACACCATGATGGTGACCGAGGCCAATCAGCTTACCTGGATCAATTTCGGCGTTCTGACCCTGGGTGTGATGATCGCTACCGGTGGGCATTTCTTCACCGGGGCCTGGAAGGCCTTCAAACACCATAACGCCAACATGGACACCTTGATTGCCCTGGGTACCGGTACCGCCTGGCTGTATTCCATGGTGGTGTCGAGCGTGCCGGAGCTGCTGCCGGAGATGGCGCGGCATGTGTATTTTGAAGCTTCCGCCATGATCATCGGCCTGATCAACCTGGGCCAGGCCTTGGAGTTACGGGCCAAGGGCAAAACCTCTGAGGCGGTGCGGCGGTTGCTGGACCTGCGGGCCAAGACCGCCCGGGTGATTCGCAACGGCGAAGAACAGGACCTTCCCGTTGAGCAGGTTCGCAAGGGCGACCACATACGGGTTCGGCCCGGAGAGAAGTTGCCGGTAGACGGGGTGATCGTGGAAGGCAGCACCCGCATCGACGAAAGCATGCTGACTGGCGAACCCATGCCGGTGAGCAAGGCGAAGGATGATGAGGTGTCGGCCGGTACTCTGAACACCCACGGTTCGATCATTTACGAAGCCACCCGTGTCGGCAGCGAGACGGCGCTGGCGCAGATCATCAAGCTGGTGAAAAAAGCCCAGGGCTCGAAACCGGCCATTGGCCGGTTGGCCGACAAGATTTCCTCGGTGTTCGTGCCCACGGTCATGCTGGTTGCCATCGGCGCGGCACTGGTCTGGTACAACGTGGGGCCAGAGCCGGCGGTGGTTCACATGATGATAGCGGCCACCACCGTGCTGATCATTGCCTGCCCCTGTGCTTTGGGCCTGGCCACGCCGATGTCGGTGATGGTGGGCGTCGGCAAGGCTGCCGAGTATGGCGCGCTGATTCGCCAAGGGGATGCGTTGCAGACCGCCGGCAAGATCGATCTGGTGATTCTGGACAAGACCGGCACCATCACCGAGGGCCACCCGGCCGTCACACGGATAACTGCCGTTGATAGCAATGCCACGCTGTTGGCGCTGGCAGCCGGGCTGGAGCGCCATTCCGAACACCCACTGGCAGAAGCGGTGCTGAACCGGGCCCGTGAAGATGGCGTAGAGCCTGAGACAGTGACAGACTTTGAAGCACTCAACGGTAAGGGCGTGCAAGGTCAGTTCGATGGCCAGAGGGTGCGCCTCGGCAACCGGCGCTGGCTGGAGGCCGAAGGCATCAACGTAACAAACCTGGATTCGGCCGCCAACACCATTACCGAGGAGGCCGGCACGCCGTTATTTCTGGCGCTGGGTGATCAGGTACAGGGCGTTATCGGGGTAGCCGACGCCATCAAGCCGGATTCCGAAGCCGCCATCCGCCGCCTGCATGACGCGGGTATCAAGGTGATGATGGTCACAGGGGACGTTGATGCCACCGCCAGGGCCATCGCCTTGAAAGCCGGCATTGATGACTACCGGGCCGAGGTACTGCCCGAAAACAAGGCCGAAGTGGTCAGCGAAATGCGCGGTAAAGGCTACACCGTGGCCATGGTGGGCGATGGAATCAACGACGCCCCGGCCCTGGCAGCCGCGGATGTCGGTTTTGCCATTGGCACCGGCACCGATGTCGCCATTGAAAGCGCAGCCATAACCCTGATGCGCGGGTCCCTGCACGGGGTGCCGGATGCCATCGAGATTTCCCGGGCAACCGTCACCAACATCAAACAGAACCTGTTCGGAGCGTTTGTATACAACACAATGGGTATTCCCGTGGCCGCCGGCCTGCTCTACCCTGTGTGGGGCATCCTGATGAGTCCGATTCTGGCGGGTGCCGCCATGTCGTTGTCGTCGGTGACGGTGGTATCCAATGCCAACCGGCTGCGCCTGTTCAAAAGCAGCCACACCCCGGCAAGGCAAGAGGAGCGGAACTGATGGAGACGATTCTGGTCAACGCAGCAGGGCTGGCCCTGATGGCCGCCGTGGTTTGGTGGTTCTGGTTATCCGGCAACAAATCCGGGCAGAACCAATGATCCTGTTCACACACGCATTACCGAGGTAACCGCCATGAAAAAACACACCTTAGCCCTTGGCCTGGTGGCCGCCCTGGGGTTCAGCACCACGGCCGTCGCCGGCGGAGCCGCCCAAAGCATTCACGTGTATAAATCGCCCACCTGCGGTTGCTGTGGCGACTGGATCGACCACCTGGAAGAAAACGGGTTCGACGTCACCGCCACCGACACCGATGACATGGGCAAGATCAAGGCCGACGCCGGCCTGATTCCAGGCCTGGGCAGCTGCCACACCGCCTTTGTGGGTGACTATGTGGTGGAAGGCCATGTGCCGGCGGATGATATCAAACGCCTGTTGAGCGAGGCCCCGAAAGCCACCGGCATCAGTGTTCCGGGTATGCCCATAGGCTCGCCCGGCATGGAGATGGGTGATCGCAAGGACCACTACAAGGTCATCCTGTTTAACAAGGAAGGTCAGACCCGGGTGTTTGCCGAGCACAACTGACCGTTTTGCACTCAGGTCAGGATTTCCGCGTGCAGCCGGCCAGGCTGCGCGCTCATGAAGTTTGCGGGTCTGTCTGTTTTTTCTACACTGTCGTTCCGGGCTGTTCTATTATGAACCTCAGTGTTGGAAACAAAACACATACTCGCAGGGACTTAGCTTGAGCCTTAAAACCCGCCTTCTCGGCCTCGCATCAATACTGATCATTCTCGCGGCGTCTGCCTCCTGGCTGGCCTACCGGGAGCTGTCAGAAGACATCATCGAACGCTGGGGCAAGCAGGTTACTGAAATTCAGGTGCGCTACGACAGCGCCCGACTGTTGCAGTCCCTGGAACGGGAAATCGGCCTGGCCCGGCAAATGGCGCAATCCTCTACCCTGCTGCAATGGGCCGCCAGCCCGGACAATCCCGAGCTGACCTCCGCCGCCATCCGCCAGATGGAGAGCTTCCGCAATAACTTTCGGGACAACAGTTACTTTGTTGCCCTGCGGGAGAATGGCCACTATTACTACAACAATTCCGACAATCAGTATGCCAATGACCAGTTCCGTTACGTACTGGATCCGGAAAAGCCGGATGATGCCTGGTTTTTCCAGCTGATTGAGGAGGGCCGGGACTTCCACCTGAACGTAAACCCGGACCAGGAACTGGGCGTCACCAAGTTGTGGATTGATATGCTGATGCGTGATGAGCGCAACGAGATTCTCGGCATGGTCGGCACCGGTCTCAATCTCGACACCTTCCTGCAGGACATTGTCGACATAGGCCAGGAAGGCATAACCACGCTGTTCGTGGACTACAACGGCGCCATTCAACTGTACCGCGACCGCAATTACATCGACTTCGCCAGTATTATCAAACCCGAAGGCCAGAAGAACACGGTGGACCTGCTGTTTGAGGATCGCCAGGACAAACAGCAGATCCTGGGCATGTTGCAGATGCTCAAACAGCGCAACGGCGAGGACGGCGCAGTGGAAAGCGGGTTTGTCACCATTGATGGCCGCAAGCACCTGGCAGGAGTGGCCTTCCTGCCGGCCATAGGCTGGTTCGAAATCACCTTGCTGGATCTGAACGCCCTGGTGCCGACCAGCTACCTGTGGCCTCTGGTGGCCGTCTTCCTGGTGGCGCTGCTGGTCTCGCTGACGGCTTTCCACCTGATCATTCAGTCACGCATTCTCAAACCGGTATTGAGCCTGGAGTCTGCCGTGATGCGGCTGCGGGAGGGTCGGTTCGACCTGCCCTACCTGCCCAAACCGGACAACGAAATCGGCCGGCTGGTGGACCACTTTGAAAAGATGACCAGCAAGATGCGGGATACCACCGCCGAGTTGGAGCACAAAGTCGCGAAACGCACGGACGAGCTGCACCGGCTGGCCCGGGTGGATGCCCTCACGGGCCTGAAGAACCGCCGTGGACTGGATGAAGTCATCGAACAGGAAATCCAGCGGGCCGAACGTGAAGGCAAGGGATTCGGGCTGATCTGGCTGGACATCGACCATTTCAAAACCATCAACGACACCCGTGGCCATCAGGCCGGTGACGACATTCTGTGCCGGGTGGCGCTCTGGCTGAAAGCAGCGGTTCGTCCCTATGACCACCCAGGCCGCTGGGGTGGCGACGAGTTTGTGGTGCTGCTGTCCCCCTGCGACAAAGACACCCTCGAACAGATTGCCAACCGGGTGCGAACCAGCGTGGAGCAGGAAAGCCAGCGTACAGGCACATCCGTCACCATCAGCTTAGGCGGCTATTTCAGCCAGCCGGGCGATGACATGGATACCCTGCTCCGTAACGCCGATCAGGCCCTGTACCAGGCCAAGCGGGGAGGGCGTAACCAGGTTTGCATCCACGCTGCTCCCGGCGAGGAGACACACCCGGCCTGACAGATCTGACTCCCACCTGCATAACCGTTATACTCCGCTGCATCATCCATTTTATAGCCAGGTCTTTTCTCCATGCTCAATGCCGACGCTCTCAATCAGTTGCGCCAGCTGAAAACCGATATCAAGCAGAACAAGGTGGTCTTCCCGGGCACGGTCAAGCCCACCAACGGGCGCTTCGGCTTTGTGGCCCTGGATGAGGGGCGGGATGTGTTCCTGCCACCGGAAGAAATGCAGAAGGTGCTGCCCGGAGACCGGGTGAACGTCACCGAGCAGGAAGTGGAAAAAGGCAAAACCCAGGGCGTGGTAGACGAGCTGCTGGAATCGCACCTGACCACCTTCGTGGGTCGCTACCTGATCAAGGGCAAGGGTCATTTTGTGGCACCGGAAACCCCGGGCATCAACCGCTGGATCTTCATTCCACCGAAAGAGCGCATGGGCGCCCAGCCTGACGACTTTATCTACTGCCAGATCCATCGCCACCCGTTCAAGGATGGAAAAGGCCAGGCAAAAGTCCTGCGAGTCATTGGCAAGGCAGGCCAACCGGGCATCGAACGGGCGTTCACCCTGGCCAATTTCGACCTCGCCGATGCCTGGCCGGACGAGGTTCAGAAACAAGCCGATGCCCTGAGCGAAGAATCCGTCGCGACCCATACCGACGGCCGGGAAGACCGTACCGAGCAACCCTATGTGACCATCGACAGCCCGGGCACCCAGGACATGGACGATGCCCTGATGGCCACGCCCAACGCCACTGGCTGGACGCTGTCCATTGCCATTGCCGACCCGACGGCGATGATCGAACCGGGCAGCCCGGCCGAGGAAGAAGCCTTCAACCGGGCCACCGCCATCTATTTCCCGGGCGAGCCGCTGCCCATGCTGCCTGACAGCATCAGCACACGGTTGTGCTCGCTCATGCCGGATGTGCCCAGGCTGGCTCTGGTGTGTGACCTGCAGGTGAATAACGACGGCAGCCTGGGCGATTACAGTTTCCATCAGGCCATGATCCGCTCCAAGGGCAAGCTGAGCTACGAGCTGGTTTCCCATCTGATTGAAGGCCGGGAAGACGACGAGATCAAGGCTTTGCCAGACGAAGTCGCCAACAGCCTCGACCAGCTGCACCAGGCCGCCACCGCCCTGCGTAAATGGCGCGCCGAACACGCGCTGCTGAGCCAGGACCGGCCGGAATTCCGCCTGCGCCTGGACGAGAACAAGCGTATCCGGGTGATTGAACCCTCGGTGCAGAACGAAGCCCACCGGCTGGTGGAGGAATGCATGGTGGCCGCAAACCGCTGTGCCGCGGACTTCCTGACCCGGCAGGGCAAAGGCCTGTTTATCCAGCACCCGGGCCTGCGGGACGACCGCGCCGACAACATCCGGAAATTGCTCGAAAGCCATGCGCCACACCTGGCCGGGCACGACGCCAACACGGCTGAAGGCTTCAAGGCACTGATGAAACACAGTGACCAGCTGCAAGCCGAAGTGCCGGTGAAAGCCATACTGTCCCGCCAGCTGGCCCGGGCGGAGCTGGGCTTTGATGCCGCGCCCCACCAGGGCATGGGGCTGGACGCCTACACCACCTTCACCTCACCGCTGCGCAAATTCTCGGACTTTTACGTGCACCGGTTGATCAAAGCGGCGCTCTGGAACACCCCGATCAAACCCCTGAACAGCCAGCAACTGGAAGCCCTGCAAGCCACCCAGTTCCGCGCTCGCCAGGCCGCCAACACCCTGGAAACCTGGCTCAAAGCCGACTACGCCAAGACCCTGCCGGAAGACCCCATGGAAGGCACCATCAGCCGCACCATGCCCTCCGGTTTCTTCGTGCGCCTGGACAGCAACGGGCTGGAAGGCTTTGTCAGCTGCAAGGACCTGGAGGGCAAGTACGGCTTTGATCCGGTCACCCTGCGCCTGGTGCACAACAAGAATGGCCGTATCTTCCAGCTGGAGCAGCGGGTTACCGTCAGCTTCGCCGGGGTGGACGACGAGCGCCGGCAGATCAACTTCAAGCTGCTTGAGGCTGAAGAGATTGTCCGTGGTGATGGCACCGACAACGGTTGAAAAACCGAAAATTCAGGCGCACCGTACTCCTTAGGAAACAGCCTTTGACGGGAGGTGCACCATGACCATCAGCCCCCAGGAATTTCTGAAGAAATACGGCTTCGACAAAGAAGAGGAAGAGCGTGATCACAGTCTGCGTGAAAACGCGCTGGATCACGCCAAACACCTGAAGCGTCCCCATGCCGGGACGCCTCACGATTGGGAAGAATGGGAGCGCTACAAGCGCGAACATCCGGATGAGGTGGAAGACGAAGACGAGTCCTGACCCGTTTCGTTCACTTGCCCGCAGTCAGCGCCTGAGTCAGGCGCTGATCCTTGCTTTGCCATAACTCTCCCAACCATTCCTTCACATTCCGACGATGTTCGGCATCGCTGGAATAGTCTCGACCTTTCAAGTGCTCCGGAATCAGCTGGGTGTTGATATCCAGCTGGACCTCCGGCACACGGCCACACATGAAATCCCAGAAAGTGGGTGCACCGTTGGGGTAGGCAATGGTCACGTCCACCAGGGTGTCGATGGAATCGCCCATGGCATCCAGTACAAAGGCCACGCCACCGGCTTTCGGCAGCAACAGGTTCTGGTAGGGGGATTTCTGCTTGTCGTGTTTGGCTTTGGTAAAGCGGGTGCCTTCGACAAAGTTCATCACACTCACCGGGGTGTAGCGGAATTTTTCGCAGGCCTTGCGGGTGGCTTTCAGGTCTTCACCGCGTTTTTCCGGGTGCTTGATCAGGTATTCCCGGGTGTAGCGTTTCATAAACGGGAAATCCAGTCCCCACCAGGCCAGACCAATCACTGGCACCCAGATCAGCTGCTGTTTCAGGAAAAACTTCAGAAACGGCGCCCGACGGTTGAATACCCGCTGCATGGAAAAGATATCCACCCAGCTCTGGTGGTTGCTAAGCACCAGGTACCAGCTTTCCCGTTTCAGGTTGTCTGCACCGGTCACCTGCCAGCGGGTACTGTGGGTCAGTTTCATCCAGCCCGTATTGCAAGCCACCCAGGACTCCGAGATCCAGATGATGGCTTTGGTGCACAGCACCCGGAACCCCTTGTGCGGGATGATCAGTTTCAGCACCGCCGGAATATAGAGCAGCAGGCACCAGAACAGGGTGTTGAGGCCCAGCAAGATGGAGTTGAGTATTCCGACAACGGGGGCGGGCAAGAAACTGAGCATTGAGAAACCTGTTTTCATTGTTTGACCAAAGGGCCGATATCATAACAATGAGATACAGGATTGGGCAGTGGCCTGAAGTGACCATTGTGCCGGCCAGATGTGACGGTTTTGCCATGGTACCCGAGCAACCGCCCGCCTATCCTGTCCGGACCAGTGATTGATGTACCAACGGAAACACACATGCTTAACCCCGTAAAAACTGCCCTCAACCTGACCTCTGACCTGGCTCGCCAAGGCACCCTTTATGCCGGCAACGCCTTTGACCGGGTGTTTCGCGCCGCCAGCCTGGTGCAGGCGGGCCAGACCCCATTTGAAACCCTGTTTTCTGACGGCTTGGTCAGCCTGCGCTATTACCCGCCCCTGAAAGAGGATTTCATCGAGCTGGACGATCTGGTGATTCCGGTGGAGCGGACAACCCATCGCACACCCATTGTGATCATCCCGCCCCTGGCGGTGAACATGCTGATCTACGATCTGTTCCCTCAGCGCAGCCTGGTGCGATTCCTTCGGGCGAAGGGGTTTGAAGTTTATTTGATCGACTGGGGCACTCCCAAGCGGGAGCACACCCACTACAACATGCACACCTATGTGGCGGAGTTGCTGCCGGCCTATCTCAACCGGGTGCGGGAGCACAGCGGCGAACAGGAGTTGTCGCTGCATGGCTGGAGTATGGGCGGCATGTTCACGCTGTTTTACTCTGCCCTGAGCAAGGACCAGCACATTCGCAACGCCATCGTGCTGGGCCTGCCGATCGACAGCCATGCCTCCGGTGCCATCGGCTGGATGTACCAGCGCATTGCGGATGTTGCCGGGGTGGTGCGCAAACGCACGGGGTTTCAGTTGCACAGTATGAAGCCACACTGGTTTCACACCCCGGGCTGGGCCAATACCATCGGTTTCAAGCTGACCAATCCGATTGGCAGTGTGATGGGCTACTGGGAGCTGATTGTGCGCCTGGGTGACCGGGAGTTTGTCACCAATCACGCCACCACGTCGGCGTTTCTGGACCGGATGGTGGCTTATCCTGGCGGGGTGATTCAGGATACGGTGGTGCGGGTGTGGATTGATAATCAGCTGGCCAAGGGGCAAATCCAGATCGGTGAGGATTTTGCGCGGCTGGAGAATGTGAATGCCAACTTACTGGCGATTGCCGGCCAGGAAGACACTCTGGCCACGCCGGGGGCGGCGAAGCGGGTGATGGATCATGTCAGCTCTACTGACAAAACCTTTCGGGTGGCGCCGGGTGGGCATATGGGGATTCTTGCGGGGAGCAAGGCGCCCAAGGCCTCTTGGCTTGAGCTGGCGGAGTGGTTGGCGGATCGGTCTGACTGACCTGTTTTCGGAGTTTGTCGGCAGGCGTTGGGGAGGGGTGCCAAAACCATCAGGAAAACCACGTTTTCCGTTTTGGCACCCCTCCCCAACGCCTGCCTTCGCTGACTGTTCGATTTGCCCTGTTGGGAGCTGCTTTCAGGTATTTAGTGCTTTAAGACTCTCGGGAAGTTGAGAAAGGCTTTGTATTACTGCTGACGGCTCTATGCCCCAGTCTTCGAAAACCCGGTTTTCATCCCGCTTTACCCAAATCGCTGACAACCCGGCCGCTCTGGCACCGATCACGTCCCAGGCGTTGCTGGACACCAGGCATAGGGGGCTGTCCCAGGCGCCGGTCGCGCGGCGGGCATGGGTGTAAACAGCGGGGTCTGGCTTGAAGCTTTTGATGTCGTCCACCGACACCAGGCCATCGAACTGCTCCAGCAGGTTGTTGTGGTCGAGCACCTTTTCCAGCGCCGGGTAGCTGCCGTTGGAGAACGCGAACAGGGGATAGTGGCCTTTCAGTGCCTGCAGAGCAGGTAAGGCATCGTCAAACGCCGGGAGGGACAAGTAGGCAGCCATGAGTTGGTCTTCCCGTGCCTTGCTTAGCTCCAGTTGGTGCACTGCCATGGCATAGCGCAACGCCTGGCGGGTGCATACGCCAAAATCTTCGTAGACTCGCATCAGGCCCTTCCGGAAGGAAAACTCCAGCTGTTTCTCCCGCCAGAGCCCGGCAACCGCCGCTGCCTGCTCGCCCGCATCCTGCTCAAGCAGCCGGGACATGCCCATCGGGTCTACTAAGGTTCCGTAAACATCGAACGCCAGAGTGGTTTTCATGTTTGCTCCTGTTCCGGGGAGTGTGCCTCAATATTGAACGATTACTCAATTTAGACCAACCGGACTTTAGTGGCAAAAACCGATCAACCAGGCCCGGCTTCCTGATGACTTGGCCCTTGCGCTCGCCTAAACTGCCAACCATGAAGCCCGTTGATATGTTGAACCTGGACCTGAGATCTCTCGCCACCTTCGTTGCCGTATTGGACGAGGGCGGGGTGTCGCGTGCGGCCGTTCGGTTGGGGGTGACCCAATCGGCGGTAAGCCATACTCTGGAGCGTTTGCGCCAGGCCTTTGGCGATCCCCTGTTTGTGAAATCCGGGCGAGGCATTGTCCCCACGGACTATGCTTTGCGCACCGGGCCGCACATTCGCCAGTTGCTGGATGACCTGCGCACCCTGCCCTCGGGGCCACCGTTTGAGCCGGCGACGGCGGAGTTCACCTTCACCATCGCGGCCAACGACTACCAGCGGGATTTGTTGCTGCCGGGGTTAGTCAGAATTCTGCGAGAGCAGGCACCGGGTATTCATTTGCAAGTGATTCCATCCGGAATTCCCAACCCCGACTTGTTGCGCAAAGAGGCCTGTGATCTTGTTATCAGCCCGTTTGCGCCGGAAACCACGGACATCATGCAACGGGGTTTGATGGCGGACCGGATGGTGGTGTTCTACGACCCCAACGAGCGACAGGCACCTGAAGATCTGGCGCAGTACATGAACGCCGATCACATCACTGTGCTGTTCGCCACCGGCGAGAAACCCGGTCTGGACACGACTCTGGACACCCGTGGCCTGAAACGCCGAAGCGTGGTGACGGTCTCCAACTTCTCCGGCCTGCCGGAGTTTCTGCGCGGCACTGACCTTTTGGCCTCCGCACCCGAACGAATGAGCAATCAACTGATGCGGGACTTCGCCTACGTGCCTTTACCCTTTGAATACAACCCCTTCACTCTGCTCATGCTCTGGCACCGACGCCACCAGACAGACCCCGCCCACCGCTGGGTTCGCAATCAGGTGAACTCGGTGGCGGCCACCATGAACGGCTTGCACGATTAATCAATCAATATTGTTCATGTATTGCATGAAAGGTTAAGCCGTTATTTTTCTGGGCCGGCCGTCCTAGACTCCCCCTCCATATGTTCGCTGGTGAGAGTGGGGTAGTGCCTCCCAAAACTGTGCGGAGCCAGGGGTGGAGCGCGGAAGCGCTTCACGGGCTGGCCATGGATGGCCTGCCCAGGACCCTCAGCGCGACGCAGGAGCAATTAGCGCTGAGGGGCGGAGCCCAAGCGTCACATGGATGTGCCGCAAGGAGCGTGTTTTGGGAGGCACTACCCCACTCTCACCCAACTCCGGGGTCAGGAATAACCGTGCTCGCACTCACCAGCATCTGGACCACCATTTTACTCGCCGCCGCGGTCGCCCTCGGGCCGATGGCCATTGATATGTACCTGCCTGCGCTGCCGCAGATTGGGGCTGACTTTAACGCCGGTACCGATCAGGTTCAGTTCACTCTAAGCATCTATCTGATTGGTTTTGCCCTTGCCCAGCTAGTTTGTGGGCCGTTGGCTGATCGTTTTGGCCGAAAGCCTGTCATGATTGGGGGTATGCTGCTGTTTGCACTCGCCAGTATTGGTTGTGCCCTGGCCAGCAATATCGAAACCTTACAACTATTTCGCTTCCTCCAGGCTCTGGGAGGCTCCGCAGGACCGGTTCTGGGCAGGGCCGTGGTGCGGGACGTTTATACGCCCCGGGAAGCGGCAAAAATTCTCGCCCTGCTTGCCGGCATGATGGCCCTAGCACCGGCAGTGGCGCCCACGCTCGGCGGGTTAATCGTAGCCACCATGGACTGGCACTGGATCTTCATCGTCATGGCGGCCTACGCCTTGATCATGATGGCCGTCATCGCCTTCGGCATCCCAGAACCCCTGCGCCCGGAACACCGGCAACCGTTCAGGTTTTGCCAGCTCATGAGCAACTACCGCCGAATCAGCACCGACATGACCTTCATCGGCTACACCTTTACCAGCGCCGCCATCTACGGCGGCCTGTTCGCCTTCCTGTCTGGCTCCGCCTTCGTACTGATCGACGTCCTGGGCGTCGCCCCCGAGCACTTCGGCCTGTACACCGCCATCACGGCCGGCGGCTACCTGATCGGCAACATGGCCTCCATCCGCCTCGCCGGGCGCTACCTCCCAGACCAGATCCTGCTCTACGGCCTGGCCACCACCCTCACCGCCGGCGCCACCATGACATTGCTTGCCTACCACAACATCCACAGCCCCTGGGCCGTGGTGCTACCGCAAGCCCTGTTCATGGCCGGCACCGGCATGGTCCTGCCCCAAACCATGGCCGGCGCGTTAGCCAACCACCCCACCATGGCCGGCTCCGCCTCCGCCCTCCTCGGCTTCATCCAAATGACCGCCGCTGCCGCCGCCGGAGCCCTGGTAGGCATCCTCCACGACGGCACCCCACTGGTGATGGCCACGATTATTGCCGTTTGTGCGGGACTGGGACTTATTGGTTACCTGTTTCTAGTGCAGCGATACCCAGCACCGGGCTTTGAGGCCCAAGGTGCTGGTTCAAACTGATACCGTCTTTTGGACAAAGTAATCGGAAATCTTCAATGACTGGAAAACCCGCGAGCAAGTCGAGGGTTCGGGTAGGGGATGGCTTTCCAAAACCTTGCGGAGCCATGGATGGCGGAGCAGAGCGTACAGGGACGTATTCACAGCGTGTTTTGGAAAGCCATCCCCTACCCGGACCAGCACCCAAAGCGGGCTCTAAAAATACTCCCTAAACCTGACATCTAGCGGGCAAGAAATCGCTGGTTTGAGTGACCCGGGATGAAAAGTCATCCAAAGTAAGCTACACAGAGTAGATTGCAGAGATCCAAAACCACAAGACAAGGAGCAAACCATGAGCAACGTCACCCTGGACGGCAACCCCATCGACGTCAGCGGCAAATTCCCCCAGCCCGGCGAAAACGCTGCCCCATTCACCCTGACCAACAGCGGCCTCGAAGAAGTAAAACTCGACAGCTGGCCCGGCAAACGCAAAATCCTCAACATCATCCCCAGCATCGACACCGGCGTCTGCGCCGCCAGCACCCGCAAATTCAACGAAAAAGCCGGCAGCCTCGACAACACCGTCGTCCTCGTCATCTCCGCCGACCTCCCCTTCGCCGCCGCCCGCTTCTGCGGAGCCGAAGGCCTGAACAACGTTGAAACCCTCTCCACCTTCCGCAACTACAGCTTCCAACAAGACTACGGCGTCGCCATCCAGGACGGCCCCCTGGCCGGCCTGTGCGCCCGTGCGGTTGTGGTCCTCGACGAGAACAACAAAGTGCTGCACAGCGAACTGGTCAACGAAATCAAAAACGAGCCGGATTACGAAGCGGCGTTGAAAGTGCTTTGATTCTCCCAGCCCTGACCGAACCACCTCCCGCTTTGGAGTGATGACGGTTTCCCACCTGTGTTGGGGCGAAGGGGAGGGGATGGCTTTCCAAAACTGTGCGGAGCCATGGATGGCGGAGCCCAAGCGTCACAAGGATGTGCCGAAGGAGCGTGTTTTGGAAAGCCATCCCCTCCCCTTTGCAAGCACCAAAAGCCAGACCTGTTAGAATCCACGCCCAGAATCCAAAACCCAAGGCACCGACCCCCAAGTGCAGAACCAACCCCAAAGCCCAAGCCTGGCCCGCCAGCTCTACCAAATGACCTGGCCCATGCTGTTCGGCGTTCTCTCCCTGATGACCTTCCAGCTCACCGACAGCGCCTTCGTCGGCCAGCTTGGCCGCGACCCCCTCGCCGCCCTGGGCTTCACCGTGCCCATGCAACAACTGGTCAGCGGCATGTACGTGGGCCTCGGCATCGCCACCACCGCCATCATCTCCAGAACCCTGGGCCAGGGCGACAACCTCCGCGCCCAACGTCTCGGCGGCCTCGTCGTCACCATCGGCGCCAGCCTGGCGCTGATCCTGTGCCTCTCAGTCTGGCTATTACAAACCGGCATACTCAACTTCCTCGGCGCCGAAGACCAACTCCGGCCCGCCATCCGGGAATACTGGGTGCCCTGGCTTATGTCCGCCTGGCTTGGCGCCTTGCTCTACTTCGGCTACGCCGTCTGCCGTGCCAACGGCGACACCAAGTTACCCGGCTACATGATGATCGCCACCAGCCTGCTCAACATTGCCCTGGACCCACTGTATATCTTTGTCTTCGGCTGGGGCCTGCCCGGGGCCGCCTGGGCCACCATCACCGCCTTCGGGATTGGCTCTTTGGTAGTTTTCCCGGCACTGGTCAAACGCCAATGGCTGCGCTTTGACCTGCTGCAACTGCAACTGGCCAAAGCCATCAAGCAGCTCGGCGGCATCATGGCACCGGCGATGGTCAGCCAACTGATGCCGCCCCTGTCCGCCATGCTGGCCACCTCGCTGGTGGCCGGGTTTGGCTCCGCCGCCGTGGCCGCCTGGGGGCTGGGCACCCGGCTCGAGTTTTTCTCCATCGTGGTGGTACTCGCACTGACCATGTCCATGCCGCCGATGATCGGCCGCATGCTCGGGGCCGGCGAGCTAGACAACATCCGCAAACTGGTGCGCATTGCCGTGCGCTTTGTGGTGGTCTGGCAACTGGTGCTGGGGCTGGTGTGGCTGGCTGCATCCGGGCTGGTCTCCACCCTGTTCAGCCGGGATGGTGATGTCCAGGACATCCTGCTGAGCTATCTGCTCAGGGTGCCCCTGAGTTATAGCGGCCTGGGGGTCTGTATGCTGATGGTTTCGATCAACAATGCCCTGGGATTACCCATGCGGGCACTGTTGATCTCAACCCTGCGGCTGTTCGCCTGTTACCTGCCCTTGCTTTGGCTGGGCGCCCAGGTGTCCGGACTCACCGGATTGATGTCCGGGGCCCTGGTCGGCAACCTGTTTGCTGGACTGATGGCGTACAGCCTGTACCGCCAAGGAATGACCAGATTGCGACAAAAGTACCCCGCCACTTGACGGTTAACAATGAATTAATGTGCTAGTCTTCGGTAATCTGTTTTGGCTATCGCGCCCCGGCCTGTTCGCTGCGGGCAGATGAACAATTAACCCCAATACTCCTTCCGGGTTACCGGCCTCACTATGGTACCAGGACTCATCATTTTGCTGCCGGTGCTGGGAGCCTTTGCCTCCTGGTTACTGAGCCGCAACGCTGCCGGCGCGAGCATACGTGTTCATGCCATCACAGCCGCATTGGCACCCCTGGCCGGTTTACTTCTGCTGGCAGGGCATTGGCCGCAGGCATCGGACCAGAACGCGCTGGTCACCACCGTGCAGTGGATTCCACAACTGGGGCTCAACCTGTCGTTCCGGCTGGACGGCCTGAGCTGGCTGTTTGCCACCCTGATCACCGGCATTGGCTGCCTGATCATTCTGTACGCCCGCTATTACTTTGACGGCAAAGCCAACGCGCCGCGCTTCTTTATCCTGATCCAGCTGTTCATGACCGCCATGCTCGGCATTGTGCTGTCTGAAAACCTGCTGTTCATGTTGGTGTTCTGGGAGCTGACCAGCCTGGTGTCGTTCCTGCTGATCGGCTTTAACTGGTCCAGCCGGGGCGCCCGCCGGGGTGCCAGGATGTCACTGGTGATTACCGGTGGCGGCGGCCTGGCCCTGCTGGCGGGTATTCTGCTGCTGGGCAACATGGCCGGCAGCTTCCAGTTATCTGACATTCTCGCCCAGGGCGAGATGCTCAAACAGCACAGCCTGTACCCGCTGATGCTGAGCCTGGTGCTGTTAGGCGCATTCACCAAATCTGCCCAGGCCCCCTTTCACCTGTGGCTGCCCCATGCCATGGCCGCACCCACGCCGGTATCGGCGTATCTGCATTCGGCCACCATGGTCAAAGCCGGCCTGTTCCTGATGGCCCGGCTGCATCCGGCGCTGGGCGATACCGAACTCTGGTTTGCGCTGGTAACCGTCACCGGCATGGTCACCCTGATGGTGGGCGCCTTTGTCGCGATGTTCATGCACGACATCAAGGGCCTGCTGGCCTATTCCACCATTTCCCATCTGGGCCTGATCACTCTGCTGATTGGCATGGGCAGTGAAATGGCCATGGCGGCGGCCCTGTTCCATCTGGTCTGCCATGCCCTGTTCAAAGCCCCGCTGTTTATGATGGCAGGCTATGTGGATCAGGCCACCGGTAGCCGGGATATGCAATTGATCAACGGCCTGTGGCGCTGGATGCCTGCCCTGATGATCGTCACCCTGGTGCCGGCGGCTGCCATGGCCGGGTTACCGCTGATGAGCGGCTATCTGAGCAAGAAAATGCTGTTTTCCGAAAGCCTGCTGGTGACGGCACCCCACTGGGCGGATGTGGTGATCCCGGCCTGGGTCACCGTGGCGGGTCTGTTTTCGGTGGCCTATTCGGTGCGCATCTTCCACAACGTTTTCTTTAATGGCCAGCCACGGGATCTGCCGGTGTGGCCGCCAAAGCGTAAGCCAGCCGCCGCATTGTTGCCGTTGGCCATTCTGGCGACGTTATCGTTGCTGGTTGGCCTGGTTCCCCAGTGGATCTACGACCACCTGGTGCATCTGGCGGTGCTGCAGACCACCGTGTCTCATTTACCAGCCTATGATTTCAGTGCCCTGTCCGACGCCCACACCCCTGCCATGATGAGTCTGGTGGCCATGCTGGGCGGGCTGGCGGTTTACAGTGCCCGCAAGCCGTTGTTCGCCATTCATGCCCGGTTACCGGAGGTGGACGCCAAGGACATTTTTGAAACCGCCATGCAGCGCACTATTCGCTTCTCGCAAACGCTGGTTTATCGTCTGGAAAACGGCTCCCTCCAGCGCTACCTGGCACTCATCCTGTTAACCACCGTCGCCCTGGTGGCCTGGAGCCTGAGCGGCCTGGAACGGTGGCGCGGGCCTGTGCCAATGACCGCCCTGGACCCACTGGTGGTGTTTGGCATCAGCATCCTTTGCCTGTCTGCCGTGGGCGTTGTGCTGTGTCATCGTCACCGCCTGCCGGCCCTGTTGCTGCTGTCGGTCACCGGCCTGTTTGTCACCCTCACCTTTGCCTGGTTCTCCGCACCGGACCTCGCCCTGACGCAACTGTCGGTTGAAGTGATGGCGGTGGTGATCATGATGCTGGCCCTGTCGTTCTTACCACAGAGCTCACCCAAGGAATCCCGCTTTCCCCGAATTGCCCGAGATCTGTTCGTGGCCCTGGCCGCCGGCGGCGGTGTGGCCGCGTTCACCTTTGCCGTGCTGACCCGCCCGGTAGACTCCATTTCCGACTTTTTCCTGGCCAACAGTGTGCCCGGAGGCGGCGGCACCAACGTGGTGAATGTGATCCTGGTGGATTTCCGGGGGTTCGATACCCTGGGTGAGATCACGGTACTGGGCATTGCCGCCGTGGCGGTGTTCGCCTTTACCCGCAACCTGAACCTGAAAAAACGGGTGGCGGAATCCGGCCACTCCCATTGGGTAGCCGAGCCCCATCCGGTCATCCTGCAGATGGTGGCGCACATGGCTTTGCCCATTGCCCTGCTGGTATCGGCGTATATTTTCCTGCGCGGCCACAACATGCCAGGGGGCGGTTTCATTGCGGGATTGGTCACGGCCGTTGCGCTCACCCTGCAATACATGGCCGGTGGCCTGGTCTGGGCCCAGGCGCGCATGCGTACGCACTTCCGCTCGCTCATTGGTGCGGGGCTGCTGATCGCCCTGCTGACCGGTGTTGCCAGCTGGGTGCTCGGTTATCCGTTCCTGACCACCACCTTTGCCCACCTGCACTGGCCGCTGATTGGCGAGTTTGAACTGGCCAGCGCCCTGCTGTTTGATCTGGGTGTTTACACCACCGTGGTGGGTGCAACCCTGCTGATTCTCGCGAACCTGGGCAAACTGATGACCATTGCCGGCCCAGGCAAGGAGGTGGGCTGATGGAACTGATGATCGCAGCCGCCCTGGGGATCCTGACCACCTGTGGGGTATTCCTGGTTCTGCGTGCCCGCACCTTTTCCGTGGTGCTGGGCCTGACCTTGTTATCCCATGCCGTCAACCTGTTCCTGTTCAGCATGGGCCGGCTGACAACCGGCGCCCCGGCCATTGTCGGCCTGACGGAATCCAGTGCAGACCCGCTGCCCCAGGCACTGGTGCTGACCGCCATTGTGATCAGTTTCGCGATGACCGCCTTCGTGGTGGTGTTGTCCCTGAAAGCCGCCGTGGAACTGCGCAATGATCACGTAGACGGCGAAAACCCGAACGAGGACCGGCCATGACCCACCTGATGATTCTGCCGGTCGTCATCCCCATGCTGGCCGCCGCCTGGTTGCTGGTAAACCACCGGGCCAGTATCGGCCGCCAGCGGGTGTGGAGCATTCTGTCCACCAGTTTGCTGGTGGCGCTGGGCGTGTGGGCGGTTATTGCGGCTCAAACCGATTACCACACCTACTGGCTGGGCAACTGGCAGCCGCCCTTCGGCATTGTGCTGGTGCTGGACCGGCTGAGTGCCATGATGCTGCTATTGGCCGCCTTACTGGCCCTGTTCTGCGTGCTCTATGCCAGCCGGGGCAGCGACCGGGAGGGTTCCCATTTCCATGCCCTGTTCCAGTTCCAACTGATGGGCATTAACGGTGCCTTCCTGACCGGTGATCTGTTCAACCTGTTCGTATTTTTCGAGATCCTGCTGCTGGCTTCCTACGCCCTGTTGCTGCACGGCGGCGGCCGGGCCAGAAGCCGGGCGGGCTTGCACTATGTAATCATCAACCTGCTCGGCTCTGCCCTGTTCCTGCTGGCCCTTGGCATTCTTTACGGCCTGACCGGCACCCTGAACATGGCCGACCTGGCAGTGCGGATTGCCGCCGCCAGCCCCGATGACCAAACCCTGCTGAAAGGTGCCGCCCTGCTGCTGATGGTGGTGTTCGGTATCAAGGCCGCCATTTTGCCACTGCTGTTCTGGCTGCCCAGGGCCTATTCCGCCTCCAGCGCGCCGGTGGCGGCGCTGTTTGCCATCATGACCAAGGTTGGCTTTTACGCCATGGTGCGGGTGCTTCTGATTGTGTTCGGGCTGGACCCGGCACAGCCCCTCAATGCCGAGGTGTTCCTCTGGCTCTGGCCCCTGGCGCTGGCCACCCTGGGCCTCGGCGCCATTGGCGTGCTGGGGGCCGCCAGCCTGCGCACCATGGCCGCCTACCTGGTGATTATGTCCAGCGGCTTGCTGATGGCCAGTTTTGCCATGGCCGAAACCACCGTATTGGCCGCCAGCCTGTTCTACCTGCTGCACAGCACCTGCCTGGCGGCGGTCTTTTTCCTGCTGGCCGACCTCATCGGCCGGCAGCGGGCCGACGGCTACGATCTGCTTTCGGTGACCGCTCCCTTGACCCATCGCTGGACCCTGGGCACGCTGTTTCTGGTGGCGGCGGTCAGCATGGCGGGGCTGCCGCCCTTCTCTGGGTTTGTTAGTAAAGCCTGGCTGCTGCAGAACGCCATCACGCACCCGCACTACCTTTGGCTCTGGGGCATTACCCTGATTGCCGGGTTATTTATGATTGCCGCACTCAGCCGAGCCGGCTCCGGCTGGTTCTGGAAACCGGAGCCGTTCACCGGCCGCCAGCGCCGCAAGCTGGACCCGGCGCGCGTGGCCACGGTATCCGTGCTTATTGGTATCAGTGGCGCCCTGGCCCTGTTTGCCGCGCCGGTGATGGAGTATATGACTGCAACCGCAGGCCAGCTTTATCATCCGTCCGCCTATGTTGAGGCGGTGCTTGGCGAGCCCGTCACGATAACGGGAGGGCTCACCCCATGAACTGGTTACAGCGCTGGGTGCCACACCCCCTGTTCGCCGGCTTTCTTCTGCTGTTATGGCTGTTGATGAATGAGTTCAGCTTTGCCCACCTGTTGCTGGGCGCGGTGCTGGCGGTGGTGATTTCCCGGGTCACCCAGCCGTTCTGGCCGGAGCGTTCAAAGGTCAAGCATCCGGGTAAGTTGCTGCGCTACCTTGGCCGGTTATTGATGGATATCCTGAAATCCAACCTGATTGTCGCCCGGCGCATTCTGTTCTATTCGCGGCAGCTGGAGCCGGGGTTCTTCACATACCCTCTGACCCTGACCGACGATTTTGCCGTGACCATTCTGGCCAGTACCATTTCGCTGACCCCGGGCACGGTGAGCGCGCATTATGATCGCGAGGGCCGCTGCCTGTTGATCCACTGCCTGCATCTTGAGGATGAAGTAGCGTTGATCAAAGACATTCGCGAGCACTACGAGAAGCCGTTACAGGAGATTTTTGATGATTGAATGGGCGGTTAACCTGGCGATCACTGTGTTTGCGATTGCCATCCTGCTGAACCTTTACCGGCTGGCCATCGGGCCCGACATCGTGGACCGGATCCTGGCGCTGGACACCCTGATGATCAACAGTATTGCGTTGATTGTGCTGTTCGATATCCGGTTGTCCCTGGGCATCCTGTTTGAAGCCGCCATGCTGATTGCCCTGATGGGGTTTGTCGGAACCGTGGCAATGACCAAGTATCTGTTGCGGGGGGATGTGATCGAATGACTGCGTCAACCATGCCGTTCGTTCTTGAATTGGTGATTTCGCTGTTCCTGGTGGCCGGCGCCTTGTTTGCGCTGATTGGCTCTGTTGGCCTGGCCCGGTTGCGGGATTTCTTTATGCGGCTGCATGGGCCCACCAAGGCCAGCACCCTTGGCCTGGGCTGTTTGCTGATCGGCTCGTTGCTGTACTTCAGTTTTCAGCGCGGCGCGCTTTCCGTGCATGAGGCGATTGTAACCGTTTTCCTGTTTGTGACTGCGCCAGTCAGCGCCCATATGATGGCGAAGGCCGCCCTGTTCCGGGGTGTGGATAAGGGCGGCCCAAGCCGGAATTACCCGGACCGTTAGCCGGCAAACCTGGCCCGGAAGCTCTCGGGCATGGGGGTGACTTCCCGGGTTTTGTAGTTGAAGAACACAAAACCGTATTTAGCCATGGCCACCGATTGGCCGGTGTCGGCTTTGGTAACCCGGAACACGAAATCGCCGCCGTATTTGTTGAAATCCATCAGGCCCACTTCGAAGCGCAGCATGTCCGGGTAAAAGGATTCGCCCTGGTACATGGTGGCCAGGTCGGTGACGATAATGCCGGTGCCGTTCTGGTCGGCTTCTTCGATACCGTGTTCAACCAAGAACTGGGCGCGGGCTTCGGAGAGCATGGAGATCAGGGCGTCGTTGCCGAGGTGGTTGGCGCCGTTGATGTCGGTGATTCTGACGGGCATTCGGGTTTCGAAGCTGAAGGCGTTGTCGGGAAAGTCTAGTTTGATTCTTGCCACGGGGGTGTCCTGATCTGGTTCAACATTGGATTGGGCTGAATCATACGCTTCCGGTTGTGACTTCTCATCTTATGGTGCTATCGGGTATCTTGCTTCTTGTTCCTGCGCTTTTTGTTTCGGAGTAAGCGGCGCTTGGGGCTGGGCTTTCCAGAACACGCTCCTTCGGCACATCCTTGTGACGCTTGGGCTCCGCCATCCATGGCTCCGCACAGTTCTGGAAAGCCCAGCCCCAAGCCCCGCCCAGACTTCCTGCATGCGCCCAATAAAACGTCATAATAAGAGTTACTTATGGATATTCGCCCGGCTGCCACTCTGGTTCTTACCCGCGATACCGAAAACGGCATTGAAGTGCTTCTGCTGCAACGCACCTGGGAGGCTATTTTCCTGCCCGGTTACTATGTGTTCCCCGGCGGGGCGGTGAATGAGCAGGAGTCGGAGGCGCAGCCGCATGTTGTGGGTGTTGAAGACGCGGATATCAGTCAGACCATGAGTCTGGATGAGGGTGGCGCGGATTTCATGTTGGCGGCGGTTCGGGAGTGTTTTGAGGAGGCGGGGGTTCTGCTGGCTCAGGATGCGAATGGCAAGCTGGTTGGCGCAGACCATCCGGTGCATGGTGAGCGGCAGGCGTTGTTTCGGGATGAGGTGTCGCTGGCGCAGTTGTGTGAGAAGCATGGGCTGGTGGTGCCGCTGGACCGGTTGGCGTATTTAAGCCATTGGGTGACGCCGCCGGGGCCGCCTCGGCGGTTTGATACGCGGTTTTTTGTGGCGGTGGCGCCGGAGGGGCAGGTGGCCGGGCACGATGGTCAGGAGACGATTGATCACGTGTGGATTTCACCGGCGCAGGCGTTGGAGGAGCATCGGGCAGGGCAGCGGTTGTTGGGGTTGCCGACGATCCGTACCTTGCGGGTGTTGTGTGATTTCAGTTCCACCGCCGAGTTGATGCGCTATGCCCACGCCAATCCGCCGGAGGCGTTCCCGACCGACCCCTGGCCGGCGCTTCGCAAGGGTAAGCCGGTGATGCTGGAACCCAACGCGCCGGCTTACGATGAGGCAGTGAAGCTGGACCCGGAGGGGGAAGGCTCCACCCGGGCGGAAGTTGTGCCGGGGCAACCGGTAGAGGTGGCAGCCGGGGTGGTGAGGTTGACCGCACCAAACCCGGGGATGATGACCGGGCCGGGCACGAATACCTATATTCTGGGCTTTGAGCGGTTTACGGTGATTGATCCCGGGCCGGCCAATGACGCCCATATTGACGCGATTCTGGAGGTAACCGGCGGGTTAGTGGACCAGGTGCTGGTGACCCATACCCACCTGGACCACTCACCGGCAGTGTCGGTGCTGAAGGAGCGAACGGGATGCCGGGTGTTTGGCTGGCCGGCCCCGGAAGGCGCCGGCCAGGACCCGTCCTTCAAGGCGGACGATGAACCGGAGCATGGCGATCTGATTGTCAGTGAGGCGGGCATCCTGAAGGTAATTCATACCCCCGGACATACCTCGAACCATCTGTGTTATCTGCTGACGGACCAGGAGCTGCTGTTTTCTGGTGATCACATCATGCAGGGGTCGACGGTGGTGATTAATCCGCCGGACGGCGACATGAAAGCCTATGTGGAATCGCTGTATGACCTGCTGGATGAGGCCCTTCGCTTCATCGCCCCCGCCCATGGCTTCCTGATGGGCCAGCCGGAGGCGGTCATTGATTACCTGATCACCCACCGGTTATCGCGGGAACACAAGATCTTCCGGGCACTGGAAGCCCTGGCACCGGTTTCGCTGAAAGACCTTACTGCGAAAGCCTACGACGACGTGCCCGCGGCCATCCATGGACTGGCTGCGCGATCAGCCCTGGCGCACCTCCTCAAACTTGAGGCGGAACACCGGGCCTATCAGTCAGACAACCTCTGGCATACTCACTAAGCCGGATACCGGGCTACTTCTTGGCGATGATCCACACCGCGTGCACGATGCCAGGAATGTAGCCCAGGATGGTCAACAGTATGTTGATCCAGAAATGCTTGCCCAGTCCCACCTGTAAAAAAACACCTAACGGCGGTAACAGAATCGCAACCAGAATTCGCAAAAGGTCCATTTAGTTCTCTCCTCGTGGCACGTATAACAGTCATATCTCTGAAAGATAGCAGTGTTATTACATTCAACCACATCGGGCCATTACAGATGGGCCCGTGATCATGAAAGTGGCATTAAACCTCTGTCACAGCGGTATTCATGAACCATACAGGGCCCTATCCTTGGGGCCACTGGACAGGTACTCGAGGACTTATGCTGTTTCAAAGGCCCAGACACTCCACAATCCGACATTTTCCGATCTGGCTTTTCGCTGCCGCCCTGCCAATGGTCACCTTGGCCGACACCAACGATTCGTCTGTGCTGGTGGCCCAACTCGCAGAGGATGAAAACGTTGAGGATGTGGTGCGCTCTGAACCCCGCCGCAGTCCAGGCGAAGATGGCGACGCCAGCGACGACGAGCAGGAACCATCGGCGCCAGCCACCGACCAGCAAACACAAACGGTCAACACCGTGGTGGTGCCCGTTACCCGCAAGATTGCCCCCAACATCGACCTGAAAGAAGTGGCCCCCCTGCCGGAACCCGAGCCGGAACCGGAAACCCTGCCGGGGGCGGAACTGTCTGCAGAGGAACTTCAGGTAGTTCAGGATACTGCACAAGGGGAAACGTCTGCCCCTGAGGACGAGGCCGACGCGCCGGTAGAACCCCTGCCGGCAGAAAGTTTCACCCTGCTTGGCAAGGAAGTGCTGCCCGGCACCTCGACGCGGCTGGCCTGGTCCCCCCAGATCCAGATTGCCGGCCTGTCACAAATTACCCCTGTTCTGGTGGTCAACGGCGTGAATGCTGGGCCAACCCTGTGCCTGACTGGCGCCGTACATGGCGATGAGCTTAACGGCATCGAGATTATTCGCCGCACCATGTATGACCTCAATCCGGAGAAACTCAGTGGCCGGGTGATCGGCGTGCCCATTGTCAATCTAACCGGCTTCCAGCAGGGCAGTCGGTACCTGCCGGACCGTCGGGATCTGAACCGCTTTTTCCCGGGCCGCAAGGACGGCAACCTTGCCGACCGGGTGGCCTACTCGTTGTTTGAGAATGTCATTCGGCACTGCGACATGCTGGTGGACATTCACACCGGTTCCCTCAAGCGCACCAACCTGCCCCAGCTGCGGGCCGACATGAATAACCCGGACGTGGCGGAATTCACCCGTGGGTTTGACCGCATGGCGGTGGTGCACAGCTCCGGCTCCCCAGGCATGCTGCGCACGGCAGCCGTCCAGGCAGGTATCCGTGCCGTGACCATGGAAGCCGGGGAGTCGTTGCGAATTCAGGAGCATCAGATCGAAGCCGGGGTAAATAGCCTCAACAGCCTGCTGGAGAAACACGGCATGATCTCCAGGATGTTTGTCTGGGGCGATCCGGAACCGGTCTATTATGATTCCACCTGGGTGCGCGCCGAGCACGGCGGCATTCTGTTCAGCGAGATTAACCTGGGTGCCAATGTCTCCGAAGGGGAGGTCTTGGGCTATGTGGCTGATCCGATTACCAATGAGCAACACCCGATACGCTCCACCTCCAACGGCCGGATCATCGGCATGGCGGTTGATCAGGTGGTGATGGCCGGCTTCGCCGCCTACCACATTGGTACGGAGGCAGAAGTTCCAGGAGAGTAGTATGCTAGGGGTTTTACCCGACAGCCTATGATCCACAGGAGTTCATGTGTCTTCGGCAAACTCTGGCATATTATCCCGAATTCCCGGCCTGGCCTATGTGGGCCTGGTGCTTACGCCGCTGTTCTGGGCCGGCAATGCCGTGGTCGCGCGAGGCACGGTTGAGCATGTACCGCCCCTGTCCATGTCATTCTGGCGTTGGGTGATTGCCCTCGCCATATTGCTGCCCTTCGGTTTCCCTGGCATGTGGCATCATCGCCGGGTCATCCGTGCCCGCCTGGGTTCGATGCTGGCACTGGCCACCTTCAGCGTGGCCGCGTTCAATTCACTGCTCTACTACGCCGCCATCACCACCACCGCCACCAATATTGCCCTGATCAATGCCACCATTCCTATTTTCGTGGCCCTGCTGGCGTGGATGCTTCTGGGCGACCGCACCCGGCCAATTCAGGCATTGGGCATCGCCCTGGCCATCGGAGGCATCCTGACCGTGGTGGCCCGGGGTGAGCTCTCGGTTTTGACCGGCCTTCAGGCACAACCCGGTGACCTGATCATGGTGGCGGCCGTCTTCAGTTGGGGGTTGTTCTCGGTCTTGCTCAGACGGCAGGCGGTGCCGTTACCGGCCCTTACTTTCCTGACCACCCAGATTCTGCTGGGCACGCTGGTGATCCTGCCGTTTTACCTGGTCGACCTGTTTTTCTTCGCCGGGGGCTTCGAGCTGACCCGAAATACGGCCATGTCGCTACTGTATTTCGCCATATTCCCCGGTATCCTTGCCTACGCATTCTGGAATCACGGCGTGCATGCGATCGGCCCGGCCAGGGCCGCGATATTCATGTACCTGACCCCGGTCTTCGCATCCATACTGGCCGGCATTTTTCTGGGTGAGTCGCTTGGCGCGTTTCACATGATTGGCGGCCTGCTGATTCTCGCAGGCCTGGTGTTGGCCACGCGAACCGGTCGCCGACAGGCTGCGTATTCACTTCGAAGTCAGGAACAAAACGGGAGAGACACATGATGAAAGCCACCACCAGCATCGGGCGAGCCCACACACTTTATGGTCTGTTGTTGATGATCCTGGCACTTGGCATGCCTGCATTGGCGTCTGCCGAGGCCTGTGATCCGGATAACCATGAATGGGTGCCCAGCCGCTATTACCCGGCGGGGTCTGTGGTGTTTCACAACGACAACTGGTACGAGTCCCGTGAAATTCACGAGGGTATGGAGCCGGGTATCACATTCGATTGGAAACGCTTACATTCGGTGCCAGGTTGTGGTGGTGAAAACAGGCCGCCCGACCCCATAGACCCGGCTGATGTGGAGGAAGGCGTTACCCAGACGGGCAGTAACACAGAGTTCTGCGAACGCCCGGAACAATGGCTGTTTGCTGAGAGTTACTCCGTCGGCAGCCAAGTCAGCCATGGCGGCAAGATCTGGGAAGCCATCCGGGATACCAAGGGCGACATGCCGGGTATCCAGGAGCCACCACACTGGAAGCTGGTGGAAGACCACTGCGCCATTCAGTCGCAACCGGCACTATAGGCCAGCCAACGCTGCCTCGATCCGCGCTATCACCTCCTCCAGCACGGATCGCGGGCAGCCGATGTTCAGGCGCATGAAGCCACTGCCAGGTTGCCCGAAGGACAAACCCGGGTTCATGCCCACGCCGGCCTCCTCCACGAAAAATCGTTTGAGGCCGGCGTCATCCAGCTCCAGGCTTCGACAGTCGAGCCACATCAGATACGTGCCTTCCGGCACAGCGACGTCAATGCCTGGCAATCGCCGGGACACCGCGTTGGCCACAAAATCCCGATTGGCCTGCAGATAGCCGAGCAGTTCATCCAGCCAAGTGGCGCCGTGGCGATAACCCGCTTCAAAGCCGGCAATGCTGAACGGGTTGCACTGGGGCAAGTGCATGGACTCAAACACCGCTTTCATGGCTTTGCGCCGATCCGGGTCCGTGATCACCAGGGCCGACAGACCAAGACCGGGCATGTTGAAACTCTTGCTCGGAGCCACCGCCGTCACCAGAGCATCCTCTTCTCCGGCGAGTCTACCCAGGACGGTATGCGGTGCCGCGTCCGGATAAGTCAGATCACAATGTATCTCGTCTGAGAGCACCACCAGGTTGTGGCGCCGTGCAATGGCCAGCAGCTCTTTGAGCTCCGCTTCCGTCCAGACCCGGCCGACCGGGTTGTGGGGGGAGCACAACAACAGCACCCTGGCATCGGGCCGGGCAGCGCATTGCTCGAGATGCTCCAGATCCATCCGGTACTGCCCGGTATGCGGATCCTGAACCAGGGGGTTTTCGATCACTTCACGACCGCTCTGGCGCACCGAGCTGAAAAAAGGCGGATACACGGGCGGCTGTATAATCACGCCCTCGCCGGGTTCGGCGTAGGCCATACAGGCGGCATTCAGAGATGGCACCACCCCCGGCGCCATCAATATCCACTCCCGGCGAATGTGCCAGCCATGGCGCTGCGCAAACCAGTCGATCATTGCCTGGTAGAGGCTGTCAGGAAACAGGGTATAGCCGTAAACCGGGTGCCGAGCCCGTTCAGTCAGGGCGCGGGTGACCGCCTCGGGCGCGGCAAAGTCCATATCCGCCACCCACACCGGAATGACATCCTCCCGGCCAAACACCGCCTGGCGGGCATCAAATTTGACCGAGCAGGTATTTTCTCGTCGAACAGGCTGATCAAACGCACTGGCCACAAACGAACTCCCCAACTGGTTGAAAGGCTGCCGAGGGCTATTGTGGTAGCCCCGGCCAACGACCGCAACCAACCGTGGCAGGCGCCTCCCGCTTTGGTCGAACATGGGCAAGTTTTGCTTGCCGAAACGGGCCGATACTTGCGAACCTAACCGTTTGTTGATGGTTGTCGTCCCGAACGTTTGTCGGAGTTCTCCCCATGATCGGCCAGATCCTAGCTACCATGCTGCCGGTATTCCTGATTGCAGGTTGCGGCGCCCTGTATGGCCGCTACCGCACACCAGACATTCAAGGCCTGAACGTTCTCAACATGGAACTGTTCGTGCCCATGCTGGTGTTTGCCGTACTGGCCGACCAGCAGGCGCCCCTGCAGGACTATGGCTGGCTGGCCCTGGCGGCAACAGTGGTGGTGCTAGGTTCTGGCATCATTCTGTACCCGGTGGCCCGCGTTCTGAACCTGAACCTGAAAACCTTCCTGCCGCCGATGATGTTCAATAATTCCGGCAACATGGGCATTCCGTTGCTGGTACTGGCGTTTGGTGAGGCGGCACTGCCGGCAGCGATCGTACTGTTCATCGTCGAGATGCTGCTGCACTTCTCCGTTGGCCTGTACATGCTGGACCCGCACACGTCGATCATCCGGCGATTGCGGCTACCGATCGTGTTCGCCAGCATCGCCGGGCTAACGGTTAACTTCAGCGGTGTTGCCCTGCCTGGCTGGCTGCTGGAAACCCTGAACATGCTGGGTGGCGTGTGTATCCCCTTGATGCTGTTTGCCCTGGGGGTGCGGATGCTGGATGTCGATTTTCGGGACTGGAAACTGGGGCTGATTGGCGCCATTGCCTGCCCGGTCAGCGGCTTGCTGCTGGCCTGGCCAATGATTGCCCTGCTCGACCTGCCGGGCCTTCAGGTAGCCTGCCTGTGGGTCTTCGCGGCCCTGCCACCCGCGGTGCTGAACTACATGGTGGCGGAGCAGTATCAGCAGGAACCCCACGCGGTGGCATCGCTGGTATTATTGAGCAACCTCGGCAGCCTGGTAGTCATGCCCATTGTCCTGGGCCTGGTGTTCGCCGCTGGCTACGCCTGACCTCCAATTCGCTCAACACGTACACTGGTAACAGGGCTCAGCCTCTGAACCGGAACACGCTGACCCGTGAGCGCAACTGACCCGCCAGCACGGCCAGATCCCGGCTGGCACCGGCCACCTGATCCGATCCGGCAGAGGTTTCAATGGTGGCATCGTGAATCCGTGCGATGTTGCGGTTCACTTCCTCCGCCACTGAACTCTGTTCTTCTGCAGCGCTGGCAATCTGGGCATTCATGTCGTTGATGGAAGCCACCTCTTCCCGGATGCGCCCAAGCGCGGTTTCTGCCTCGGCGGTCTTCTCAACCGTCACCCGAGCCAGATCCCGGCTTCGTTCCATTTCACCGGAGGCCTCACCAGCACCGGCCTGCAACCGGCCAATCATGTCCTGAATTTCCCGGGTGGAATCCTGGGTACGGGATGCCAGGGAACGCACTTCATCAGCCACCACCGCAAAGCCCCGGCCATGTTCGCCAGCGCGGGCCGCTTCAATGGCCGCATTCAGTGCCAGCAGGTTGGTTTGCTCGGCGATGGCGTTGATCACTTCGATGATTTTCTCGATATTACCGCTGTCTTCCGACACCCGGTTTACAGAAGCCGCCGCGTCCTCCAGCTTGTTCGCCAACTCGGTGATCGAGGTGGCGGTCTCCTTGACCACCTGATTTCCGGTTTCCACTTCCTGATCAGCCTTGCGGGTTGCTGTCGCGGCGTTAGCGGCAAAGCCCGCCACCTCGTTCACCGTGGCCGCCATCTGGTTCACCGCGGTGGCCATCTGCTCAGCCTCGGTAGCCTGCATACGGATCTGTTTGCTGTTGTTGTCTGAGGTATCTTCCAGCTCACCAGACGCGTTGGACAGCTCCTCGGCCGCAGACCGTACCTCACGGATGATGCCCGTTAACCGGTCAATGGTATCCGCCAGAGCGCCCATCACGCTGTCCGGGTAACGGGTTTCCAGATTTTGCTCCAGCTGGCCGTCCGCCAGCTGCCGGATGGCCGCCGCCACTTCCTCGGGCTCCGCACCCAGGATTCGCTTGAGTTTGCGGATGATGACCGTGGCCACCAGCACACTGACCAGTACGGCAAAGCCGGTGATGGAGAGAATCATGATGTTGAAGCCACTGGCGGCGTCGCGCACTTCTTCCAGGTCAGCGGCAACGGTGTCTTCCTGATAATCAATAAACGCGTTAACCCGCGCCAGCCACTCGCTGTAAGCCGGTGAAACCTGATCCAGCAACAGGCGCCGGGCCTGCTCGGTATTGCCTGCGGTTCGAAGAGTCACCACCTCATCGGTCAGGGCGAGGGTTCGCTGCTCGGTGGCTTCGATGTCCCGCAGCAAACGGCGCTCCTGATCCGTGGCCCCCTGGCGCTGGAACATCTGGGACATGGCTTCGGCGTTCTTCCGGTACATAGCCGCGAGGTCATCAATGGTGCGCAGATGCTCACGCAAGGAAGCATCGCGGTTCACCAGCACCACATCCCGAATGGCGATGGCCCGGTCGTGCACGCTGCCCCGGAAATTAATGGCGAAGCGTTGTTTGAGTGAGGCGCCCTCATTAACCGAGGTCAGAGTCCGGTCAATGAATCCCACCTGGTGATTACCTACAACGCTGACCAGCACCATCAGCGCTACCATCAAACCAAATCCCAACGCCAGGCGTTTTGCTACCGTGAGCTGGCCAGTCATATAAGCACTCCACATATTGGTTAAGTGGAGAGAATTACGATTAAAAAAAGGAATGGATTTATTGCTTTTGCAAGATTTTGTAAATTCTTTAACGGTCTGCCACTCAGCCCCCTATTGAACCGTCCGTTTTCCTTGCAACTGCCTGGACTTTGGCCGATGGTTAGAGGCAAATCTGCCTGATCTGGTAATGATATGGAGGTCTGTCCATGAGTGTTCTGCTTCTGGTTATCAGTGCCCTGGTGCTGATCTATTTCAGCATCGGCGGCAAAACCGCTGCGATCGTGATGTCTGTCGCCACCCTCGTCGGCGTTGCCAACGACGGCTGGCACCTTCTCAGTTTTGTCATCGGCGGCCTGCTGTTAGCGTTGGCGTTACTGATCACCCTGCCCGGCGACCTGCGCCTGGACAAATTCAGCCGGCCCTTGCTGGGCTGGGTCCGCAGCCGCCTGCCCAAGCTCTCGCCAACCGAGCAGGAAGCCCTGAACTCCGGTTCCGTAGACTGGGATGGCGAACTGTTTTCCGGCAAACCGGAATGGAACAAGCTGCTGGACGCCGCTCCGGCGCATCTGACCAGCGAGGAGCAAGCGTTTCTCGACGGCCCGGTGGAAGAACTGTGCAAGATGCTGGATGACTGGCAGATCACCCACGAACACTACGACCTGCCGGACAAGGTATGGAAGTTCATCCGTGACAAGGGCTTCTTCGGGCTGGTGATTCCCAAGGAAGACGGGGGCCTGGGTTTCTCCAACACTGCCCACTCCGAAATCGTGATGAAAATCTCCACCCGCAGCGTATCGGCAGCGGTGACCGTCATGGTGCCCAATTCCCTGGGCCCGGGTGAGCTGCTGATGCACTACGGCACCGACGACCAGAAACACCACTACCTGCCGCGCCTGGCCAAGGGCAAGGAAATCCCCTGTTTTGCCCTGACCTCACCGGTGGCCGGCTCCGACGCGGGTGCCATTCCGGACAAAGGCATCGTCTGCAAGGGCGAATGGAACGGCAAGGAAGTGCTGGGCCTGAAGGTCACCTGGAACAAGCGTTACATCACACTCGCCCCGGTAGCGACCCTGATTGGCCTGGCCATCAAGGTCTATGACCCTGAACACCTGATCGGCGATCAGGACGACATCGGCGTGACCTGTGTGATGGTGCCCCGGGAGACCGACGGCGTGAACGCCGGAGCCCGCCACCTGCCCATGAACACCGTATTCATGAATGGCCCCACCTGGGGTACCGAAGTGTTCATCCCCATGGAACAGGTGATTGGTGGGCAAGACATGCTCGGCAAAGGCTGGAAAATGCTGCTGGAATGCCTGTCCATCGGCCGCTCCATCTCCCTGCCGGCTCTCGGCACCGGCGCCGGCAAGTTTGCAAGCCTTGCCACTGGCGCCTACGCCTACACCCGGGAACAGTTCGGCCGCACCATCAGCCAGTTCGAAGGCGTTCAGGAAGCCCTGGAGCCCATCGCCGGCTACACCTACATGATGGATGCCGCCCGCCTGCTCACCGCCGGCATGCTGGACCGGGGCGTTCGCCCATCCGTGCCCTCGGCGGTACTGAAATACCGCAACACCGACCTGATGCGGGAAGTCATTAACCACGCCATGGATGTAGTGGCCGGCCGGGGCGTGATCACCGGCCCCCGTAACTTCCTGGCCCGGGCCTACCAGGCCGTGCCCATCGGCATTACCGTGGAAGGCGCCAACATCCTGACCCGCAGCCTGATGATCTTCGGCCAGGGCGCCATTCGCTGCCATCCGTTTATCGTGGAAGAAATCGAAGCCGCCGGCATGGAAGACCAGGACAAGGCTGCAAAACAATTCGATGGCATCTTCTACCGCCACCTGGCCCACACCACCCGCAATGCCCTGCGGGCGTTCGTACTGGGCCTGAGCAAGGGCTGGTTGGAAACCGCGCCACGCCAGGGCGACATCCAGAAATACTACCGCCAGCTGGGCCGATTCTCCGCTGCCTTCGCATTAATGACCGACGTCACCCTGCTGACCGTCGGCGGCGGCCTGAAAGCCCGCCAGCGCTTGTCTGGCCGCATGGCCGACTGCCTGGTGCATCTGTATTACGCCACCGCGGTGATCAAGCAATGGCATGAAGAAGGCTACCCGGACGACCAGCGAGACCTGGTGGAATGGTGCCTGCAAACCTGCCTGCACGACCTGCAGGATTCCATGCGCGATGCCATCATCAACTTCCCGGTCCCGGCCCTGCGCTGGCCACTGCGGATACTGGTGTTCCCGCTCGGCGCCACCGGCCTGAACGGCCCGGATGACAAGCTCGGCGCCAGGGTGGCTGCCACCATCGTGAAAGACACCCCGGTGCGCCAACGCATTAGCCGCGGCACCTTTATCAACATGGATCCAGACGACCCGCTGGGCCGGGTACTCAATGCCTACAAACTGGCCAACGAAACCGCCGAGATGCGCCAGCGCCTGCACGAAGCGATTCGCAGCCGCGACGAAGACGAACTGGACGGCATTGCCCTGCTGATGGGCCATCAACGTAAAGAGCTGGTGGACTGGGCCTGCGCCCAGGGCATCATCAAGGCGGACGAATGCCCGAAAATGGAAGAAGCGCTGACAGCCCTGTATGACGTCATCCGGGTGGATGCCTTCGACGCCGACGGCCTGAAAGCCCTGGCCAAGGGTGCCAAGGGCAAGCGCAAGGTTGTAGAGCGGCCTGGCTCAGGTTCCTAGCCTTTTAGTTCGGTGGAGGTCAGTCCTTGGCAGGAGGCCTCCCAAAAACCGCTCCTTCGGCACATCCTTGTGGCGCTTCTGCTCCGCCATCCATGGCTCCGCACATTTTTGGGAGGCCTCCTGCCAAGGACTGCCCCCGACTATGTAGGTGGGTCGCCCCACAGATTCAGCTTTAGCACAGCGAGCTCCGTGAGGTAAGGCTGAGCGGGGCGGGGGTGTCTGTCCGGAAATTTGCGGAGCCATGGATGGCGGAGCAGAAGCGCCCATGGATGGCTCGAGCGTTTTCCGGACAGACACCCCCGCCCTGCTCAAAACACCAGAACCCGCAGGCTGCTAGAAGGTTACTCCCCACGAAGCCCACCCCGAATAGCCTCATCCACCAGCCAGCGGCGCAGCGTCTGAATCCCACGCTCCCGCCGGCGGCTGGTCTTCCAGGCAAAGTAGAACTTGTCACCTGTCACCACCGAATGGGCGGGCAACCGAACAAAATCCGCCGAATCCTTGCGGGTACTGAGCATGTAGTCATTGGTCAACGCAATGCCCTGATGAAAACGCGCCGCCTCCAGCGACAACAGCATATGGCTGGAATGCAGCAGCCGACTGGACGCAGGCAGCTTCATACCGGCCTCCTGATACCAGGCCTCCCAGTCGCCGCCCTGCCTGTCATAGATACTGTGAGTCGACAGCAACGGAAACCGGGCCATCTCTGCCGGCGCTACCGGCGGCTCATCCCGCCGCTCGGGCTCCGCATCCCGCCCCAACTCCCGCCGTATACGCTGCCAATAATCCTGACTGCACACCGGAAACAACCGCTCCTCATACAGCAGATCGTAACTGTAGGCCCGCGAATCCCGGTGAATGGTAATAAAACAATCCGCCACCCTATCCGACAACACCGGATTCTCACTGCTCATCTCCAAAGCCAGATCAATCTGCGGATGCAAACGCTGCAAATCCGGCAACCTCGGCGCCAGCCAGCGCACCGCAAACGAACTGAACACCGACAACCTCAGCCGCGACTCCTCATGCCCCAACAATTGCTCACTGGCCCGTTCAATCTGCAACAGTGCCGAACCAACGGCATCCAGATACTGCCGCCCCTCATCCGTCAACGTCACCTTCCGGCCCGAGCGCCAGAACAGCCGCTCACCCAAATAGGTTTCCAGCTGTTTGATCTGGTGACTGACTGCACTTTGCGTGATCGACAGTTCCTCGGCAGCCGCCGAAAAGCTGTTAAGCCGTGCAGCGGCTTCGAATACGGGAAGAGCTTTCAGTGGAGGTAGTTTCATCGGTTTAGTATCTAATTTTCTAATGGATGGCTAATAATCATCATTTTATCGGATATTAGCATTTCATTAGACTCTCCAACGAGATTCGGGGATCAGGTCGGGCTGTCCCTCCGAAAATGCTTGTAGCCATGGATGGCGGAAAGCAAGCGTACAGGGATGTACTTGCAGCGGTTTTCGGAGGGGCAGCCCGACCTGATCCTTCCACCAAACCACGAAGGCCAAGATAAAGAGGAGAGAACCAACGTGTCAGGCAAAACCGTCAACAGCGCCATTCTGCTGCTGGTCATCGGCAACGCCATGGCCATCCTCTCCGATGTATTTATCAAAATGCTGGAACCCGGCGCCCCCGTCTTCCAGTTCGCCTTCCTGCGCTGCCTCCTGACCCTGGCCTTCCTGATTCCCCTGGCCCGCAAACTCGACCGCCAGAACCTCTTCGGCGGCCTGAAAATCCACGCCATCCGCGCCCACATCCACCTGGTCGGCATCGTCTGCATGGTGATCGCCCTCACCAACTTGCCGCTGGCCACCGCCAACGCCCTGTTCTACGCTGCCCCGATACTGGTGATGGTGCTCTCCGCCTTTTTCTTCCGGGAACAACTCACCCCCCTGAGCGTCACCGCCGTCTTCAGTGGCTTTGCCGGCATCATCGTCATCCTGCGCCCGGTGGAATTCAACTGGGCAGTGATTGCGGCCCTGGGCTCTGCCTTCGCCCTGGCCATCAACGCTGTAATGGTGCGCCAATTGCCCAAAGAGCAGACCACCGTCCACAAGCTGTTCCTGAACTACCTGTTGATTGTGCCGGCTGCCGCTGCCCTGGCGCTCTGGGAAGGCGCGGCCTGGAACCCGCAGATCCTGATCAGCGCCGCCGGCTCAGCCCTGTTCATCCTCGGCTACAACATCACCGTGCTGCTGGCCTACCGGCAGGTGGATGCCAACCAGGTTACCAGCGCCGAATACACCGGGCTGATCTGGGCCGTCGCCATTGGCTGGATCTGGTTTGGTGAAGTGCCGGACCTGTGGTTCCTGGCCGGCAGTCTGATGATTGTGGTGCCGCTGGTGCTGATTGGCTTGCGGCACCGGCGCCGCACCCCGGCGCGGGGGTTTAACCCCGCAGCCCGGGAAGAGCGCCCGGAAAGGCGGGTTGCCGAACCTACCGGCGGGTCTGGTCAATAAGAATCTGGGTATCACGAATGATCCGGGCTGCCCGATACTCCGGTGGTATCCGGTCGTTGTACCCCAGGGATGACCGGTAACCACTGCGATGGTTGTGGTACTTCGGTTTGTATCGGTAATGGGAATGCTTTTTACCATAGTCCCGGCGGTCGTACCGATGCTTGTGGCGATTATCCCGATAGCGGTTGTCGCGGTGGCGATCATGGTAAGACCGGCGATGCTCGGCACGCAGCATTTTCTTCTGATGGCCCGGTGGCAGCGCCTTGCCCCGGTCCAACTGCTTCTGGATACCCGGCGGATGGCCGTGGCCACGGTAGCCGTCTGCCTGGGCCATACCGGCAAAGCCCAGGGCGACAATCAGGGTACTGCTGATCAGTAATCGTTTCATCATGACTCTCCCGTCCCTATCGACTGGAACCATGCTAAACGGAAACATTCCGTGAAGCCTTGCCACCAGATTAATGATCAGAAGGGAGATGTCAGCGCCCAAGGGCCGGTTTTGCACAAGCTTTACATGGGTTGACGTTTAACTGTCCGAAGCCTCGACAGGCCCGGAACGGGTGAGGTGAGATTCAATCGAAAAGGTATGGCGGCAGTCATCCCCCAACGCCCGCAGGGACTCCGCCAGCCGGAGCAGGTATTCGGAATTGGGCCCACTGGGGCCAACCGCCGCGGCAATCTGGGCAGCAATATCGGCTTCAGGGGCCTCGCCCAGAAACGCTTCGTTGTCTTCCGTGGCGATATACACCAAGCCCTCGGCATGGCTGCCATCGTCAAAGGTCATGGTGGTGCTGAAGCGCAGGTAACCGTTTTTCTCCCGCACATCCAGATACTCAAAGACATTCGGCGATACCCGGAATGCCATGCCCCGGCAGACCGCTCCGGGTTGCTCGATCAGCGTGACCACCCGGCCAGGAGCCTCAGGCGTGCCACGGTGGTCGTGGGAACCCTGCCAGAACTGGCGAGCCCAACCGCGAATGGAGGCCGGCCGCTGTTCCAGGAACGGGAAATCCACCTTGTAAATCAAAGACCCGTAACCGAACAACCAGACCGAGTCGATGCCGTCAAAGTTGTAGCGGGTACGATTGTGATCAATGGTGTTGGCGGGCATAACAAACCTGCAGACGATACGAAGGCCTGATTCTGTCAGGCGCCTTGAGTGCTTGCAATAAAGCCGGCGATACCGGTCAGCACGATTTCCGCCGCCATGGCAGAGAGAATCAGGCCACTGATTTTCGACATGATGTTCAGGCCGGTTTTACCCAGCACTTTTTCCAGGTAGCCGGACAACCGCAACAACACCGCCAGAATCAGCAAGCCGGAGACCAGACCCAGCAAACCGCCAGCCACTTCGTGAACAGCTTTCAGCTCGGCACCGTAGACCATGATGGCACCGATGGTGGCCGGGCCGATCATCACCGGAATGGCCAGGGGTACCACGGCGATGTCGTCGCGGTCTTCTTCCGGCAGGCCGGTGGCATGGTTGCGGGTGCCGCTGGTGACCAGGCTGATGGCGGTGAGGAACAGCAGGCTGCCGGCGCCAATACGGAACGAGTTCAGGGTAATACCGATGGCGCTGAACAACAGCGGCCCGGCAAAGAACAGCACCACGCCGAGAATAAAGGCGGACACACAAGCCCGACGAATGATCGACGCCTTCTCGGCCGCCGGCAGGCCGCGGGTCAGTGCCAGAAACATGGTGACCACAAAGAACGGTGCCAGCAGGAACAAAAAGCGGATGGTGCTGCTGAGGTAAGTGGCGAAAAACGATTCAAACATTCAAGCAAATCCGGCCAGGGGTTAAAGCCGGTAAGCATAGCGCCTGTGGGCAGATTCTGCCGTAAGGAAGAGAACCTATTAGCCGGCGGAGCGGATCAACGCTTCTTGATGGAGGGCTTGCGCGGCTTGCCGGGTTTGCCTTTCGGGCCGGTCGTGCGCCCACCGGCCTTCGGGCCACGGCCAGGCTTGCCTGCAGGCGGTTTGCCGGTGCCTTTACCGGCTCCCTTTCCACCTCGGCCGGGGGAAGGTTTACCTGACGGCTTTGCGCCGGCCCTGGCCGGTTTACCACCGGCACCGGGGCGGGCACCTTTGGCCCCGGCGGGTTTCTTGCGGGGCTTGCTGGCCGCCGGCTGCGTCGCTTCCGAGGACGAATCCCGGATGGCATCAAACAGCACCGCCAGTTCCTTCTCCGTCAGATCCCGCCAGGCGCCCACCGGCAAACCTTGCAGGCTGACGTTCATAATCCGCACCCGCTCCAGCTTCGTCACCTCATAGCCAAAGTATTCCGCCATCCGGCGGATCTGGCGGTTCAGGCCCTGCACCAATATGATCCGGAAGACAAACCGGGAGACTTTCTCCACCTTGCAGCGCTTGGTCATCGTTCCCAGAATCGGCACGCCGTTGCTCATGCCTTCCACAAACTCCCGGGTCACCGGCTTGTCGACGGTCACCAGGTATTCTTTCTCGTGGTTATTGCCGGCCCGCAGGATCTTGTTCACCAGATCACCATTGCTGGTGAGGAAAATCAGCCCCTGGGAATCCTTATCGAGGCGGCCAATGGGGAAAATGCGCTCGCTGTGGCCGACAAAGCGCTGGATATTGTCTTTCTCCGCGCTGTCGGTGGTGCTGACAATGCCCACCGGTTTGTTCAGGGCGATAAAGACCAGATCTTCCTCGTCCCGGGGCTCAACCACCTGGCCGTTCACTTTCACCACATCGCCCGGCAACACCTGGTCTCCCACCTGGGCCCGCCGACCGTTGATGTGCACGTTGCCCTGCTCGATGTACCGGTCAGCATCCCGGCGCGAACACATGCCGCTCTCGCTGATGTATTTGTTCAAACGGGTGGAGGTTCGGTTGGCCATGACATCCTGCCGGTTTCAAATGATGGGTAAATGCGCGGGCAGCACACAACCCGCGCATCATCCCATTGCATCACCCTGACGGCAACTGCCGGTCAGCGCCTGCGGAACGGATAGAACAGCTGCCCCAGGTAGGAACCCGGCAGTTTCTGGGTGGTACCATACTCCGCCGGCCAGTGCGCCTTCGGGAAATGGTACGTGCCAAACAGCCGGTCAAAGAGCACCGTGTGTGCCGAGTAATTGGTATCGATGGCCGGCTTCTCCGAACTGTGGTGCCAGTGGTGAAACTGCGGCGTTACCAACAGGTACTTAATCGGCCCCCAGGGCACGTTAAGATTGCTGTGGATAATGATGGCCTGCAGCGCGGCGAACGTCACGTAGATATCCAGTGCTTCCTTGCTGGCACCAAGCAGATACAGAGCCAGCATAACCAATCCACGTTCAATGAAGATCTGAACCACATGGGCACGGGAGCCTGCCAGCCAGTCCATGGTTTCCACCGAATGATGGACCGCATGAAACGGCCACAGCCGCCGGACTTCATGGAATACCCGGTGCTCCCAATACAGAACGAAATCGGCAACCAGAATCAGCAGTACGACCTGCAGCCATAACGGCGTGCTCTGGATCGCCGCCTGCAGGCTGTCGCTGGCCACCCATTCAAAGTGCGTTACCAGGAAGTTGCCAAACAGCAGAACCGCTGAGATCAGCAGGTGATTCAGGCAGAAGTAAAAGAAATCCAGCCCCCATTCATCCCGCAAGATGACCTGCTCCCGATACTTCGGAAAGAGCTTCTCCAGGCTGGTGAAGACAATAGTGGAACCCAGAAAGGCCAGAATCAGCCAGTCTACACCGAGCGACAGCGGTTTCGGCTCCACCGGCCCAACAGGAACATTGTACCCCCCCAGGGCAAACGCGATCAGCGTCATGGCAATGCCCGCAGCGCCAAGCCGTTTGCGCCGATCAAGCACAAAGGTGGTGATGCCAAAAAACAGGGAGAACCACATGCCGTACTTCAAGACATCCTGAAGCGCCTCGGCATCATACGCAGCACGAAGATCGGTGGTCGTCAGGTAGGAGGGGAACAGGTAGGCGAGCACCGCCGCCAGGCTCAAGCCGCCGAGAAATATCGAAAAATATCCGGGGATTCGTCCGTTCCGAAAGCGAAGCTCTTTGTCCGGGCGGGGCACTACCACCCGCTCGCGGTACTGGTAATCGGTATCGTGTTCCGTGTTCATGCGTTCCCTGCAAATGTTCTGTTCCGCACTCGTTTGAGAAAATTTTTCTTATCGTTCCAAGCGATGGCTTTGCTTTGACCCTATTTTACAATAGAAGTAATTTTCACCGGACAACTGCTATGAATTATAACTCTGCAGTGATTTCTGAACTTAATGACTCGGGGAGATTGAGAAACTTTCTCCATGCACTCAGAACTGCCTTGAATTCCTCAAGAGAGAATCTACCTTCTTCTTGGTCAACCCAATCATCATTAACATTTATGTTAATCTGAACAAAACTATTTGAGATAAAAACGTCAACGTCGTTACCTTCCACCTCTAGAGTTTTTATTTTTCCTTCTTCAAACATTTTTATTTTGGATAGTATCCTGTCACAGTCCTCAATATTCTGAGCAATGCTGGTTAAGGTATTGGCTAGATATCGCTGATACCGGGCCACTTCAAGTTCACCAGAAAACTCTTGGCGCTGATGATAGATTTGCCCTAGAACAGGATGTTTTCCGCCATCGGAATAGTACAATTTTAATTTCATTTCTCACCTCTAAGTGTTCTTGGGGCCTGGTACACTGGATAAACTGTCGTTCTTGGTGAAATCCAACCCTCAACTCTAACACCGGAGGGAGTTACAGAAATCCACCTGTCACCCTGAACAATTTTATTTGGATCATTCCAAGCTGCATCAACTTCACTTTTAATACGGGTTTCGTCCCAATCCTTAGGGAACATCGTGTTGCTAGAGTTGTTACTCGTCTTGGTTATCCACTGCCCTGGATTCGCCGGATCTTGGACTTCAACAGTAGCCATGTATACACCCGCAACATCAGGCATCGTTTCGGTGCCAGGAACTATCCTGACATCGCCATAAAGCAACGTATGGCCGCCGGTCGGTTTTCCTCTACTCGTGTAGTCAGCCTTCAGTACATGCTCAAAATCAATTGGTGATTGCTGAACATATTTGACTAAGCCACTATCTCCGGCACTATCAGCCCGCTTCTGAAAAACCAGATACAACGGCTCAATCCCACTATCCTTCGGAAAACTTACGATCAGCTCAACCTGATCCTCAAACGGCCGCTGGTAGCCGGGTGGCGAGTGTTCCTGGCCATCCTCCTGGATGGGTGTCACCAGAATGCTGTAGGGATCAATACCGGAATCCGCCGGGTATTCGGTGCTCACTACCGGGCGGTGGCCGCTGTCATCCGGGTACCAGACGAGGGTGAAGTCGTCATCAACCACCACTTCAAAATTCTCGCCCTTGAGCTCTGCGTGAGCAACCGGAACCCGGTCTTTGTATCCGGTGCTGTCGTTGACGTGATAGCCGGCCACCCGGAGGTTTCCGGTGGCATCCACGTGCAGATGAAAACGCACCCGAATGGCCGCCTCAGCCATCTCAAGCAGTTCTTCCTCGGTGTACAGGGTGCTGTCGCCCAATTTGGATGGCCAGAGTGCCAACAGCACTGCACTGCCGGCGGTGCTGAGTACTCCGGCACCAATACGCGCCGCCATAGCCCAGCCTTTTGCCAGTCTCATTGCCGAACCTGAGATCAAGCCCAGCGGCCGCAAGCCGTTTGCACCGGGGCTGGTGACCGTGGCGGGGGCAAGCATCGCAAGGGTGCCGAAATTGCTGGCCTTTTCCTCGCCCTCATTACTGTCGGTATCCCCGGAGGGCCGGGTGCAGGATTTCGCGAAGACTTTGGGCCCCAGGGGCGGAAGCCCAAAGTTTTCCGAGATCACCACCGGCGGGGGTAGAGGCTCGGGGGGTGGCTCAATCACCGGGGGTTCCGGCGTGTAGTCGAGCTTGGGCGGTGGTGGCAGGCTATCGGAATGAGCGTAGGCGGTGCCTCTGGAAGGAAACGCTTGCCGGTCACCGAAGCGTTTTTCGAAGGCCGTGACGGCATTCTCTGCAATGGCTGCAGAGGTGCTTTCCGTGGGAACAATGCGCCCGGATACCAACCTGAAAACGGGAGCCGCAGGGATCTCTCTGAGCAACACCAACTCGCCACTGGCAAGCTGGTCTCGTAATCGGGCAGGGGTAAAACTGGAGCTCGAAAGATAGCTGGCCAATTCCCTATCGGAGTATTGGTCCCAGCCACCCTCGATCATCAACGCTTCGTGAAGCGCAAGCGAGTGCGGGTCTGCTATTCTGGTCACGTCCGTGTTTCCACAAAGTATTAATCGGCACAATCCATGCCTGTAGTGTGGACAAATGTACCGGAAAGCTGGCGCCTATCCAAGATCAAACCAGAAAAAGCCGCAGAGCCCGGCCCACCCAGGCTCGGACTCTGCCGTTTCTCCGACCCTAGCCAACCAACGCCGGCTCGCCACCCTGCTCCATCACCTCCGTAGCTTCACACACATACTGCTCGGCATCAAAACGCTTGGTCTGCTGCCGGAACTGCCAGGTGAAGCCCGGCCACAGGGTGGTGTTCTTGCCGTTCTCGTTCACGTACCAGCTCTTGCAGCCGGTCTGCCACACGGAGTCGCCGAGTTTGGCATGAATTGAGGCGTTGTATTGGCTGAAGGCATCTTCCTTCACTTCCACCGTCTTCCAGCCCCGGTGCTGCATTTTCTTCAGGGCATCCAGCACGTACTGCACCTGGGATTCGATCATGTACACCATGGAGCTGTGCCCAAGGCCGGTGTTCGGGCCCATCAGCATGAAGAAGTTGGGGAAGCCGGCCACGGTGGTGCCCTTGTAGGCTTCCGCGCCTTCGCGCCAGGCATCGAGCAGGTCCTGGCCGCCGCGGCCGTAGATCATGCCCCGGGGAATCGGTTCCTGGGCCTTGAAGCCGGTGCCGTATACGATGCAGTCCACCTGGCGCTCGGTGCCGTTTGTATCCACGATGGTATTGCCTTTCACCTCACGGATGCCATCGGTCAGTACGTCCACATGATCTTGATCCAGCGCCGGATAGTAGTTGTTGGAGATCAGCACCCGCTTGCAGCCAAAGTGGAAATCCGGCGTCACTTTTTTACGCAGTTCCTTGTCCTTGATCTGACTGCGAATATGACGACGCGCCTGCAGCTCACCGATTTTCAGGATGCGCGGGTTGCCAACAAAGCCCAGCACCCGGGCTTCCAGCATCCAGTAGATACTCTGGCGAAACGCATTCAGGGTTTGCGGAACCTTTTTGAACATCATTCGCTCCAGCGGACGGATTTCCCGGTCCGGCTTGGGCATGATCCACGGCGGTGTGCGCTGGTAGAGGTCCAGGTGGGCCGCATCCTTGGCGATCTCCGGCACAAACTGGATGGCCGAGGCACCGGTGCCGATCACCGCCACTCGCTTACCGCGGAAGTCGTAATCGTGGTCCCAGTTCTGGGAGTGGAAGCTGGTACCGGTGAAGGTGTCCATGCCCTTGATATCCGGGTAGGCGGGCGTGCTCAGGCCGCCCATGCCGGATACCAGAACCTCGGCGTGCAGCTTGCGGAACCTGGGCAGGGTTTTGTCGCTGCGATCCAGGACATCTCCGGGCTTCAGGTTGTTGGCTTCCATGTAGGCCCAAAGTTTGGGACTGTCGCAGGTTTCGATGGTCCAGGCGCCGGTTCTTTCATTCCAACGGGCACCGGTCACGTGGGTGTTGAGCTGGATGTGTTCAATCAGGCCGTACTTCTCCGCGCAGTGTCGCAGGTAGGCTTTGATTTCCGGCTGGGGCGCGAACATGCGTGTCCAGTTGGGGTTCTGTTCGAATGAGAAGGAGTACAGCGCAGATTGCACGTCACATGCGCAACCGGGGTAGTGGTTTTCGTGCCAGGTGCCGCCGATGTCGTCGCTCTGTTCGAGGATGACGAAGTTGTTGAAGCCGGCTTCTTTGAGTTTGATGGCCATGCCGAGGCCGGAGAAGCCGGTGCCGATGATGGCGATCTGTGCGGTTTGTGTCATTGCTGCACTCCTGTGTGGCCTGTTTGGCCTTGCCTGTTGTTGTCTGGGTGGTCATCATTGACCGGTAGACACATGTATACCGCCAGGGGTAGACACTTGTATACTCTGGTTCGGGTGTTTGGCCCTTGGTGACAGATTGTTGGCCTGTGTGGCCTCGGGGTTGGGAGTCTCGTCCAACTAGCCTCTGGCTCCGGGGGTTGGTTGGTTTGGGGGTGGGCTTCCAAAACACGCTCCTTCGGCACGTCCGTGTGACGCTTGGGCTCCGCCATCCATGGCTCCGCACAGTTTTGGAAGCCCACCCCCAAACCAACCGTTAAACTATTGTGATAGCCGTCTCCCAAATTGAACTTTTGGGAAGGAATCCATACGCCAATGTTCGAGAGTCCGCTCTGGTGGAGCTTTCGAAAATGCTTGGAGCCATGGATGGCGGAAAGCAAGCGTACAGGGACGTATTTACAGCGGTTTTCGAAAGCTCCACCAGAGTGGACTAACTCCAGAAACGGAAGCGGACACCGAACCAGCCTGACTCCAAAAACACGAGGCTTAGATGAACACACTGGCCGGCGGAAAACTGAAACTGGTGCAGGCCGCATTGCGGTTGATTACCGAAACACGGAGCCTGACGTCGTTGGGGCTGCGGGAGCTGGCCCGTGAGGCGGGGTTGAATCCGAATACGTTTTACCGGCACTTCAAAAGCCTGGACGAGTTCGGGTTGCAGGTTCTGGGGTATATCGCAGAGGACATGAAAACCGGCGTGCGACAACTGCGGCAGATGGCGGATTCATCCGAGCAGGCGTCACACGACACGGTCACCTTTGTGTATCACTACTTCCTCGCTAACCCGGCCGCCACCACCGTCGCCGTCCGCGAGCTGCACGGGCCCTCGCCGGTGTTGCGCAGAGCGCTGGAGGCGCAGTTGGATGCCAGTGCCCGAGAGATGGCGGAGGATATTCTGGAGCGGGGGTTGGTGCCGGGCGTGGGGGCCGATGTGGTGCATGAGATTTCCCACATGACCATTCGCTACATCCTATTCCGGGCCATGGACTACATCGAAAAGCCGGAGCAACGAGGGCAGATTCAGCGGGAAACAGAACGTTTTATCAACAGGCAGTTCCGGGGTGCGCTGGTTGAGTCCCAATCGGAAGAAGACATTATCAACTTCGCCAAGTCTCGATAATTAAAGAGGTTTGAGACCTGGGCAACCCCACCTTCGTGCACCAAAGCACATCGTACAATAAGTAACATAGTATCGCTTTTTGTCAGAATGGGCTGAATCTATCTTCCGTCACCATAGTTCGTAACACGGAAGATATTACTTATGATTCGGAAATTCTCAGCGCTTTGCGCAGCCGCTTTACTGCTTTCAGGATGCGGTGGATCCGATTCTAATGAGTCCGGCGTCAATCTGCCAACGATCACCAACGTACCGCAAATGGCTGTCGCAGGCTTGCCTTTCCAGTTTCAACCGGCTCTTTCAGGCAATACCTCCGCTATCCAGTTCTCAGCCAAAGGCCTGCCGGACTGGGCGTCAGTGGATCGCGACAGCGGTATTATCACAGGCACGCCGGGTACCGACGATGTTACTGCTTACCATCCATTCCAACTGGTGGTCATAACCGATGGCCAAAGCCGGCCGTTTGATGCCGCGTTGACTGTCGCCCACACAGCCGAATTCCAGCCTCGGCAGGCAGTGGATTTCCGGGCAACTGATTACGATGGCAATCCGCGCCCTCTGCGTAACGATCTGAGCAACGGAAACCTGGCCGGTGAAGTCATGTTCGCCCAGTCTCACACCGTCAAACCCAATGGTAATTATGACCGGGACGCCGGTGACGAAACTCGCAGCCACTACAAGCCTCGGCTGGTGGCCTTGCGCGAGGCCTTGCTGATGTTTACACCGGAGGCGTCAGAAACACCGGTAACGGTGCATGCCCAACTTCACCAAAATGGAGACCCCATAGGAGAGTTGGCCCTTGTTCATCCAAATGATCTGCCGGCCTCGGACCACGAAGGCAGGCATCGAATCGAGTATTCAACACGGGCCTGGAGCACCACGGTGCCGTGGAACCTGGTCCGCAACGGCTTGTCCGTAACTTTTATCGTCAACAAGGGTGCACCCGATGAGCGTTCCGGTACCCTTGTCGCTGCGGATATCGATATCGGCGAAGCTAGTCAGATCGTATTTCAGTCGATTCGGCTGGGCATGCTTACCCATGTTGATCACAATAACGGCCATTTCACCCTGCGCGATCCGGTAATGGCGGCCACCGATTACTTCCAGACCCTGCCGGTTTCCAAGATGATCATGGCCAGTTACGCCGATATGGAACTTGACCGCGTGATCATCGCCAACGGCAAGATCTACGATTCTGTCAGCGACAGCGAGGGCGGCGTCTACAGCGGTGATATGCGTGAGAACGTGGCGAAATCACAAGTCAGTGTTGGCATCAATCAGGCCAATTACGGCGTAACCAGCAGCAACATGAGCCAGCGCTATGGCCACGTGTTCAAGCAAATTACCAATCACCATGCCTGGGGCAACTATCAGAATGGCCGTCAGGGACATGGCCTCAGCGGTGGTAACGGCATTGGCACGCTCTATGACAGCTGGGGTAATGAGGCAAGCCATGAGTGGGGCCATGCCTACGGCCTGGGCCATTATCCGGGCGCCAACCTGACCGAAGACGGCCGATGGCAGCGGCATCATGCTGATAGCGGCTGGGGCTTTATTGCCCACCGGAACCGGATGCGCGACAACCTGTCCCACAACAGCTGGTCAGAGGATAAGCTGCCTGACGGCTCCCACTTCCTGGGACGGATTCCCTACCGTTACGACTCCATGTCTGGCGGTGGCGGTGGAAATCGTTTCTCCCACTACACCCATTACACCGGCTATACCGCCAGAATCATCCAGAACGATCTGGCGCAGTTCCCGATTCCGGATACCAGCTACGCCACCGGTTATAAAATGTGGAACACGGAAACCGGCCAGTATGAACCCCATATGTTTACAGATGGAATACAGCCCCGGGTGCCCGTGCAGGTGGGTGTGCCAGTAGCCACGTTATTAGGTGGGTATGATCCAGATGGCAGCAATGCGGTGATCTACCCGGTGTTCCACGGAAACTACGGCAACGTGTTCGAGTTACCAAAGCCCGCGCCAACGGGCGACAGCTGCTGGCTTACCGTCCGCAACGGGGCAAACCAGCAGAAACAGATCGCCGTGGCAGCGGGCCGGCATACCAACGCCACCATCAACCAGTTCCATGTGAACCTGGAAGCCGACTTCCGACCAACGGAAGCCACACTGAACTGCCGCCGCAATGGCTCAGTGGCTGAGCTTGCCCGCACCAGCTTTGATGGCCAGATTCCTGAGCTGCCCCCGGCTGCGATCGTGGGCCAGGAACGCGGTTTCAAACAACTGGCAGCGCGGGAAATCGCCACGCTTAACGAGACGCTCGGCAATCTGGCAGACGACGCCTTCCCGCTTGTCGATGCCAACACTCAGGTGCTACTTGCCAGCTATGACAGCGCTGAACTCATCAACGCCCTGAGTAATCAAGCCAAACAGGTGCTTCAAGTGCTTCAACAGCACCAGAAGCACGTATCCTCAGCGCGGGCTCTGATCACCAGGCTGGAACACAGCAATGCCAGCCAGACGGAAATACGAGGCAAATTGACCGATTTCCTGATTCAAAAGGGCTACATAAGGACGGCAGAGGATATGGAGCTTGAAGGAACCGTGCTCCGCAACGGCAACCAGCAGATTGGCCTCATCCCTGATGAAAACGGTTATCTGCCAGTGTTTAACGATGCAGATGAGCACCCGGACGCCGCCCGTTGGCTGATGTCGGCCCGCGGTAGCCTGCACCCGGTTGAGAAGCCATGGCTCTGCCTGGCGCCCACCAGTGGGAGGCTCGGCCTGGCGCTGTGCGATCCATCCCGGGAGAACCAGCAATGGCGGTATCGGGAAGACACCACCTTGCAGAACCTTGGCTCAGGGCAATGCATCGATTACGCCTGGCACAACCAGACCGTGTTGATGTACGGCTGCCACGGCAACGGCAATCAGCGCTGGCAGGGTGTTACCAGAACCGGAAGCCCGCTACTCGCGGCGCTGCCGGGCTATGTTGTCCGGGCGCTGTATCAACGCTGATAAAGATGAAGGGCCTGTTCTCCAGGCCCTTCAGTCGGGTTACTCGGTGGTGTTGAACACGTAGGATGACACCGTGCCATCGCTATTAAACCGCACCACCAGGTCCGTCGTTTCCGCATCCCCAAAGGCAGACCAGCGATACTTGCCGTAAGTCCAGGTGCGCTTGCCGTCTTCCACCCCGGTGCGCCAGGGCTCGCCGAACATATCCTGAATGTCCGCCCGGGTAGTTTCACCAATGCGGATCTGGTCCACGTTATGGGTCGCAAAGTCTCGGCCTACCGTCGCGCAGCCCACCAGGGTCGCCAACAACAAGGCCATGCCAGCCAGTTTCAGATGTCGAGCCACTGCCATATACAACTCCTTTTCGATGATTGAGTCATTACTGAACACAGCATAGCGGTTCTGTAAAACGGTGCGATTAACAACCGGATAACTTTCACCCACAAAAAAGCCGCGGGGCCTGAACAGGCGCCGCGGCAAGCAGGATCGAAGGGATGTTTCGATCAGTAAAGCTTGGCCAGGGATTTCTTGGCGAAGGCTTCCACTTCGTTCAGCCGGCCTTCTTTCACTTTCACCAGCCACTCCGGGTCTTGCAGCAGCGCCCGGCCGACCGCAATCAAGTCGAACTCGCCATTGTTCATTCGCTCTACCAACTCGTCGATGCCGGACTGCTCCACGGCTTCTTGCTTGCTGGCGAAGGTACCGCTGATGAAGTCTTCGGTCAGGCCCACGCTGCCAACAGACATGGTCGGCTTGCCGGAAAGTTTCTGGGTCCAGCCGGCCAGGTTCAGGTTCGAGCCTTCGAATTCCGGCTCCCAGAAGCGGCGGGTGGAGGCGTGGAAAATGTCGACGCCGGCCTCAACCAGCGGCTTCAGGAAGCGTTCGAGCTCTTCCGGACTGTTCACCAGTTTTGCTTCATACGCCTGCTGCTTCCACTGTGAGAAACGCAGCATGATCGGGTAATCCGGGCCCACGCGGTGGCGTACTTCTTCGACGATTTCCACCACAAAGCGCAGACGGTTTTCCAGGCTGCCGCCGTATTCGTCATCACGCTGGTTGGTGCCTTCCCACAGAAACTGGTCCAGCAGGTAGCCGTGGGCGCCGTGGATTTCCACACCATCAAAACCCAATGCTTTGGCGTCTTGGGCGGCGTCGCCGAAGGCTTTGATCACGTCATCGATGTCTTCCTTGGTCATGGCCTTGCCGTTGGGCTTGCCCGGGGCGAACAGGCCAGACGGGCTGTAACCGGGGACGGACGGGTCCGGCTCGGTGCCTTCTTTACGCACGGCACCCACGTGCCAAAGCTGCGGGAAAATGGCGCCGCCGGCTTCGTGCACGGCATCAACCACTTTCTTCCAACCGGCCAGGGCTTCGTCGCCATAGAAGGCTGGTACGTTCGGGTAACCGTTGGCGGCCGCGTGGTTCACGATGGTGCCCTCGGTGATGATCAGGCCAACACCGGCTTCGGCGCGGCGGCGGTAGTAGTCCACCACGTTCTGGCCGGGTACGCCCTTGGGCGAGAAGTTACGGGTCATCGGAGCCATGGCTACGCGGTTACGCAGCTTGAGGTTGTGAAGTTCAAACGGCTCAAACATAGGACCAAGATTCATACTCATGTGATGTGCAACCTCATTAATTTGGTTTCGTTAAGCAACCCTATTAAATTCGGTTTCAAAATGCAACCCTATTCGGTACACTCCCTTACATGGCCAGAAAACGTTTTGATGACTCCAATTGCTCCGTCGCCCGCGCCCTGAATGAAGTGGGGGACTGGTGGTCCCTGCTGATTGTGCTGCACGCCATGTACGGTACCCGTCGGTTTGTGGATTTTCAGCAGCAGTTGGGCATTGCCAAGAACATTCTGTGCGACCGCCTGGCACGCCTGGTTGATAACGAAGTGCTTCGCAAAGTAGACGTGGGCGAGCACGGCTCCCGCTTTGAGTACCGCCTGACCGATAAAGGCCGGGATCTGTTCCCGGTGGTGGTGGCCCTGCGCCAGTGGGGCGACAAATGGAACCCGGCGCCTGACGGGCAGCCGCTGGACCTGCGCGATCGCGATACCGGTAAGCCGGTGCAACCGGTTACCGTGCGAAATGCCGAAGGCCAACCACTGTCAATCCGTGATGTGTTTGTTCCCGACAATGCTGAAAGCGATAGCAAAACGGCCTGACCATAAGGGCAAACCGCATTCTCCGGAAACACCTCGGTTTTTTTGAGCTGAATCAAGAGCCACACCAAACCAAATCCGCTGCCCGCCATTTCTTGCGCTAAATCAAGTTTCCCCGGCCCCGCTCCATTACATTGAGCCCATCGACTTTTAATGGATAAGGAGATGGCTATGTCTCGTGGTTTCAAATTGGGTGTTCTGGCAGCGGCTGTGATGGCAACTGCACCGGCCGTTCAGGCTTTCGAAGCGGGTGATTTCATTCTGCGTGCGGGTGTTGTGCATGTGGCGCCGGATGATTCCAGTGACTCTATCACTGTGGGTGGCGCGCCGCTGCTTTCCGGTGCGGATTCAAAAGTCACCGTCGATTCCAATACACAGCTGGGCCTGCGTGCCACCTATATGTTCACCAACAACCTCGGTGTCGGCCTGCTGGGTGCAACCCCATTCAAGCACAACATCAACGGTGGCGGCGATATTCCGAGTGACATCAAGCTGGGCGAAACCAAGCACCTGCCGCCAACTCTGACACTGCAGTACTTCCCGATGGCAAGCTCTTCAGCCTTCCAGCCGTTCGTGGGCGTGGGCGTCAACTACACCACTTTCTTTGAAGAGAAGACCACCGGAACTCTGGATAGCGTGGTTGCTGCAGAATACGGCATCCCCGGAGCCCGCACATCACTGGACCTGGACGACAGTGTTGGCGTGGCCGTGGAAGTGGGTATGGACTACATGCTGAGTGAGAATTTTGGTCTTAACGCGGCAATCTGGTGGGCAGACATCAATACCGATGCCCGTGTGAAGGTTTACGATGCGAACGGTGACTTCGCCGCACAGACCGCCAAGTTCGAAGTAGAAATCGACCCCATGGTCTACATGGTCGGTTTCACCTACAAGTTCTGATCCCACGTACCCCTGGCAACCCCTGGTCTGTGGGTTGCCAAATGGTGCGTTCTCCTGTGCGGGGCTGTTTTGCAGCCCCGCTTTTTTATGTCTGGAGAACCGGGGTAATCAGGCGCTCTGGCGCTGAGCCGGGCGACCCGTTCTGCCCTGCCCCTGGCCACGGCCTTGGCCCTCGCCCTGACCACCACGGCCACGACCGCCGCTGCGACCGGCCGGTTTCGGGCCAAAGCTCTTGCCAGCGCCACCCTGAGGGCGACGATTACGAGCCTTGCTCGGGTCGGCCTTTGCTTTGGGCTTCAGCGGCAGGTTGTTCTTCGGTTCAAAGCCTTCGATTTCCTTGCGCGGCAGCTGCTTTTTGATCAACCGCTCAATGCCTGCCAGCATCTTGCCTTCATCGGCGCTCACCAGAGACAACGCATGGCCACTTTCGCCGGCGCGGCCAGTACGACCGATGCGGTGCACGTAGTCTTCCGGCACATTCGGCAGTTCGAAGTTCACCACCTGGGGCAGCTGCTTGATATCCAGGCCACGGGCGGCGATATCGGTAGCAACCAGCACACGCACTTCGCCGGCCTTGAAATCCGCCAGCGCACGGGTGCGGGCACCCTGTGACTTGTTGCCGTGGATGGCAGCGGCGGTAATGCCGTCTTTTTCCAGCTTCTGGGTCAGGCGGTTGGCGCCGTGCTTGGTACGGGTGAATACCAGTACCTGCTCCCAGCCATTGTCACGCACCAGCTTGCTCAGCAGGGCGGTCTTCTGGCTCTGGTCGACCGGATAAACCGACTGAACAATGCTTTCAGCCGAGGTGTTACGGGCAGCCACTTCTACCTGCACCGGGTTATCCAGCAAGCCCTCAGCCAGACCACGAATCTCGTTGGAGAAGGTGGCGGAGAACAACAGGTTCTGGCGCTTGGCCGGCAACAGGGCAAGAATCTTGCGGATGTCGCGGATAAAGCCCATGTCGAGCATGCGGTCGGCTTCGTCCAGCACCAGGATTTCCACTTCGTTGAAGCGCACGGCGTTCTGCTGATAAAGATCCATCAGGCGGCCCGGTGTCGCCACCAGTACATCAACGCCTTTGCGCAGCTTCATCATCTGCGGATTGATCTTCACACCACCAAAAACCACAGCGGCCTTGGTTGGAACGTATCTGCTGTAAAGGTTCACACTGTCGTGCACCTGTGCTGCCAGCTCCCGGGTGGGCGTCAGAATCAACGCACGGGGGCCTTTGCCATTGCGCGGGTTATCAGCCAGGCGCTGCAAAAGAGGCAGGGTAAAGCCGGCAGTTTTGCCGGTACCCGTCTGGGCCGCAGCCATCACGTCTCTACCAGACAACACGGCAGGAATCGCCTGCAGCTGAATGGGAGAAGGGGTGTCATAACCCTGATCGGAAGTGGCACGGACCAGCTGCTCGGACAAACCGAGGGAAGAAAAACTCATATAAAATATACTCTTGATTGATTCTGCCTCCACGAACACCGGATGCGGCGAATGCGGGCAGATGCCATGAACATTCATGGAATAAAAGACGACTACGGTCACGCGCCGAATTCGGGGTGACGTCCTCTGACAGGTCGTATGGATGGTTCGCAAAGCGGCTTTGGGCCAGAAACTGCGGAATCCCTAGAGGCAGGATGCAGGCACGGTAACAGAGGGCTGGAGAAATAGCTATAGGTGGTTTTGATTAGCAGGCTTTCATTTCCAGTCGAATAAATGGAACTCTGACCCGCCCTGCCGGTCACTAGATGCCATACCTGTTCCAAACATCCTTTCATAACCCGGAGATACCATGCTCAGTGTTGGCGTTGGCCCTGTCAGTTTTTCTGTCGGGCATCTGCTTCTGGTCCTGGCTTTCATAGTTGCTCTGATCGTCGGGGGCATCACCGGCCGCAAACATGGAACACCCATTGCCGGCACATTGGCGGATATTTTCGTGGTCGCCATGCTCAGTGCCCGCATCGGGTTCGTGATTCGCTATTACGAGCACTACCAGGGCGACTGGCTGGGCATGATTGATATCCGGGACGGTGGCTTTGATATGGTCACAGGCCTGGTCGCTGCCCTGGTGTTTGCCGGCTTCCTGATGTGGCGCCGGGCCAGCAGCCGCCGGGCACTGGGCACTGCCATGGTCGCCGGCCTGCTGACCTGGGGCCTGACCGGCGGTGCCATTCAGCTGATCAACCAGCAACTGAAAGGTCTGCCCGAAGTCGCGCTGACCGACCTCAACGAGCAACCGGTCGATTTGAGCGCGATCGCCAATGGCCAGCCTACCGTCGTTAACCTGTGGGCCACCTGGTGCCCGCCCTGCATCCGGGAAATGCCGGTGCTGGAAGAGGCCCAGAAGCGCTATCCGGGCATCAATTTCGTTTTTGCCAATCAAGGCGAGCACCCGGAAACCATCCATCGCTTCCTGTCTGAACAGAACCTGGACCTGCACCATGTACTGAGCGATCGCCAGGGCCAGTTCGGTCGGGTGACCGGCAGCCACGGCCTGCCCACCACCCTGTTCTACAACGCTGAAGGCAACCTGGTAGACAGCCACATGGGTGAATTGTCCCGCGCCAGCCTGGCTCGATCGCTGGAGCGTTTCGATCCGCAATTCCTGGTGGCATATGACGAAGCGGTCGGATACGCAGAATAAAGCCACGGATTGCGAAAACGGATCAGGCCAGCCAGACCGTCAGGCCAGCGGCAATAGCACTGGCGGCGGACAACGCGATTAACGACAACGCCAGGCTCCACCTCAAGGACGCATCCCGGGCGCGATAACCTGTCAGCCGCTCCATGATCAGGGCATTGGCCGCAAACGGGGTGCCGAACGCCGTGATACCCCAGCCGGTGACCATGGCAAAGCCCAACCCCAGCACGGCGCCAGGTGGCCACGCTGGCCCCAGGATACCGCCAATCAAGGTACCGGTTAGGATCGGGTTGGCACCGGCCAGTCCGGCCATAAAGAAACTCCAGGGCACCAGTGCCGCCAGTACCGGCCACGCCCAGCCCGGCAAGCCCATATTGCCGTTCACCTGCCCAAGCACCACCGCACTGATCACCGAACCAATAAAAGCGGAACCACCGACAATGGCCAGTTCATTACTGACATTGGCCATCGTGGGTGGGCGGGGCGTGTGGCCGCCAGCGAAGGACAGCCCCCAGCCGATGATGACCGCCGCCAGGCAGCTCAGGGTAACCGAACGAGCGTAACTGAATTCATAAACATGGCTGAACAGGAATACCCCGATACAGATGCCCAGGATAATCCCGCCAAACCGCAACCAGGCTGCAGCCCCGGCGGTGTCTGCGGCTGCGCCCGTTTCAAGCTGCGGCTCCGGCTCGCGCCAGAGAAAACCCGCCAGAAGCACCAGCATGGCGAACGGCAGTGAAAGACCAATGAGCTGAGCACCGCCAAGGGTGGGCAGAAGCGTCAATGTCAGCGCTACGGAGATGGATAACGGAGACCAGATTGGTGATACACCAAAGCCTCGGAGCACCGCCCGGGTGCTGTTGCGGGTGGCCGCCGAATCGCCGGAACGGCGTATTCGCTCGGAGATCAGGCTGCCAACCACCGCCACGGAGCCGAAGTTGAGTGGTACCGACACCAGCGCCGTGCCGAACGCCAGGCTCGCATACCGGGTACCCGGCTTGCCACTGAACAGACTGCTGGAGATTCGTTGAAGATCCCGGGAACCGGCCAATACCGAAGACAACAACATGACCGACAGAATCAGCCCGGCCAAACGGGTCATGTTCCCGGCCGCCCCTTCCACCAATCCGGGGTCACGGCCAAACGCAAAGGCCATCGCCAGCACCGCCACGGCGAAGACCCCTCGGGGTACCCGGCGCATATCCCGCCAGCCAAGACTGACCGCCATGCTTACGGCCACCGCGCCCAGAAATGCCATGCCCGGCAGGGTCGCCAGTACTGCAGCAATCAGGGCCACATAGGCCAGTACGGATCGGAGTGTGGACACAGCAAGGTTCCCGGCAGGTCAGTCGAGTAGCATGGTGACCTGCCATGTTAAGGAACCTATCTACACAGCGCTATCCGCAATTATGGGGATACCCTGCGCCAATGGCTGTCCGCTCAGGCCCCGAACAACGCCGAGCGCAGCGGCTTCAGGAAGCCCGACTTCTCCGGGCTGGCCTGCTGGCTGCGCCGGCCATCAAACTCCAGATACCCGTCTTCAATGGGCTCAAAGCGCAGGATTTTCACATCCTTCAGATAATTCTGAGACGCCTTCCAGGGCCCGTGAGTGCCCTGGCGCGGCAGGCGATCTTCGGCACGCTTGATGTAACCGGCGTCCAGCGAACCCAGAATGGTGTCGTTACCCAGGCTGTTTTCCGTGTCTCGCGGCACCACCACCTGATAACCCTTGCGATCCATATGGTTGATCAGCCGGCACAGGTATTCGCTGGCAATATCGGCCTTGAGGGTCCAGGAGATGTTGGTGTACCCGAAGATCATGGCGGCGTTGGGCATGCCTTCCACCATCACGTTCTTGTAGATCACCTTTTCCTTCAAGACTACGCCCTGGCCATCCACCGTGGGCTGGATACCACCCAGCATCTGAATATCCAGGCCGGTGGCCGGAATGATGATATCTGCTTCGAGCTCTTCACCGGATTTGAGGCGAATGCCGGTGTCGGTGAAACGTTCAATATGGTCGGTTTTGATCGAGGCGGTACCCGCCTTGATGGCATCAAACAGGTCGCCGTCTTTAACCACACACAGGCGCTGATCCCAGGGGTTGTAGTCCGGGGTGAAATGGCGCATATCCGCTTTGCCCTTCAACTGGCGTTTGATCACCGACAGGAACAGCCGGCGCATGGCCTTCGGGCTCTTGCGGGAACGCTCGTAGAGCAGGCGCGAAATCGAGATATTCCGGGCACGGGTCAGCCGATAGGCGGCTTTCTCCGGCAGTACCTTCTGCAGCGCCAGGGTAACCTTATCAGTCGACGGCAAAGGCATCAGGTAGGTGGGCGAGCGCTGCAGCATGGTTACATGGGCCGCTTTTTCCGCCATGGTGGGCACCAGGGTAATGGCGGTCGCCCCACTGCCAATCACCACCACCTTCTTGCCGGTGTAATCCAGGTTCTCCGGCCAGTGCTGTGGGTGCACCACCTGGCCCTTGAAGTCCTGCTCGCCGGGGAAATCAGGCTTGTAGCCCTGATCGTAGTTGTAGTAACCGGTGCAGCCCACCAGGAAGCTGGCCGTGTAGGTCTCCGCTTCGCCGGTTTTTTCGTTCACCGCCGTCAGATTCCAGCATTTTTCCTCACTGGACCAGTCAGCAGTCTTTACCGCCACACCGTAGCGGATGTTCCTTTCCACATCGTTTTCCCGGGCGGTGTCGGCCACGTACTGCTTGATAGAAGCACCATCCGCCAGCACCTTGCCGCCGGTCCAGGGCCGGAAGTTGTAGCCAAAGGTGAACATGTCGGAATCGGAGCGAATGCCGGGGTAACGGAACAGATCCCAGGTGCCCCCTAACGACTGCCTGCGCTCGAGAATAGCGAAGCGCTTGCCGGGGCATTCCCGTTTCAGATGGCAGGCCATGCCAATGCCGGAAACGCCGGCGCCGATGATCAGAACGTCATAATGTTGGTGGCTCATGACTGTTACTCCCGGGCTTATCGTTGTTATCAGATGCCTGTACGTTACGCCGGGCCTCGGCCTGTGCAATTGGCCCCATTATCGACACCTCGCCGTAGGCGCGGCCAAAATGTAATTTTTCACAATGTGAATTGAGCAAGGGTTGGCCGCCGAACTTCGGACTATGCTCAGACCCATCAAGCAAGCCTTTGCGGCAACGTGCCACGGGACATAACAACAAGACACTCCATGCATCGTGAACCTATGATCACCCAAGGTCCGACGCCATTACTGGACCGCCCTGCACTGGTACAGGCACTGGACCAGGGCTCGCTCAAGCGACTGACCCTGCTCACTGCGCCCGCCGGGTCTGGCAAATCGACCCTGATACGCCAGTGGCTGGCAACGGAGCCTGACCGCCCTGCCGCTCTGATGACGCTGCAGGATCTGGACCGTGACCCAGCGCGTTTTTTTGCCCGGTTGGCACAGACCATTCGGGCGAAAGCACCTGACTTCGACAGCTCGGCCTTTACACCTTTTGACGCTGGCAGCCACTGCACTCCGTCGACCATTGCCGAGGCGCTCGTGCACAGTCTGGCCCCAATTGACCATCCGGTTGTTCTCATCCTGGATGATTTTCAGCACCTGTCCCACACACCGGTCATCACCGACACCTTCAACCGGTTGCTCGACCACCCACCGGCATGCCTGCACCTTATCATCGCCAGTCGGGCCAGGCCCGCTTTGAAGCTGAGCCAGCTCAAGCTGAATCAGGACATGCTGGAACTCAGCGCTCGAGACCTGCAGTTCAGCAGCACCGAGGCAAAACAACTTTGCCAGAGCCTTGGCAACGCGGCGGTGGCAACAAACACTCTGGATCACCTGTTGCGCATCACCGAAGGCTGGATTACCGGGTTGCGCCTGGCACTCCTGGCCGCCCGGGAGCAAGGCATTGAAGCCCTCGATTCCTTTTCCGGCAATCAGCCGGAAGTCATGGCCTATTTTGGCGACATGGTTCTGCAAGCCCTGCCCAGCTCGTTGCGCAGCCTGTGTCTGCAAAGTGCCTTGTTCGACCGAATTACCGGCTCTCTGTGCGACCAGGTCCTGAAACACACAGGTAGTTCGTTGATACTGGAACACCTGGCCCGGCAGGAACTGTTCCTGATGCCGATGGATCATGACCCCGGCTGGTACCGGTTCCACCCTTTGTTGCGGGATTTTCTGCAGACGCGTTTGGCCATGGAGTCTCCCGCACTGATACCGGCACTGCATCGCCGAGCCGTCCACTGGTTCCTGAGCAGCGGTGACTATCATCAGGCTCTGAAACATGCACAGAGCAGCGACGATGCCGTCTTGCTTGGCGACATTCTGGAAACCGCCTTCGGTATCTGGTCACGGGAAGGGCACTTTTCACGCATCCTGTTCTGGGAATATCGGCTGCAAAACAGCCCACTGTTACTACGAACAGGCGTGGCTGTGCCTTTGCTTTGCACGTTGATTCTGTCGCGGCGCTTTCATCAGGCCAGCACCATGTTGGAACGCTTTCGCGATGCCGGGCCAAGGGATGTGTCCCCGGATCATCACCGTGTCTTGCTGCGATTTCTTCAGTTGTATCTGGAGCTGTTCCAGAACGACAATCGCTTCATTGGTCGACAGGACTATCAGGATCTCGTTCAACAAAGCCGGCTGTACGACATTTTCCCCCTGAGCCTGTGCATGGCGGCTTACCACCACCTGCAGCATGCCCGCCCCGAGCAGGCACTGGAATATGCCAGCCAGGCCCTCGAAGTGCTGAAGCAAAGTGGCCATCACTTCATGATGGATTACGCCAGCCTGATCATCGCCCTGTGCCATCGCAGCCTGGGCCGGCCGGGCCAGGCCATGAGGGATATTCAAGGTGCCTATCTGAATATGCCCATAGACGGCGCGGCCCGCATACTAAGAAGCACCGCCATGGTGGTCGCGCTGTATGATCAGAACCGGCTTGCCGAGGCCAACACGCTGTGCCGTGAGCTGTTGCCAAAACTCAACAAAACATCCGCCATCGAAGTTATTGCCACGGTCTACCTTACCCACGCGCGATGCCTGTTCGCCCTGGGCGACCGAGACAAAGCGACCTACATCCTGGGTAAACTGGAACACATTCTCGAGCCGGAAAAAAACCGACGTTTTATCAGCCACCTGATCGCTGAGCGCATTCGCCAATGCTGGCTTAACGGCGCCCGGGAACGGGTAGAACAAGCCGCCGTTCGCGCCGGCTTGCCCACCATGCTCCAAAAGGGGGACTGGGATACGCCCGGCACGTACAGTGAATACCGCGAGCGCCTGGGGCTTGCCACCGTGTACTGGCTGCGCGCTACCGGACGCAAAGCCCAGGCCGGCCGAATCCTGCGCTTGCTGGCCCGGGAACTTGCCGATACCGGTCTTGTCAGTCGAGCCTTGGTGGTCAGTGCCAACGAATGGTTAAGCCGGGACGACAGCTCCCGCAACAGTAAAGAGGCCCTGGACGCACTGATCCAGCACTACGGGCTACACAACATGACCCGAAACCTGTTTGATGAAGCGCCCGGCTTCGGCAAGTTACTGGCCGGAGCCAGTGACCACGGCCTGGTTTTGCCCGACAACTACCTCGCGCTGTATGGCAATCTGGTCCCGGAATCGGCCCGCTCCGCTGCGGCAGTCAGACCAGACCCCTTAACCCTGCTGACCCACAGAGAACAAGACATCTACCGATGCCTGCTGGGCGGGCTCAGCAACAGCGCCATCAGCCAGCAAACGGGCACCACGGTATCGACCATCAAATGGCACCTGAAGAATATCTACAGCAAACTGGGTGTTCGTAACCGCACTGAGGCGGTCCTGCTCGCCGCCAGCCACGACCCCGCAAACACTGACGCCTGACACGACAGCAAAAACGACCATCTGTTCACATTTTTCCAAAGCTCTGCTTTTAACTCCCCCCTCCCCCTACCTGAGTAGGGGGTAATGTCACCCGGAGTCAGTAAACCTAGGCCTGCTCCAACAACCACAATAATCTGAAACAAGGAGAGCGATCATGGCCATCACTCCGTGGGTCACCTGGCCCGCACTGACCAAATTCGGCAGCCTCGGCATAGTTGCCGGACTGCTAACGCTGGGTATTGAACGTACCGAGCTGCTCAACAACAACATGTTTGATGTCGAAGACTGGGACCGTTACAACGCCGAGATCACCTGTGACGAACGCAGCCTCACCGCCCGTACCGAAGACGGCACCTGTAACATTCTGTCCAACCCCGCCGAAGGCTCGGCCCACACCCGGTTTGGTCGCAACGTCGATCTTGCACTGACCTACGCCGAAACCGAGAACGACACGCTGCTCACACCCAACCCGCGGGATGTCAGTAACTCGCTGATGGCCCGTGACGGCGACATGCAACCCGCCACCATCGTCAACTTCATCGCGGCGTCGTGGATTCAGTTCATGGTGCACGACTGGTTTGACCACGGCCCCCGTGCCACTGACAATCCGATTCTGTTCCCGCTGCCCTCGGGCGATCCGCTTGGCTCTGGCACCATGAGCGTGCAACGCACCCAGCCGGATGCCAGCCGCACCGCTGCGGACGCCGGCACGCCACAAACCTACCAGAACATCAACACCCACTGGTGGGACGGCTCCCAGATTTACGGCAGCGACAAAGCCACCAACGACGAGATCCGCGCCTTTGTCGACGGCAAACTGAAAGTGAATGCGGATGGCTCGCTGCCGACCGAATTCTTCAGTGGCAAGCCGGTTACCGGCTTCAGCGAAAACTGGTGGGTAGGCCTGAGCATGCTGCACCGGCTGTTTACCCTTGAACACAACGCCATCGCTGAGCGCCTGAAACAACAATACCCGAACGCCAGCGATCAGTGGTTGTACGATCGGGCACGACTGGTCAACGCCGCCTTGATGGCCAAGATTCACACCGTGGAGTGGACCCCCGCCATCCTCGACAACCCCATTCTTGAGCGCGCCATGTACGCCAACTGGTGGGGCATTGGCGGTGACCGGGAAAACCGCGAGTTCTTCCAGAAAGCGCTGGATGACCTGAGCAACAACGTTCAGGGTATTGCCAATCTGTTCCGCCTGCTGGGCATCGACAGCGACCTGGCCAACATGGAACCCGGCGTAATTGATCATGCCCTCGGCGGCCTGGTAGGCTCCCGCGCACCGAACAACTACGACGTGCCCTACACCCTGACCGAAGAATTCGTGTCAGTTTACCGTATGCACCCCCTGATGCGGGATGACATCGAAGTCTATGACCTTGGCAGTAACGTAATCAGCCAGCGCATCCCCATTCCAGACACCCGGGATGGCGATGCTGAGAACGTGCTGGACAGCGTTGGTGCGGATCGCCTGTGGTACTCCTTCGGTATCACCCATCCGGGCGCTCTGGTTCTGAAAAACTACCCGGACTTCCTGCGTAACCTGTCGCTGCCCATTGTGGGTGATATTGACCTGGCCACCATCGACATCGTGCGTGACCGTGAGCGTGGTGTGCCCCGCTACAACGAATTCCGCCGGGCCATTGGCCTCAAGCCGATCACCAGGTTTGAAGATCTGACCTCTGATCCGGAGATTCTGTCTGAACTCAAGCGCCTGTATAACAACGACATCGAGATGATCGACACCCTGGTGGGCTCGCTGGCGGAAGAAACCCGTCCGGACGGCTTCGGCTTCGGTGAAACCTCGTTCCAGATCTTCATCCTGAACGCTTCCCGCCGGCTCATGACCGACCGCTTCTTTACCACCGATTACACCGCCGAGGTGTACACCCAGGAAGGTATCGACTGGGTCGAGAACAACACCATGGTGGATGTGCTCAAGCGCCACCACCCGGCACTGAGCACCTCGTTGGCCGGTATGGACAACGCGTTCAAGCCCTGGGGCCTGAACATGCCTGCCGAGTATGAGAGCTGGACCGCAGAGCAGAAGCAGATGCACCTGTGGGTGAACGGCGCAACTCGAACCGAATACAAAGACGGAGAACTGCCAGCACAACAGGATGTGAACATTGGCGGGCTGATTGGCTCCATCCTGTGGGACAAGGTGCGCAGGGATTCCGATGTGGCGCCCCCAGGTTATGAGAAGCCCATTCATCCTCAAGCCGTCATGGGACGAGTCGAATTCAACGCCACTGGCAACCACGGCTATACCGGCCTGTTTCAGGGCGCAGACCACGGCCTGATGCGCCTGTCGATCACCGGTGACCCGGAAGCCCGCGGCTTTGCCCCTGGACTGGCACTGAAGCTGTTCGTGGACGGTCAGCCGTCAGAGAACATCTCGGCGCTGTACACCCTGTCTGGCCAGGATGATAACTACAACTTCTTTGCCAACGAACTGTCCAACTATGTGTCACCAGAGCTGAACGACTCCCTGGGCAGCACTATCCTGTTCTCGACAGTCTCCACCAAACCCACACTGGTGATGGCGGATGCGATGGCAAAAGTAAGCCAGAACGGCGACAGGGTCAGCAATCCGAAGGTGCCAACCCAGGTGTACTTTGTGCCCAATCCGCAGTTGACCCAGGACTTCCCGACAGAAGCGCACGACTTCCGGGACAGCCTGATGACCCTGCCAGAAGGCACCAAGGTGTATGACGTGTACGCCACCGACCGGAGCATCCGTACCTCGATCTTCCCGTCGCTGAACCGTCGTTACGCCAATGAGCGTCGCAACAGCGCAGTTAAAGTGGGTGAAGTAACCCTGACCTCACCGATGATTGCCTCACAGTTCGGTGACTCCGGCGTGTTCTTCAAGCACCAGCGCTACGAGGACCGGAACAAGTAATCCTGGCCCTTCAGATGTGACAAAGCCCCGGCAACGGGGCTTTTTTGTGCTTGTTTGACCGCCAGCGGCCTACAGGTCCACACCGGGATATTTCAACCGCGCCCGGTGCAGCCGGTAAATGGTAATCACATTGGTGACCAACACCATGGCTTCTGCCAGAATGCCGCCCACCGAGCCGATCACAATGTTGTTGAGCATCCAGGACAGCGCAGCAAGGCCAAGCACAATTCGCAAGGCAATGCCCTTAAGCAGGAACATACCGACGGTGCCAAGCACCGCGGCCATAAGCGGGAAGATATCTGTCGCCGTGGCCCAGGTGAGCCAGGCCACCAATAGATTGATCGCTAACAGCCCGGCCATGATCGACCAGCTGCCTTTGAACCGGCGGGCCAGGGCAATACGCACGATTACCAGCACGGTCAAGGCCGCCGCCGTCCAGCTCTGGAAAAACGCAAACATCAACGCAAAAGCAATGTTGGCGGAGATGAGCAGCACCATCAGCCGGTCGTCGTTTTTGTTGGCAAAACCGACGATGCAAAACGCCAACGCAACCAGGCCAAAGACCTGACCAAGAATTTCAGCGATGGTGAGTTCCGACATAAGTTCCGTCATGATTCACCGATGGCCTGCCACCTCACCTGACTCTCTGTGTTGTGCAAGAGCCTCTGAAAATTGATCCATCAAGTGATCGGCGCTAAAGGGTTTATCCTGCAGCCCGGCATTCAACGCCCGGCTGAATTGCTGGAAGTTCACAGCCTGCCAGCTTGCGGGTGTCAGAATGCGCTCCACCGTATCCACATTGTCCCGAGTTGCCGGTTCAAACCGGTAACTCAACGCCGCAGACGACGGTCCATCAGCAAAGTCCACGCCCTGGTGATAGTCGTGCAGAAGCAGCAGGGCCAAGCCACCCCCCATGAAATGGCGGCCAAGACTGACCACCAGCTCGCCCTCACGGATCGCCTCAAGGGCATGGGGCTCCCAGTCGAAACCGCCGATCACCAAGTCTTTACCCGGCTGCCTGCCAGTCCTTTTTACCGCCTCAATAGCCCCTAGCGCCATGCCGTCACTGGCACTCCAGATAGCGACGGCCTGCGGGTAGCGTCTTAACAGCACCAGCATCTTGTCCTTGGCCTGCTGTTGGCTCCAATCCGCGTGGACCAGTTGTAGAAGCTCACTGTTCTCGGCGTCTGTAGCGGCCTTCAAGCCCCGGTCGCGATCAGTACCCGCCGAAGAATCCCGAGTGCCGGTCAACGCCACCACGGGCAGCGGCTGGCTCGGCTCGGTTAAGGTCAGGCTTTGGGCGTGTTGCTCAAGAATCGCGATCAGGTTGGCGCCGCCCTCAACGTTGTCAGGGGCCATGTGGCCAATCCAGTTAGGCAGTGTCTCCCGGGGCATGCCCACGGCAGCGCGGGTTGCCTCCGGTACGTCGGTATTGAAGGTAAACACCTTCACATCCAGCTCGTTGGCGTGCATCAGGATCTGAGTCGTAACGTGTTCTTTACACATGATCACCAGATAATCCGGGCGGTCGTCGCGGCTGAGCACCTGTTCCGCCATCTGGAGGTAACTGAATCTGTGGCGATCCTGATCAAACTGAACCTCAAGCTCCAGGTTCAGATCGCTCGCCACTTCCCCCATAAAATCCGCCACCATGTGCCAGAACCGGGAATCGTCTGGCGACAGGAAAACCACGTTGGGCCGAGTGCCCGCCTCTGCCACTCTCAGCAGGGCGCATAAAACAAGTAGTGCCAACAGGGCTGTACGGAACATCATCTATTATCTCACCCTGGGCGACGTTGGCCGCGGTTGGTCGTCAGTGTCACTAAATTACCGGTGGTACCACACCCAGACAAGCAGCAATTGGTAACCGCCGATAACAGCGGCCATTGGAATTGGTGGAAAAAGTCATTGCCCATAGCTTGCTAACCGAGAGATCATCCAGTCACCATGCGCCAATGCCGGACCACTAAAATGGACAACTATCTTAAAGCCACTGCGTTCTTTGACTATGACAAGCCCGAAGTCAAAGACTGGATTAACCAGCAGTTGGAAGGTGTGCAGAACGATCCGGTGGAACAGGCCAAGGCGCTCTATCTGGCAGTCAGAGACAGCGTGCATTACAACCCCTACGTGTTCCAGACCGATCCGCGCACCCTGTCCGCCAGCTATGCGCTGGAGAGTCGTGAAAGCTACTGCATCCCGAAAGCCGTATTGTTAGGCGCCGCCGCTCGTGCCATCGGCATTCCCAGCCGTCTGGGCCTGGCAGACGTGCGCAATCACCTGTCCAGCCCCAAGCTGATTGAATGGCTGCAATCCGACATCTTCCGCATGCATGGTTTTATTGAGCTGTACCTGAATGGTCGATGGGTGAAAGCCACCCCCGCCTTCAACCGGCAGCTGTGTGACATGATGAAGGTCGAGCCCCTGGAGTTTGATGGCGTGACCGATTCGGTGTTCCAGGAATTCACAGAAGACGGCCAGGCCCACATGGAATACATCAACGACCACGGCGTATTTGACGACGTGCCCTTTGATTTTATCGTTGATGGCGTGCGCGCTGCCTATGGCCATCTGTTTACCGGGGAAGGACAACCGGCTCAGGTAAAGAGCAGCCTGGAACAGGATCTGTCTGGCCGCTAGACCTCAGCCCTCAACGCGATGCGTCATGACCTGGCGAATCTTGCGGGACAGCTCCTCTGGCGCGCTGAGCTGGGGGTAATGCCCCTCCGCATCCAGCGACGTGCAACGGGCATCGGGGATACGCTTGGCCATGTAACTGACCACCGACACCGGTACAACAATGTCGGAGAGCCCGTACAAAATGTCGACCGGCACGGGAACCTTCGGCAACTCGTCACGGAAATCGCACAGAAAGGTGACCTCGGCAAATTTCCGGAGCAGCACCGGGTCGGTCGACATAAAACTGCGGATCAGGCGTTCCGTCAGTTGCGGGCGGTGGCTGTTTTCCATTACCAGCGGCGCCAGTGAATGGGCCCAACCTTCCTGATCCCGCTCGATCATGTCCAGCATCGCCAAAACATCCGGTCGCTGGAACCCGCCCACATAATCATCATCGTTGGTATAGCGAGGTGAGGGGTTGATGGCGACGATGTGCCGAAACCTGTCCGGCAACATGATGGTTGCCAGCAAGCCAATCATGCCGCTGACCGAATGCCCGACAAGGGTAACCGGCTGGTCTGCCACCGCATCCACCACATCGAGCAGATCAAGGGCGTAACCCCGCAGCGAACCGTGGCGCTCGGACCGGTAGGATCGACGGTCCGATCGGCCACAACCCACATGATCAAACGTGACAACGCGAAAATCCTTCTCGAACGCGGGCGTGACATCTTCCCACACCATCTGGTCACATCCGAAGCCATGGGCAAACACCAGGGTATGGTCCCCCGCCCCCCGAACCGTCACCCGGTTTCTTTGTATAACACTGGCCATGCCGATGCCCTGATGGTGAATGTGGCGAACAACTCACGATCAGTCTGGCCTAATACACGCAACTTATCTAGCCGACCAACAGCCATAAAAAAACCGATACCTGCGTCCTACAAGTATCGGTTTCAGGGGTCAGCCCGAATAGATCAGGCTTGCGTGAACAACTTACTCTGCCGAATTCCGGATCAGGAAATCGAAGGCACTCAAGGCGGCTTTGGAACCTTCGCCCATCGAAATCACGATCTGCTTGTACGGAACCGTGGTGGCATCGCCGGCGGCGAACACACCCGGAATCGACGTCTCGTTACGATCATTTACGATGATCTCACCGTGCTGGCTCAGCTCAATATCACCTTTCAGCCACTCGGTGTTCGGCACCAGGCCGATCTGAACAAACACGCCTTCCAGCTCAACGTGGTGCGCTTCACCGGTGGTACGGTCGGTGTAGTTCAGGCCACTGACCTTACCGTCTTTGCCAACCACCTCGGTGGTCTGGCCGGAGGTAATGATCTTCACGTTGTTCAAGCTACGCAGTTTCTTCTGCAGCACTTCGTCGGCACGCATTTGCTCACCGAACTCAATCAGGGTTACGTGGCCAACGATACCGGCCAGGTCGATCGCCGCTTCCACGCCGGAGTTACCACCACCAATCACCGCCACGCGCTTGCCTTTGAACAGCGGGCCGTCGCAGTGCGGGCAGTAGGCCACGCCCTTGTTGCGGTACTCTTCCTCACCCGGCACACCCATCTGGCGCCAGCGGGCACCGGTAGACAGAATCACCGTGCGGGCTTTCAGGGAACCGCCGTTCGCCAGCTTCACTTCATGCAGGCCACCGGTTTGCGCCGCGGGAATCAGCTTCTCCGCGCGCTGCATGTTCATGATGTCGACTTCGTATTCGTTAACGTGCTGTTCCATGGCCGCCACCAGCTTCGGGCCTTCGGTGTAAGGCACGGAGATCAGGTTTTCGATACCCATGGTGTCTGCTACCTGGCCACCAAAGCGCTCGGCCGCAATACCGGTTGAAATCCCCTTACGGGCGGCGTAGATGGCCGCTGCAGAACCCGCCGGGCCACCGCCGATCACCAGCACCTCAAAGGCGTCTTTCTGGTTGATCTTCTTGGCTTCTTTCTCCGCCGAGTTGGTGTCCAGCTTGGCCACAACTTCTTCCAGCGTCATCCGGCCCTGGCCCCAGGGCTGGCCATTCAGGTACACGCTCGGCACCGCCATTACCTCACGCTGCTCGACTTCGTCCTGGAACAGGGCGCCGTCGATGGAGGTGTGCTTGATGTTCGGGTTCAGCACACTCATCAGGTTAAAAGCCTGCACCACGTCCGGGCAGTTCTGGCAGGACAGGGAGAAATAGGTTTCAAACTCGAACTCACCGTCCAGTTCCTGGATTTGCTGAATCACTTCCTGAGAAGCCTTGGACGGGTGACCGCCCACCTGCAGCAGCGCCAGTACCAGGGAGGTAAACTCGTGGCCCATGGGAATACCAGCGAAACGCACGCCAATGTCGGTGCCCACACGGTTGATGGCAAACGATGGACGACGCACATCGGCCGAATCTTCAGTCCGCAGGCTGATTTTCTCGGACATCGGCTCGATTTCTTCCAGCAGCTGCTTAAGCTCCTGGGATTTCTTGCTGTCGTCGTAGGCTGCTACCAGCTCGATCGGCTGTTGCAGCTTTTCCATGTAGGCCTTCAACTGTCCTTTGATATTGGCGTCCAACATGTTCGGTATTCCCCTTTATGTCGTGAAACTAACTGTCTGAATTCAAAAATGAATCGTTGTCTGAAGTTGCAGGTAAGATAAGGGCAAGCCGGGGCCTTCTCAAATTGATTGACCCAACCCATCTGATAGCTCAGATCTATACGATTCCATAAAGTCGATTGATAGATACAAAAAAGGCCCGCTGTGCGGGCCTTCTTGCAAGTTTCACCCGTGCAGGGAAACTTAGATCTTGCCAACCAGGTCCAGAGACGGAGCCAGGGTTTCTTCGCCTTCTTTCCACTTGGCCGGGCATACTTCGCCAGGATGGTTGCGAACGTACTGGGCAGCTTTAACCTTGCGCAGCAGGTCGTCTGCGTCACGGCCGATGCCTTCAGCAGTGATTTCCATCGCCTGGATAACGCCATCCGGATCGATCAGGAAAGTAGCACGATCTGCCAGGCCCTGGCCTTCACGCATAACACCAAAGTTGTTGGTGATGGTGCCAGTCTGGTCGCCTACCATGTAGTAGTTGATCTTGCCGATGGTCTCGGAAGTGTCGTGCCACGCTTTGTGGGTAAAGTGGGTGTCGGTAGACACAGAGAACACTTCAACGCCCAGCTTCTGCAGCTCTTCGTACTTGTCAGCGACATCGCCCAGTTCGGTCGGGCAAACGAAGGTGAAGTCGGCCGGGTAGAAGAAGAAAATGGCCCACTTGCCTTTCACGTCTGCTTCAGAGATTTCAACAAACTCGCCCTGCTTGAATGCGGTGGCGTTGAACGGTTTGATTTCGCTGTTAATGATACCCATCTCAGAATAACTCCTGTTGGTTCATTTGGGTTTAGGCTTGAAAACGGTGCGTAAGATACGGCTTTGGCCTATTGAGTGAAAATTGATTATTTCCACACCCAGGATAGGCTCAACCTATGTATGGGGCCTTATCCCGCAAGTTCAATCTTTCGGAAATCCAGAATATTTTCTTTTGGTGACGATTTGATGGCCGCCACCTCGGCCCGCTTGTTTGCCAGAATGTAGGCGAAACAGGCGAAATACAGGCCAATCACCAACGCTCCAACCCACTGAATACGCAGAAAATCGAGCTGGAACAGCATGGTCAGCATCACCATGGCGCCAAAATTCACGATCACGTAGTTCATTCGGCCCATACGCCGGGCAGTCAGGTTCAGGTTATCGGTGTACAGTCGAATCAGCGAATCCAGTGAGTTCACCACCATCAGAACCCCCACCGAAATCATGGCCAGGTTGGTCATCGCCGCAATCTTCAGACCCTCAGCGTGGTAATGGAACAGCACCGAGAACCACACACCGATGGCGATGGACGGCACCACCAGCATGGCGATCAGCAACTGCCAGGTTTTGATGCCACTGACAAAACGGGCGGTGAACTGGCCGATCATGATGCTCCAGGAGAACCACCAGAACAGGTAGAACTCATGGTAGTCGTTGATCGGCAGGGCAAATCGGTGAATGTTGGTAAAGTATTCCCCAAGCATGCCTGCGGTACCGAAGAAATCCGCCGGTGAGCCCTTGCCCAGGGCAAAGGCCCGCAGCCACATACCGGCAATCAGGGCAATAAACAACACGCTGGAGCCGATGCTCAGGATACGCACGTATTTGATCTTGGAGCTGGAGTACACCGCCAGAGCAATGGCCGCAAACACGATCACATAGAACGCCGGCATCACGGTTTCACCGTCGCCCAACTGGGGCAGATACCAGGGCAGGTTCACCAGCAACAGGTACGCCGTGAAGGCGCAGGTACCGATGATCACCACGTTATTGATGATTTTCACCACCGGGATTTCAAAAAACTTCACCCTCGGCTCGATGATGGCAAAGTAAAAACACGTCAGGAAGTAGAACCCCCAGATCAGAAAGGCCCAGAAGCCAAATTCAATGGCCAGGGGGTTGGCGAACCCGTATTCCGGGCTGGCAGAAAGATCGGCATAGCTGCCGAACTCGGTCAACGGGAACATGATCAGCCCCACATCCAGGCCCGAGGTGAACAGAATGGCAATGAACGTCAGGGTGCGAACCGGTGTGACACCGATGCACTGTACGTCCCACCATTTGTACAGAATCAGGGCAATGGTGGCGAAGGTGAAGATCAGGCCTGTGGATAACCAGAGTGTCATGCGCAGAGCCTCCGGTTGGTTGTTTTCAGTTTAATGCACAGCATGGGTGTTCCTCCTCTACTTTTTAAGCGCTGCTTAATTCGAATCGGACACAAACCCCCGCGTTTTCTTCTCGTTACGGGCCAGGACTTGCCTATCTGACGCCCAGGAAACGGCCAGCACAGCCGTCGCGTTGATAGGGAAATCCTGATGGTTTGCTAACCCCGGAGGCCTTGCGCCCCCGGGGCCGGGGCTTCGGGCGCTAAATCAGCACCCGTTTTGCTTGCCCCGGTCGTTGGTGTGCCTGCCACTGGTCATCCATTTGGACCGGCACATCCTCAGGTTGCAGGGGCTCCCTGCCCCGGATCAGGTCGGCTGCCCGCTCGGCCACCATGATGGTGGGGGCGTTCAGGTTGCCGTTGGGTATGGTCGGGAAGATGGACGAATCCACCACCCGCAGGTTCTTGATGCCGTGTACCCGGGTGTCTGGCCCGACTACCGCCATTGCGTCGGTACCCATCTTGCAGGAACAGGACGGATGGTAGGCACTCTCCACCGCCTGGCGCACAAAGGCATCGATTTCGTCATCACTCTGCACAGCCACGCCGGGCTGAATTTCCGCACCGCGGTACTGGTCCATGGCGGGCTGGTTGATGATCTCGCGGGTCAGGCGCACGCAATCCCGGAAACCTTCCCGGTCGGCTTCGTGCTCCAGATAATTAAAGCGAATGGTCGGTGCCTGTCTTGGATCGGCGGATTGAACCCGCACATAGCCCCGGCTTTTCGGCTTGTTGTGGCCGATGTGCAGCTGGAAGCCGTCGCCGTCAAAGGCTTCTTTGCCGTCATAGCGCATGGCCGCCGGCAGGAAGTGGTATTGCAGGTCTGGCCACTCAACACCCGCCTTGGAGCGGATAAAACCGCAGGACTCGAAGTGGTTGGTGGCGCCCAGCCCGTCTTTGCGCAGAATCCAGCGCACGCCGATCTTGAGCTTGTTCCACCAGTCCAGCTTGCCGTTGAGCGACACCGGCTGTTTGCAGCGGAACTGGAAGTAGAATTCCAGGTGGTCCTGCAGGTTCTCACCCACGCCGGGCAGCTCGTGCTTGACCTCAATACCGGCCTGTTCCAGCACCTCTCGTTGGCCGATGCCGGACAACTGCAGCAAATGGGGTGAGCCAATGGAACCGGCAGACAGAATCACTTCCTCGGCGGCATTGGCCTCGTGCATCTTGCCGCCCTGCTCATAACGCACACCGGTGGCGGTTTTGCCATCCGCGCCACCAAGCAGCACCTTGTGCACAAGGGCGTGGGTCACCACCGTCAGGTTCGTTCGCGCCATGGCCGGGCGCAGGTAGGCGTTGGCCGTGGACCAGCGACGACCGTTCTTCACGGTCATGTGCATGGCACCGAAGCCTTCCTGCTGGGCGCCGTTGTAATCGGCCGTTTCCAGGTAGCCGGCATCCACACCCGCCTTGATGAACGCCTTGTACAGCGGGTTACGCATGTTGTTGCCGTTGTTGACGCCCAGCGGGCCGGTGTCGCCCCGGTAGTCATCACCACCAAAGGCCCAGGTCTCCGCCTTTTTGAAATACGGCAGTACGTTCTGGTAATGCCAGCCCGTGGCGCCCTCGGAATCCCACTCGTCGAAATCCCGGGCGTGGCCACGAACATAGACCATGCCGTTGATGGACGAGGAGCCACCGAGCACCTTGCCCCGGGGGCAGTGCATGCGGCGGTTATCCAGATACAGCTCCGGCTCGGTCTCGAACTGCCAGGCGTACTTCCTGGTGTTCATAGGAATGGACAGGGCTGTGGGCATCTGGATGAAGATGCTTTTGTCGCTGCCGCCGGTTTCCAGCAGCAGCACCTTGTGGCGGGCGTCTTCGGTGAGGCGGTTGGCCAGCACACAGCCGGCCGAGCCCGCGCCCACAATGATGTAGTCGTATCGGTTTTCTGTCATACGCGTTCTCCTCTGTGGCCGGCGGGATTAAAACGGGGCGTCCAGATCCTGCATTCCGATATAAACGGATTTGATCTGGGTATAGTGCGCAATGGTCTCGCGCCCGTTTTCCCGGCCAATACCGGAGAGTTTGTAACCGCCCACCGGCATTTCCGCCGGTGACGCGCCGTAGCTGTTGATCCAGCAGATGCCCGCCTGGATCTGGTGAATCACCCGGTGCGCGCGGCGGATGTCATTGGTGAACACCCCAGCGGCCAGACCGGTATCGGTACCGTTGGCCCGGGCAATCACCTCGTCCTCATCGCGGAAGGTGAGCACGGACATCACCGGCCCGAAAATCTCCTCCTTCACGATGGTCATGTCGTCGGTGCAGTCGGTGAAAATGGTGGGCTCGACAAAATAACCCCCTTTCGAGTCTTCCGGCTCGAACGCCCGGCCCCCGTGGCTGAGTGTGGCACCTTCTGCGATGCCTTTACCGATGTAGCCCATAACCAGATCCTGATGCTTTTTGGAGATCAGGGCACCGAAGTTGGTGGCCGGGTTCATCGGGTCACCGGCTTTGATGTTCTTGCGGGTGCGTTCCAACAGCCGCTCAATAAAGCGCGGGTAGATGTCTTCGTGCACAAACACCCGGGTGCCGTTGGTGCAGATTTCGCCCTGGGTGTAGAAGTTGCCCACCATGGCTGCAGAGATGGCGTTCTCCAGATCCGCATCGTCAAAGATGATCAGCGGGGATTTGCCACCCAGCTCCATGGTCACGTCTTTCAGGGACGAAGCAGACGCCGCCATCACCTTCTTGCCGGTGGCCACTTCGCCGGTGAACGATACCTTGGCGATCTCCGGATGATGGGTCAGCCACTGGCCCACCTCGGCCGCGCCCTGCACCACGTTGAACACGCCCGCTGGCACGCCGGCCTCGATGAAGATTTCCGCCAGCTTCACTGCGCCCATGGGTGTTTCTTCCGACGGCTTGAAGATCATGGCGTTGCCACAGGCCAGGGCCGGCGCGGACTTCCAGCAGGCAATCTGGATCGGGTAGTTCCAGGCGCCAATACCGGCACAGATCCCCAGCGGCTCCCGACGGGTGTAGTAAAAATCACCGCCCAGGTCTTGCTGATTGCCCTCGATGGACGGCGCCAGGCCGGCAAAGAACTCGATGGCATCGGCACCGGTCACCACATCCACCGCTTCCGCTTCCTGCCAGGGTTTGCCGGTGTCGCGTACTTCCACCGCTGCCAGTTCGTCATTGCGCTCGCGCAGCAGCGCTACCGCTTTCAGCAGAATCCGACTGCGCTCGATAGCCGGGGTGACCGCCCACTGGGCAAAGCCGGCGCGGGCACTTTCAAGGGCGGCCTGCTGCACCGCCTCATCCGCTACTTCCACCTGGTAGATCACCTGGCCGGTGGCCGGATTCACCACCGGGAAGGTCTCACCGGAACGGTTGGCCAGAAACCGGCCGTGGACAAAGTTCTGAACAACAGGAACAGATGCAGACATAAGCGGTTGGTAACCTCGATTCGGTGTCTTCAGGCCTTGTGGGCCATGGCATTCGTGTTGGCTCAGGCGCTTGCCCGGGCCAGTGTCTCGTGAACAAACTGCTTGCAAAGCCGCTCACCGGCTTCAAAGCTTTCGGCCGGGTCCAGGCTCAGGGCGCTGCGCAACCAGAAGCCGTCAATCATCGCTGCGGTTTGTCGGGCCGCTTCCGTGGCCTGCTCTGGTGGCAACACCTGGGCAAACGAGTAGCGCAGGTTGCTATACAGCCGGGCGTTGTTGATCTGCTGCAGCCGCTTCAGCCCCGGCTCGTGCATGGAACGGGCCCAGAAGCTGAGCCAGGTTTTCGCCGCCAGCGCCGAGCGCTGGAACTCGGAAAAGTTGGACTCAATGATGCAATCCAGCCGCTGGGCCGGGGAGCGATCGGTTTTCGCCATGCGCTCCCGCAGCTCCTTGCCGAGCTGGTCCAGCAAATACCGCAAGGCCGCTTCGATCAGCCCCTGCTTGCCCCCGAAGTAATGGCTGATAATCCCGGACGACATGCCTGCCCGCTTGCTGATACTGACAATGGTGGTGTTCTGCATCCCCAGCTCGGCGATGGACTCCATGGTGGCGTCGATCAACTGTTGGCGACGGGTGTCTTTGATTCCGACTTTTGGCATGGCAGGCGAGCGCTTTTCCGTATTTTTTCGTTAATTGAACGTTCAATTAATAAAAAGGTTACAGAAATGTGAGGAAGGATTCAAATATTCCGAACCCGGCTACCGTTTCAGGCGGTAGTCCGGGTCGACCCAACACTTGGCCCATTGCCAGGACTCAGGGGCTGTCCCACCCATCTTGCAGCAGCTGTTGCTCGTCTTGCGGGCTCAGTGCAGGCCCAGCCATCAGTTGATCCAGGGTATCGTCCATGGCCTGACCACCACTGGCTGTCTGGTAGGTTTGGCCGGGCTGGTGCGGTTCAACCTCGGCGTGGGCCACGGCCTGCCACGTGCCGCTGGCATCCCGGCAAGCAACGTTTTCAGAAGAGGACGCCGGTTGATCAACTCGGAACTGACGGCACCAGTCGCCAGCCTGGCTTCGGAAGGTCAGTCGCGGCATGACGGTAGCATCGGAACCAACCTCATAGGCCTGGCCGCTGGGCTTCTGTTCCAGGGCCTGGGCGATGGACGGCCAAGCGGGATCGTCCACCGCCGGTGAACCCAGCCACTGGGTCATGGCGAAGCCGGCCACCACGGCGGCAGCCACCGCTTTACCGGAATGTTCCTTCAGCCGGCGCCACCAGGGAAAGGCCACCACGTTGTCCGGGCGGTTCTCGGGGGCGGCCTGCGCCAGCAATTGCGTTACCCCATCCGGCATGGGCTGTTGATCAATGGCCCCGTAATGCCGCTGCAACTCGGCATCCACCGAGGCCAGTTCCGCCAGCCGGTCCGCCAGGGCCGGGTCCAGGGCGATCTGATCGCGCACCGCGTTCATTTCCGGCTCGCTCAGTTCATTATCGAGAAACGCGGACAGTACTTCGTCTGTGATGTTCATGATTCAGTCCTCATACCCGCCGCCGGCGCCAATGCCTCACTTAACGCGGCTCTTGCTCGAGCCAGGCGGCTCATTACGGTGCCCGTGGGGACTTCCAGAATATCGGCCACTACTTTGTAGGGCAGGCCCTGAATGGCCACCAGTGAGATAATCTGGCGCTGGTCCTGGGGCAGCTCCGCCATGGCCGCATCCACCCTGCTCCATTCGATCTGCTGGGTGGTGTGGTGCTCGCCGTTGATGACCTGGCCATCCGACAACTCCGGCTTTTCGGCCGCTTCCCGGCGAACCTTTCTGGCCCGGCATTCGTCTATCCACACATTACGGCACACCCGGAACGCCCATTTGGTCAGGTCTGCGTCATCCGGCCGGTCCCGTGCCAGCAACCGCTCCACCGTGCTCTGAAGCAGGTCGTCGGCATCCGGCATTGAGCCGGTCAGCGAATAGGCAAATCGCCGCAGCCCAGGTAACAGTTCAGTCAATTCCTGTTGCATGGCATTGTCTTTTCGTGAGTGTTATCAGTAGAACGGCTCAGGCCGAACGTTATTCCCGGCCAAAGGGAATTTTTTTCGCCCCCGGCCGTTAAATAACAAGAAAGCCCTACACCCTTGGCTCAACCGGAAGGCGTTTTATGAAATTCGATACCACCCGTGGCCTGATCAGCGTGCTTACCCTGTGTTCCGTGTCTACCATGGCGCTGGCCATTGGCAGCCAGGCACTGGACAGGCAACTGGACTCTGTGTCCCGCCAGGTTGAGCAGAAAACCGAGCGAGCCATCGAACGCTCCGTGGACCGCCGGCTGGACGCCGTGGAACAGCGCATTGAAGCCCGCGTTGAACAGGCCAGGGGCCAGTTGCCCCGGTTACCGCGCTCTCTCCCTATTCACACGCAGCAAGGCGGCAAAGCGTTCAATGATGTGATGCTGGATGACGGCTTCCGGGCCGTGGAGCGCCAGTGGCTGGCCACCGGCACCGCCGCTGAAGTCGCCGAACTGGACCGCCCTGGCATCACCATTCTGGAGCGCCGTGAACTGACCGGCCTGGGCATGATTCTGGTACGGTTTCGGGTAGCCCCGGCACTGGATTCGCTGGACGCCCTGCAAGCGGAACTGCCGGGGCTGGCAGATCAACTGGACCGGAACCACATTTATGCGCCACAAAGTGACAACGCCCCCGAAAGCAGCGACGTGGCCCGGCCCCAGTGGCAAAGCCTGTGCTCCGCGCCAGTGCGGGTAGGCATGGTGGATACCGCCATTGCGCTGGATCACCCGGTGTTTGGAGGCGCACAGATTGTTCAGGAAAGCTTTCTGGAACTGGCAGAGGCAAAAGGCGAACTTGCCGCTCCCACTGCCCACGGTACGGCAGTCGCCAGCCTGATGATCGGCCGCCAGGCGCCGCAGTGGCCGGCCCGCTTACCGGGGGCCACGCTGTTTAATGCCTCGGTGTTCTATGGGCGGGATCAGGCGCTGTCCGGGGCGACGCTGGGGCACTTGCTGGATGGCCTGAGCTGGCTGGCAACCCAGGAAGTTGCAGTGATCAATATCAGCCTGACCGGGCCAGACAACCGGCTGTTGAAAACAGCCATCGAACGGCTGGATGAACGGGGAATCGGTTTGATCGCCGCTGTCGGCAACGAGGGGCCAGCAGCCGCCCCACTTTACCCGGCCGCCTATGGGCCGGTGATCGGTGTCACGGCCGTGAATGGCTCTGGTGAACTGTACCGCTGGGCCAACCAGGGCGAGCAGGTGCAATTCGCCGCCCCCGGTGTTGCGGTGCCGGTAGCCATACCCGAGGGTGGCATGGCTCTGGACAGCGGCACCTCTCTGGCGGCCCCGGTGGTGGCCTCTGCACTGGCCTGCGAGCTCAGCCAGTTTGATTTGCCCGGTGCCATAGAAGCATTGACGAGCAATGCCAAAGACCTCGGCGAACCGGGCCGCGATACCCGGTTCGGCCATGGTTTGCTGGATTACTAGAAACCCGCTCGCAGCGACACACCTGCCACAAACCGGTCGTAATCCGCGGAATCGATGGTGGAGGTGTAGTGGCCGTAAGACAGCGTCGGTTCCAGACTGAACACTTCGTTCAGGCCCAGCCGCCAGCTGGCTTCCACCACGCGCGCCTTGTCCACCCGCTGGCTGGTTCGCTCGGCCAGATCCCGGGTGAGAAAATCGTTCAGCGGGCGGTTATCCTCTTCCGTGATCACCACCTCATCGTATTCCTGATCTTCATAACGCCAGCCCAACCGGAAGCGGCTGTCCTGGCCACCGACGGTAAACCGGTGCACCAACGCCACCCGCAACCGGAGCAACTGGTTATCGTAGGCATCCGAGCGGGCGTCTTCGTCGTCCAGGTCAACCCCGAACACCAGGTTGCTGCGGGCCTGATTGAAAAAGAAGAACGCATCAAAACTGCCACCCCGGATATCGGAATCCCGGGCCGTGCCCTCGTTAAAATCCTTCGATTTGTCCTGAACACTGGCCAGCAGGTACACGTTCTCGCCAATCAGACTGCCCAGATACAGGCTGGTGCGCCGGAAATCCAGGAACCGGTCAGAATCCAGGGTGGCGTAGGAATAGTGATAGCTGGCGCCCACCGTAACCGGATCAAAATCATAGCTCAGGTCCGCAGAAAGCAGGTGAATGTCCTGATCAAACCGGTCCAGATTATGATACCGGCGCCCGGACAGGTCGTATCCCAGCGTCAGGTTCAGCGCTTCGGTGGGTTTCAGAATGCCTTCCAGCCCGGCCTCAAACACCCAGGCTTCGTCGCTCTGATCCGACGAGGCGTTAAGCTCATCTACCGTCACGTTGCTGTCGTGTTCCAGGCCGCCGGCCAAGTAGCCGTTCACTTCGGAATCCGCTTGTACTGCCGGCACCACAAGCCCCAGCGTTACAAACCAGATCGACATTCGTTGAATGTTACGCATGTCTGCTCCTTGTTCGCTCACAAACAAAGGCCGGGCGCAGGGCCCGGCCATGGTCGGTTGAGTGATTACTGACCACCGTTGCGGACAGAGCCTTGCACAGCACCACGCACAGTGCTCTGTACCTCGCCACGGACCGTGTCAGAAACAGACGTTCCAATCTGCTTGTTGGTTTCAGCGCGAATCTCGGCATTTCGGGCCTCATTCACCCGTTCGCGGGCCTGCTCACGGCGCTGGGCCGCGCTGTCTACGGCGGCTTCGCCCTGAGCCCGGGCCGTGCCGCTGACCCGTTCACCAACTTCAACGCCCATGGTGGCCGCCTGGCTGGCACTTTCACGAGCCTCCGCGCTCACCGTCTCACCGTGGTCGGCGGCTTCGTCACGGGCCGCATCGCCATCAACCTGCGCCTGCGCATTGGCTGAGCCGCTGCCCTGAGCCGACGCACCATCGCGGGCACTGGCCTGGGCGCTCATGTTGGCCTCAGCCTCCACGTTCGCATTGGCGGCACCTTGCTGGGCGAACACGCCGGTGGAAACCAAAGAACAGATTGCGAGTGTCAGTACATGCTTTTTCATGGAAACATCCTCCTGTGTTTTGCCCTTTCGGGTTGCTTTCATCAGGAAGACGGGTGGGCAGCCAATGTATTCCGAAAAAATTCACCATTAATGCATTAACATTGAGTAACCAACGGTTTTTACGTTGTTTTTCCGGGTTTTGTGCTACGTTTGAATTTGAATCGTTACCGCAGGACACTGTTTGAATGGCCTATTTCAGCAAGCACTACCATGCGCCCGGCACCGCCCCTGGCACCCTGGTATCCTCTGACTCCGACCATAAGATGTCCATTCACCTGATCGACTACTCGGGTGACCATGTCGAAGAACAACGGCTGGCCACGGCGGAGGAGTGCCAGGACTACCTGGAGCGAGACTCCAAAACCTGGATTCAGATCAACGGCCCCGTCGACGCCAACACCCTGCGCGCCCTGGGCGATATGTTCGACCTGCACGACCTGGCACTGGAAGACGTTCTTAATAGTGGCCAACGCCCCAAAATGGAACTGTATGACGACCAGGTGTTTCTCATCGCCGCCATGCCCATGTTCGATGGCGAGCGCCTGGAAGTGGTTCAGGTCAGCCTGTTCGCCGGTGCCGATTACCTGATCTGCCTGTGCCCGCTGGAAGAGGACCCGTTCGAGCCAGTCCGCAAGCGCATTCGCCAGCCCAACAACCGCCGGTTTACCTCTCGGGGCATCGACTACCTGCTTTACGCCATGCTGGACCTGATTACCGACTCCGCGTTCCCGGTGCTGGAAACCTTTGGCGATAAGCTGGAGGAAATGGAAATCGAACTGCTGGAGCACCCCCGCAAGCAAACCCTCACGGCCCTGCACCACCTGAAGCGGGAGCTGCTGATGCTCAGGCGGGTTCTCTGGCCCCAACGGGAAGCGCTCACCACCCTGATGCGCATGGAAAATTCATTGATACACCAGGACACCCTGATTTACTTCCGGGATTGCCAGGATCACAGCATCCAGATTATCGAACTGCTGGAAAGCTTCCGGGACATGGCCACCAGCATGCTGGATATCTACCTCTCCAGCATCAGCCAGAAAACCAACGACACCATGCGGGTATTAACCATCATCGCCACCATTTTCATCCCGCTGACGTTTATTGTGGGCGTGTACGGGATGAACTTTGAGCACCCGGACAGCCCCTGGGCCATGCCGGAGCTGGGCTGGTATTACGGCTACCCGATGGTGTGGGGGCTGATCATTGCCGTTACCGCCGGCCTGATCTGGTTCTTCAAACGACGGAACTGGATGTAAGCAGCCAGTCTTTTATCGACTCCAGTGGGGCTGGCCGGCATAACCAGAAGCCCTGCAACATATCGGCCCCCATGGTTGCCAGCAGCCTGGCAGATGCCTCATCCTCCACGCCTTCCGCCACCACCAGAAAGCCCAGGCTGCGGCCCATGGTGATGGCGGTTTCAGCGATGGTTCTTGAGCTGTCACTGGAACAGATATCCTGCAGTAGCGACCGGTCCAGCTTGATTTCATCAGCAGGCAGACGCTTGAGGTACGATAACGACGAATAGCCGGCCCCGAAATCATCAATGGACACCTTCAGGCCGGAGCTGGCGAGCCGCTCCAGCGCCTGCAAACCTTTGTCGGGGTCGTCCATCGCTGCCGTTTCCGTAAGCTCCACAATGACATCGCCGGCCTGCAAGCCATAGGTCTCCAGGGCCGTCGCAAACAGTTCATCCAGGCCAGGAGACAGAAGATCCCGGGCCGAAATATTGACCGACATGGTCAGCCCGGGAGACACGCTCTGAAGAGATTTGAGGTCTGCCAGGGCCTGGTCAACAACCCACCGGGTGAGGTGTTTGATGACCCCGGTTTTCTCCGCCAGCGGTATAAACTCATCCGGCGGCACCCAGCCACGCTCAGGGTGAAACCAGCGCATCAATGCCTCGACGCCGACCACCTCACCCGTGGAAAGACGGATCTTCGGCTGGTAGTACAGTTCGGTTTGCCGGTTCTGTATCGCCTCTCGCAGGTGCGAGATCAAGGTCAGCCGGCTTTCATCATAGATGTCGTATTTGCCGGAATAGAACCCCGTCTCGAATGAGCCCCGGGGAGTCATCTCCATCGCCACGTGGGCATTGCGAATCAGCACACTGGCCTTTTTACCATGATCGGGGAAGCTGGCAGCGCCGTATTTCAAGTGCGGATCAATCGCCAGATGATCCAGTGCTATCGGTTGCGCCAGTTGCTTGAGGGCACTGTCCAATGCCCCGAAATCATCACCCGCCTTGCGGGCATCCACAAGCAGGCCAAAGCTGTCTCCGGAAATCTGATACACGCGCTCAGTCCTGCCCAGGCTATCCTGAGTGGCATGCACCATCGGCAACTGCCCCGCCAGCATGGTCATCTGTTCTGCCAGCCGCTTAAGCAGCCGCTCACTGCGCTCAAGGCCCAGGGTCCGGTTAATCTCCTCCAGGCCGGTTACCCGAGCCACTCCCACCATATAGGAACCACCCGGGTTCAGTTTCAGCTGTTCGTCTACCATCCATTCAAAGCGATTTCGGTTCGGCAGGCCGGTGGCCGGGTCATGGGTCATGGCGTAAGTCAGGCGATCCTGGGCATCACGGCGCGCCTTTTCCTGGCGCAGAATATCGGCCTGGGCCTGAATCTTCTGCTCCCTTTCCCGGTACAAGCGGTCCGCCAGGGCCAGGGTAAGAATAAACGCCTCCAGCCCCGAACCAATCTGCATGGCGTAATTGGTAAAGAAGTTCTCGGGAAACACCCCCAAAGCCCGACCTGCCGTGGCCATGACACCCACGGTCAGTGGAGACCACGCCACGGTAAAAAAGATCCCGGCCCGAACCCCGGCGGCCCAGCTCACGGGCCCGGCAATCATCAACAGAGAAAAGAACACAAACGCCGAGACAGCCGCCAGCAGTATCCCCGTTTTGTAGTCCAGAAACGGTACCGCCAGAAAGTACAGAACCTCGAAAATCAACATCCCGATCAAAGCCGCCCGGAGCCGAGGGCTGTGGGAACGCACCCGCAAAAATTCCATACAGAACAAGATTGAGAACATCGCCAGGAACGGGATGGACAGCATCAGCACCTGGGCATGAACAGCCGGAAACGCCGGGTAGATATGCTGTAAGCTGAAACCTCGGATCGACGCGAAAAACACCAGGTAACCGAAGATCGCGAGGCAGTAATACAGGTAGAGCTTTTCCCTCAGAGTAAGAAACACCGCGAGGTTGATCAGAATGATCACGGTAAGGCTGCCAAAGTAGAAAAACTGCAGCTTTTGCTCGGCCCCGGCGGATTCGTAGAACTGATTCTCACGCCAGAGACTGAACGGCAACACCATGGTGCCTTCGGTGACCACCCGAATGTAGAGGGTCTTTGCCTCTTGCGGGGCAAGCTGGAAACGCAGCAGGCTGTTGGGGTGGTCGACGTCACGGGGGTAAAACGGCCGGCGATCCCCGGTCTGGAATGTTCGAACCAACTCACCTTCAGCGATTACATGGAAGGTTACGTCATCGAGTTGAGAGTATGCGAGTTCGGCAATGAGGCTGAGGCTGTCCGGGGTATGGTTAACAACCGGAACCCGCAACCAGTAGGCCGAGTCGGTAATGCCGAGGGTTGCCCGGCCGTTGGCCTGAACCTGCCATGCGGCATCTGGCAGCGCCCGGATTTCATCCAGCGTGGCGCATGTGCTGGTGTCTTCCCAGTATTGAAACTGATGGCCGATGGCGGCGCCGGGCATGATGGTTACCGGCTCCATAGCTGCAGTGCTGATCGGCCAAACGATCAGGAACAGCACCAAACCCAGTATCCGCCATGCCTTGCAAGGGATCACCAACAGCAAACTCCCCGAAAGTGGCTACACGCCTTTTTGTTGTTTTATGCACTTAATACTAGCAAGGCATCAGGGCAGATCGCTACTACCTATTCCCATTCGAGCGCAATTACGGCCAGCAGCCTTGGCTTCATACACCGCCCTATCAGCCACCTGCTGCAATTGGTCCGCGTCCTCGCCATGCTCTGGGAACATAGCAATGCCAACACTGCACCCAATGGTGATATCGGCAGAATCAACCCGAAAAGGTTCGGCGAGAGTCTTGATGATTTCAGCGGCTTTGCTCATGGCATTGGAATCGTCTCGAAGGCCAGGAAGCACCACCACAAACTCATCCCCGCCCACCCGGGCAACGGTGTCAGAGGCCCGCACAATGGCACTCATGCGACTGGCCGCCGCCTGCAACACCTGATCACCTGCCGCGTGGCCATAGGTATCATTTACTGGTTTGAACTGATCCAGATCCACATACAGCAACCCTACCCTTTTTTGCTCCCGGTGCGCTGAGGCCAGTGCCTGCGTCAGCCTGTCAAACAACAGCGAGCGATTAGGCAGGCCGGTCAGCGGGTCAGTATGGGCCTGAGACCAGAGCAGGCGGTTGGCTTCCTTCAGCTCCAAATTCTTCACTTCATCGATAACGCCATACAGAAACAGACGGCGCTGATTGAAACTGTTGTACCAGCTGATCACCAAACCAAATACAAGAACAGACGCGTGCAAACTCGCATAGATGAACACCCGCATCCATTCGCCCTGGTTAAGCCACCACACGCCTCCCAGAACCAGCGCAGTAAGTGTGCAGGAGCTTATAACCGCCGTACTGAAGCGCGCACTCGAACCAATGTTGAGCCAAAGCACAAAAATGACACTGGCAAAGGCATAAACGCCCACCTCTGGGCCTGAGCTCCGAAACAGCACCGAATACCAGATAACGGCCGCCACATGCACGTACAAAGCACCAACGGCTTCCAGCAAATAGATATTCTGCGCCTTCACAACCATCCACTGGGTCAGACCCAGCACGGCTGCCAAAAACACAGCTCGCAACAGCAGCGAGCTCCAGAAAACATCCCGGGCGACCACAAGATCACCGAGCGCAAACAGGAAGTACCCGATAGCGCCAATAACAATGACCGCATGAATATACGGGCGGGTTTTAGTATCAACATAGTCCGCAAAGCGAATGGACAAAGATGGGGGAATCGGCGCACCCGGGCGCGCCAGCGCTCTGGTGGCCAGAGCCCCCAATGTTGAATCAGGCGGATTCTTACGGTCGATTGTCAGGCTCCGCATAGGCTATTGCTCAAGTTGACCGAACGCTCTCGCTGCGTCAATTTCATGCCCTGAGCAGCGCTGTCGCATCAATACCTCTATCTACAGGGCATTCTCTGTGTCATCCAGCTGGTCGGCGATGGTGGTCACCAACCCAATCTCACTCATCAGCCACGCTACTTCCCGTTCCAGACGATCAAGATTGATGATCATAAACACCACATCATCTGCTCCCGGGCTGACTATCTACCTCTCGATCATACTGGAAAACGGCGCTTTTCCGATGATGTGTCTTCGAAATGCAGGTATAGATCTCGTTATAAAATAACCCCGGCACAAGGCCGGGGCGAGATTATACAGGTATGATCAGCGCCCGGCTTCCATAACCACCGGCTCGGGAATCACAACCGACATGGCGTTAACCGCCACGGGGTTGGCGGTTCCACCAATCGGACCAACCTGCTCAGCGGTTCCAGCCAGAAGGTTGAGGGTATACAGCGTGGAGCCTGCGCCGGTTTCCGTTCTAAGGGCCGCGTAGGCGGTGCCGCTCTGGGCAATGTCCATGGCTTGCTGAATGGTGCCATCCATCGGCAATGCCAAACCTTCCAGCAAGCCGTCGCCCACCGCCACCAGGGCGCCATCGTTAGGCACCGCAACCCGCGCCAGGCCACTGTTTCTGGCATCAATCACGTACTGGAAATCCAGGCTGGGGGTTGCACCCTCAAGCTGCAGGGGCGCTGCACGGTAAGCCACCGCCACGGGTACCGGCACCATGGTGTCACCCAGGCGAACGGTGCCATCGGCAAAGGCAAAACCGGCGGCGCGCGCTTCATCCGCCAGCACACGGCCTTCATCCAGGTTCACCCGGAGGTTCTGGCCGGCATCGCCGATGATTCGCAGCAAATCTGCACGGGGGTTGAAGTCTATGTCGAAGCGGGTACCGGACAGAGCAGTGGCAAGCGTCGCGATCTCCGTTGCCTGTGCCTCTGGCGGCACAATGAGCGGATCGCTTTCTTCCAGGAGGTAGATTCGGCCACTTTGAGCAACAGCATACAGACCATCCTCTGCGCCCTCAGGACTGGTGGTGCGAAGATCGAAGCCAACAATCACGTCGCCCTCAACCAAACCGGTGACTGGCAAGGTTTCATCATATTCCGCCAGCGCCATGCCCGGCATCGAGTCAGCCGGATTCAGCTCAACTATCCGAAGCACAAATTCATCAACTGCGGACTGTTCGAACACAATGAACTCACGCAAGGCAGGCTCATCGGTAACATCATTCACCACCAGATCCATGTAGTTACCACCAGCCTCAGGGGCCGGCAATGGCTTGATCAGGGTGGTGGCTGCGGTCTCCAGGTTAATACCGTACAGGCCAACATTACCGTCCACCTCGAACACGGCGTAGTGCTCGTTCATACCGCCTTCGGTGGTAAACACGTTATAGCCTTTAACATCCACCGATTCGGCGTTCGGGAACAGGGCGCCAATGCGCGTTAGCAGGCCAACATTCGGGTTCTGCTGAAAGAAGGTGCGGGAGTCTGCGCTAATCACAAACATCTGCGTGCCTTCCTGCCCGGGATTCACATTGGTGTAGGCCGTAGCCACCACACCCTGGAGGTAGCCGAAAGTACCGTCTACCAGGGCTTGCTGCTGGGCGTTCTCAACCAGGGCCGGAGACCCCATGCGGAAATTCTGCCGGGCATCACTGATCAGGCGCAGGGCATTGGCGGCGGGATTGAAATCAATGTCGTAGCGGGCACCCGCCAGTTCACCAATACTGGCAGTGACAAGGGTGGTTTCTGCCGTCATGGGGTCAACCAGCACCAACTGCCCCATATCGGTCAGCGCATAGAGTTCACCGGAGGCCGGCCGGAAATCCAGCCCCACAACCGAGCCCGCCACATCCAGGGAGCCCACGGCCACAACCGTGGATGGATCAGACAGTGAGAAACGCACCAGGCAGGCGTTGTCTGCCGTCACTGCCAGCACATCGTTGGCTGTCAGCGCAGATAAATCCGCTTCGGCGTTGCACTGGAATGGCGTGTTTGCAGCACCGCCACCGGAGCTGCTGTTACAACCCGCCAGCGCCACAGCGGCGGATAAAACCGATACGGTCATGAGTTTGTTATTCATCGCTCTAATCCCTAAGTTGATCGTAGTTTCTTAACCGCAAGGGATCGAAGAGCCATCAAACACAACGATGACCGCGCTCCCGACGCCTGCTCATCAAGCTACGTGCGTAAACCGCTGAAGGTTGCCACCCATTCCATGTGAAGCCTGCCACCCGGACCGGAGCAAGGCTGCCACCCATCGGAGCGTAGCGACGCGGGGTTTCTCTTCTTACTCCGAAGTCTCGGTGGCCGTCAACTTTGCCTGTTGTTTTCGCATGGATTCGCCCCGCAGGTTGATCTTGTAGGCGTTGTGTACGAGCCGATCCAGAATGGCGTCTGCCAGAGTGGCGTCACCGATTACGCCATGCCATTCCTCGATGGGTAATTGGCTAGTGGCAATGGTGGAGCGCCTGCCATGCCGGTCTTCCAGCACCTCCAGCAAGTCTCGCCGATTCTCGGCGCTCAGTTTCATCAGCCCCCAGTCATCCAGGATCAGCACGTCGACCTTGGCCAGATTCGTCAGGAGTTTTGAGTATTGGCCATCGCCTTTGGCAATGGTCAGCTCCCGTAGCAGTCGGGTCAGGCGGACGTACTGGGCGGTGTAACCCTCCCGGCAGGCCTTATGTGCCAGAGCACAGGCCAGCCAGGTTTTCCCGACCCCGGTGGGACCGGTGATGAGCACATTCAGGTGTTCCTTCACCCATTGGCAACCGGCCAGCGACTGGACCAGTCCTTTATCTAGGCCGCGTGAATAGCGGTAATCCAGGTCTTCGAGGATGGCATTGTGCCGCAGCTTAGCCCGGCGCAACCGGCTGGTCATGCGCCGGTTATCTCGCTCGGTCATTTCCCGGTCGACCAGCAGCCCGAGGCGTTCCTCGAAGCTCAGATCGGTGATGTCGGGGGTGGCCGACTGATCCGCCAGGGCGGCGGCCATGCCGGTCAGTTTGAGGGCGTGGAGCTTGTCCAGTGTGGGATGTTTCAGCATGTCAGAGATCCTTCAGTGGTAGTAGGCGGGGCCACGGATGTTGTCGTGGGTATCGGGCAAGGCCAGTTCCTGTTGCTCTTCCAGAGGCTGCTGATCCAGACGGTGTTTGAGGATGGATTCAATGCTCTTGTAGCGGCAGCTTCCCAGCATCAGGGCTCGCTGGCAGGCGGCCTCCAGCCGCGACTCGCCGTAGCTCTGCCCCAACCGGAGAATGCCCAGACAGGAGCGGTACGCCTGCTGAGGGTGTTT
>NZ_LOCO01000009.1:0-140032 GCF_001574445.1 Marinobacter excellens LAMA 842
TCTGCTGGGGTGGCAGCTTTGCCGTGGAATTAGTGGCAGCTTTCGCGTGGAATGGGTGGCAGACTTCGTCTGGAATCAGTGGCAACCTTGGTCTGGAATACGCAGGTTCAGCCAGTATGGTGGTCTGCGCCGATGATTGGGAATTAGAGGGGCGTTCAGCTGGACAACTACACTGACACATAGGGTCGCCATCGGCTACCAACGCTACTGTGATCTCGATCACTGGATTCGCCGTTGCGTCCGGATGGCCTACTGGCCGATAGTGGTGCAAGCCGAGAACCAAAGTCATGAGCCTGATGAAGCGCGGCGTTCATGTGCAATCGGCCGTAACGTGTGGCATAACCTGCAAAGGATCCTGGCGCAGTTCGAGGAAACCGGGGGTATTCAACAGGCGCTATCTAATGACTACCTGAAAGCCGAGGGATTAGTATCACTACGCGATGGATGCAAGCTTCACCATTCCCGGTGAAATGCCCTGTGCGGAGCCGCATGTAGGGTGTTGTGGGGGCTGGGGGCAGGTCACCCCCGGCTACCCGATTATATTTATAAAGAAAGTCCTATGTGTCCGAGAAAAAATGACTCCTTTAAGATTCGAGGGCTTTTCCTCGCGAGACGCTTGATTCCAAGAATCGATCAGCGATTTCAGCGATATCGGGGTATTTCTTCCTCGAATGATGAATTGCCGACTTGGTCGGGATAACTGACTTTACAAGAGGGTCGTAGTCTTCAAAAAACTCTTCGTATCCACTAAGTAAGCTTTGGGCGTTATTTGCAGCTCCCCGAACAACCCAGAAATCAAGCTCTTGGTAATGATAGAAACGTTCTATAAAGGACTTACCTGAATCCCACCCCCAGGCTTTCAAACTAATGGGGCCAAATTTATTCTGGCTTTTGGTCAGGCAGTCTTCTGCTAAGTGATTAAGTAAAACTGCAATCGAATAAGCAGTTTGACCACTGCTCCTCGAAACTTCTAAAAGCTGTTCTTCAACTGCTGCTGCGACCAAAATATAAGCAGCAACATATTCGTTTACTTCAAGTGGGAATTGTAGCGCTTTGGGCGGGGATTCCTCGGATGCCTTCGCATCGTCTATTACGCGTCTTAACCATTTCTCATCTTCTGCAATTTCACTATTCGAAAACTCAGGCTCAACATGGCTTAGAGCTTCTTCAACCTGCCAAGGTCTTGATAAGCGCCCCGTGTAAACCCAATGACGTAACTGACCGGCAGAAAACGCCTTTGTAGAGGTTGCAATCACGCCCAGAAGTGAGCTGTACTGCTCTTTTAAACGTGCATGGAGAGCAGCGCCAGTGGCATCAGCAGTATGACGCTTGTCTTTTTCCAGTGTATCTATTTGTTCACCCAAAGAACGGAGTTGCTGCCAACGTTGACGGGCAAGGTGATCTTCAAGGTTTGCAGCCCTTTCTTTTTCAGCATTCGCTCTAAACTTCGCCTTAATTGCTGCGTTTCGCTGATAAAAAGCAACCGCAATTGCCACGAGCAAACCAAGTATACTTGCGACGCTTCCCATTGATGCCATATCAAACATGCAATACTCCACCTAGTACGATCGCGATATATTACCGAATATCCAGATTATTTTCTTTGAAAACATGACCGTGAATCGCGAATCCCCAGGACCAGTTCGCTTGGAACGCAGAGACTGGACTATTAAATGTCGTGCCCTACCACAATCACATGAATATAACACTAACAAAAGAAGACAATTTGTAGCGCCAGCGGAAAATTGTTCCGCTGATTTCGATTGCTAAGTATCCCTCTTCAGGTGCAGGACCTCACCAAGAAAAAGGTACGTGTTTAGAAACAGAGCTCGTGCTTCTTCGACTGGGACTTCCTTGTGAACACCAGTGCATACTCGGTCGAAGAGGTTCGAGAGATTTTGTCTTAGCCTCTGTCGTCGAGATTTGCTTTCGCAGTTTTCATACACGTAAGCGTTGATCCGATTCTGGTGTTTAGAAGCGTCGAGCTTCACCTGATTGCCGCCCATATCTATGACCTCATCTGTCGGCGGATATACAGAGTCAGCAAACGATTCTATGATCCTTCGGCATGTAGTTAACGCATGGCTAATGGATTCTGTGCTTCCAATGCTTAACCGTTCCATAGCAGACGGAATCTGCTCGATAACATCCGCACAACTACTTGATATTAATCTGTCAACATCCCTTTGGTAACGCTCGAATATAGTTTCCGCAAGATTATCGAAAACCTTCTCGTAGTAAACGTCTGTCACGAATCGATGTAACAACGCCATCACTTTGCTTCGTATGCCACTAAACTTAGAAATATTGGATGACGCATCGTTCATTGCTCGAATGGCAGCAGATGCAGCATAGTTGTGATCCCCCGCCGAATCGGGTATCCGCATAACTTTAAGTTTCGATTTCTCAGCTTCAACTAGAGCCTCTAGTTGTGCGAGGGGAACCCAGTAGCCTTTATTATCGGGCTTTTTGATCCAGCGACCGGTAAGCCCCATGTACTTCAAAGCGGTCTCATTGTTACTGCGAAAGCCGCCAAGTTCGAACTTTAACCACTCTGATATTTCACTGGCGCCAACTATTCTAGCCAAGCGAGATGCCTTGAGTATAAGGCTCTCTCCGCTAGATCGGCCGAGTTCAAGATCGTCCAATAAATCTTGGACTAGCTCTAACGTATGTTCATTCTTGTTTAATGGCACAACGGTTCCTGTTTTTATGCTTAACGCCAGCGGCAGGGGCGTGACGTAAGGAGCATCCCTTGACCACATTGGTTAGCTTGCATCATTGAGTAGATAACCCCAGATATGCCCCTCGAAAAGACTCTCACTATCTTGTGGTGTGAGGTGTACATATAAATACCTCTCTGTCGGGTCGAATCCCGATACAATCTTTTCTACCGAATAATAAAAATTTTCCTCAACATGGCCCAAAACCTCGGAATCACGTGAGGGCATTTTATATATTGGATTTCCTATGTAAATTGGTGGAGGAGAAATGCTCAATTCTCTTTTTGGCCACTTTCTGTTCGACTCAATCTCTTGCTTTTTAATAAGAAAGCTCAACAATACGTCCAAGCAATAGCTAAAGTTTTCTTGATTTAGTTCGTTAGCAGCGAAATGAGGTTCATATTCCACGTGCCAGCTGTCTTTTTCGGTTTCGACTACAGTAGGCGTAAGCCTTCGAAAATTCTCTACATCAACTGTGTTTAATCCCCATTCGATACAGTCAGTCTTCAGTTGTTCATGATTTACTTGAAGATAGTTCGATGGGGATTTAACGTTTTCAGATATCCATTCACTATTCTTTTTCCAATAATGTGCTTTTACGCCTGTTAAGTCGAGGCCCAGCAGACCCAAAAAACCTTTCTGACCTGAGCCTATATTGCGAAATTGATAAATACAATACTCAAATTCATACTCTGAATAAAATGCCTTCCGAAGGTTAACAAGAGCATCCAGATATTTTTTTGATTCTGCACAACTTATCGACTCTCTGATTAAGTCTTTCGCCTTTCCATCTTTCAACATGTCAGTTAGGAAGATTTCCTGAAGGCCACAACCAACCACGTGCGAGAGCAATTCGTCAACAAATCTGCGTGCAACGTTAAAGTAATTGATAACGGACGTTGGTTCTGTCAACTGTCCATAATGTTTAGCAATCACTCTCTGCTTATTCAATGCTTTTATAGTTCCTGACTTCACTATCGGAACTTTGAACTTTTTAAGTTCACCTAAGAGTTCGTCGAAGGATTTAGACTCTAAGTTTCGCGTCTCATCGACGTCCAGTTCGTCCAACGCTGCTAGTACTACCAACTCAATGAAATCCTGGAGCAAAATTATACCAGCAGTCGAAGCATGCTTGTTCCCAACATTCACTAACGACTTGGTTTCACCATATATGGCTTTAGCAACCATTAAGGTGTTCAAAGTCGAGTGCTTCATCCGTTTCCCCTCTGAAAGCTAACAGCGTACTAGGTAGCTGTCTCCATAAACGGCCTTTTGTAACTGAGTCGTTATTTCACATCAATAGTACAAACCCACTAACCACCGACACTCTAAAACCCCAAAAAAAACATGTAACTACAAGCCCCGAAAAGAAGCAAGCCAGATCCCGCTAAGTAATATCAATGCAGTCACATTCTCACCAATAACGAAGCGCTACAAATATAGCCCCCCAACAAAAAGGCCCGGCAGCTTCCGCAACCAGGCCTTTTCATCACTCAGCGGTCAATCACCTCAACCACACTTGCTGTCGCCGCAAGACAGGCAGGTGGCGCACCCGTCCATCACGATCACCGCCTTGGTGTTGCACTTGCCGCACATGGTGGCGTTGGCGGGGTAGTCGCTGCCACTGTCGTCGTTGGTGGCTTTGTTCTGGCTGGCTTCGAACTCGGCGCGTTTCTCGGCGAGGATGCGCTTGGTGGTTTCACTCAGCTCGTCGCTTTCCAGCAGGCCGATGGCCTTCAGGTGCTTCTCGATCACGGCGCCGATTTCGGCAACCAGTGAGGGCATGAACACGCCGCCTTTCTTGAAGTAGCCGCCGTTGGGGTCGTACACGCTGCGCAGCTCTTCCACCAGGAAGGTTACATCGCCACCTTTGCGGAATACCGCAGAGATTACGCGGGTGAGGGCGATAACCCACTGGAAGTGTTCCATGGATTTGGAGTTGATGAACACTTCATACGGCTGCCGGCTTTCGTGGTCGGTGTCTTCGTTCAGCAGGATGTCATTGATGGTAATGTACATCGCGTGCTCAGCCACCGGCGGTTTGATCTTGTAGGTGGTGCCCAGCAAGAAATCCGGCCGTTCGATGTTTTCGTTCATCTCCACCGGCTTGGTTTCAGCCATTACCGGTGCCTGGTGCTCGTTAGGGGTTTCCGTGTCGGCTTTCTTGACTCGGTAGCCGACAATCTTGTTGCTGATTTTCACTGTCATGTTCGTTGTCCTGTCTGTCGGTTCCCGGGATCAATATTTACCGTAAGTGCCTTCTTTAAGCGCATCAAACAGGTTGGCGGCGGTGTGGGTTTCGCCGTCGTACTCTACCTGCTCGTTGCCCTTGAGGGTCACTTTGCTGCCATCATCCAGGGTGAACTCGTACAGCGTGTTTTCGAGGTCTTTCTCTTTAACCAGTACGCCCTGGAAGGCTTCCGGGTTGAAGCGGAAGGTGGTGCACCCTTTCAGGCCCTTGTCGTAGGCGTACAGGTAAATGCCTTTGAAGTCCTGGTACGCGAAGTCTGTGGGCACGTTGGCGGTTTTGGAAATGGAGGAATCTACCCATTTCTGTGCCGCTGCCTGAATGTCTACGTGCTGCGTGGGGGTTACATCATCGGAAGTGGTGAAGTAACTGGGCAGCTTTTTGTCTTCGTCTTCGGAGAAGGGCATAGCGCCGGGATTGACCAGATGGCGGTAGGCCAGCAGCTCGAAGCTGAATACGTCCACTTTCTCTTTGGTTTTACGGCCTTCACGGATGATGTTCCGGGCGTAATGGTGCGAGAAGCTTGGCTCAATGCCGTTACTGGCGTTGTTGGCCAGCGACAGGCTGATGGTGCCGGTGGGCGCGATGGACGTGTGGTGGGTAAAGCGGCCACCTTTCTCTGCCAGCTTTTTCACCAGTTCCGGCTCAACGTGGCCAATCTGCTGCATGTAGCGGCTGTACTTGGCGTGCAGCAGCTTACCCTTGAGGATGTCGCCCACTTTGTAGCCGTCTTTGGCCAGGTCCGGGCATTTGTTCATCATCTTGGGGGTGATTTCAAACTCGTCTTCCATGATGGGCGCCGGGCCTTTCTCTTCAGCCAGGGCCAGGGACTGGCGCCAGCCTTCCACGGCCATTTCCCGAACCACGTCTTCGGTGAACTGCACGGATTCGTCAGAGCCGTAGGGCATGCGCAGCATCGCGAGGGTGGAACCCAGGCCCAGGATGCCCATACCGTGGCGGCGCTTGTAGGTGATTTCGTGGCGCTGCTCGGCCAGCGGCAGGCCGTTGATTTCCACTACGTTGTCCAGCATGCGGGTGAAGATGCCCACTACCTTGCGGTACTTCTCGTAGTTGAAGCTGGCTTTGTCGGTGAACGGGTAGTCCACAAACTTGGTCAGGTTCACAGAGCCCAGCAGGCAGCTGCCGTATGGGGGCAGGGGCTGTTCACCACAGGGGTTGGTGGCGCGGATGTCTTCGCAGAACCAGTTGTTGTTCATCTGGTTGACTTTGTCGATCAGGATGAAGCCTGGCTCGGCGTAGTCGTAGGTGCTGGTCATGATGGTGTCCCAGATGAACTGGGCTTTCACCGTCTTGTAGATGCGGCAGGCAACCTTGCCTTCTTCGTTTACCACGTAGCCGTCCTGAACCGGGAAATCGCGGTACAGGAACTGCTCGGCGTTGTTCAGGTCCAGGCCTTCGTCTTCCACTTCCTTCTTGGTGACGGGGAAGGAGAGGTGCCAGTCGTCGCCGTTGCGTACGGCTTCGATGAAGTCTTCGGTGATCAGCAGAGACAGGTTGAACTGGCGCAGGCGGCCGTCTTCACGCTTGGCCTGGATGAATTCGATGACGTCGGGGTGGTGTACATCGAAGGTGGCCATCTGGGCACCGCGGCGGCCACCGGCAGAAGACACGGTGAAGCACATGCGGTCGAAGATATCCATGAACGACAGCGGGCCGGAAGTGGTGGCGCCGGCGCCGGCGACGTAGGCGCCGCGGGGGCGCAGGGTTGAGAACTCATAACCGATACCACAACCGGCCTTGAGGGTAAGGCCCGCTTCGTGGTTTTTCTCCAGGATGTCGTTCATCGAATCCTGGATACTGCCGGAAACCGTGCAGTTGATGGTGGAGGTGGCAGGCTTGTGAGCTTCCGCACCGGCGTTGGAGGTGATCCGGCCAGCCGGAATGGCACCGTTCTGCAGGGCCCAGAGAAACTCCTTCATGTACTTGTTGCGTACATTCTTGTTCTCCACTTCCGACAAGGCCTTGGCAACGCGCTCGTAAGTTGCGTTGATGTCTTTGTCGACCGCTTCGCCTGTCTTGGTCTTCAGCTGGTACTTGCTGTGCCAGATATCAAGCGACGCTTCCTGCATGGGAATCGTTGTGATCACTGCCTGTGCCTTAGCGTTCATTGCCACCCTCGGTTTCCAGTATGTCTCGTTTTGATGGTGCCGTCGCCGGCGCCATGCCCCTTTTTTAATGGTGTTGCGTTCTTACTGCCGGCCTGTTTTTGGGTAAAAAACACTACATGTGGTATTTGCCTGGCGGAAGGTGCCGCCTGTTCAGAGCCGGTGGATTGCCGTTATCTTGCTGTCGGAGTTGCTTTTGCCGGCTTTCCCGGCGCCCGCGTGGCGGGCTGTGTGGTTGTTATTTGCCCTATATATGGGCTTCTTGTTCGTGAAGTATAACAGGATATAGTGGTCTGTGAATAAGAGAGCAACTATTGAATGAGCTGTGAGTGCAAAGAAAATCAATGGAAGAATACTTGCAACGCGCAAAATGCCTGTTGTGTGGGCGTTCAGCCCGGTTTCGAGGGAATCACTAGATGTTGTGGTTAAAAAGCGTTCAGTCGAAATTGTTGTGATGTGCAAGTTTTTGTGATGTCTGCACGTATCGAGATGCGACGTGTCGGTAGAGTATCAGGGTGGCGTCGTAACAACGCAGTGGCCCACAGGAAGTGATAACTACTATAAAAGGAAAAGAACAATGAAAGGCCTGAAACCTACCATGCTTGCGCTGTGTGTTGCGGGGGCAGCCCCTGCCGCCATGGCGTTCCAGCCGTTGGATGAAGTCTCGATGGGTAACATCACCGGTCAGGCGGGTGTCACTATTGAGCTGGAAACACGGCTGAATATTGATCGGTTTATCTACACGGATGAGGGATCGTTGGTGATTAACGATATCTCTGTGGGTGGTACCAACCGTATTGACCTGTTCCCGGAACTGGGCTTTAACCTGACCGGAGCCGCGCCCAGCGACAAGCTGGACAACGTAAGGATCAATATCGACATTGCCAATGACGGCGATGCCATTATCAACATTCTCCCGATGACCTTCGGGGCTGTGGATATGCGCATCACCACCGGAGCCTGGGACCTGACCGGCACCGATAGCAGCACCACCATTATGGATAACTTCCAGATGGACATGCTGATTGGCTCTGGCACCATCCGGGTGGATACCGCCACGGATACTCTGAGGCTGTTAACGGATTTCGCCATTGATGACATGGACTTCGATATTCCGTTCCTGGCCATGGGCATCCGGGATCTCCGGCTCACCGGAGCGGATTATGATCTGCAGGCGCCCCAGCCCTTGCGGCTGTTCGCCACGGTGGATCTGGATATCTTCAAGGGCGCCAATGCCGCTGGCACGGAGGTTCTGGCCATTGAGATGGACAGCTTCCGGGCCGACCTGAGCATTGGTGGTGTGTTGATTGGTGGCACGTCGATTGGGTCGGTTATGCTGGACGACCTGGCGATTACCAATACCTCAATGCGCATCTACGGCCATTGATGGCTTGAGCGTTGCCTGAAAACCAAAACGGGGCCTTCGTGGCCCCGTTTTGTTTTTAGTGGAAATGAACTTAGCCCAGCAACAGGCTGTCGTCGTCCACTTCCAGCCCGCGCTGTTTCTCGAACAGACCGAGCAGATCTTTTACTTCCAGGCCTTCCCGGTCTTTACCGGCAATGTCGAACACCACCTGTCCCTGGTGCAGCATGACTGTGCGGCTTCCCACTTCCAGCGCTTGTTTCATGCTGTGGGTGACCATCAGGGCGGTCAGCTTCTGTTCTTCAATGATCTTTTGCGTGAGCTCCAGAACAAAGTTGGCGGTTTTCGGGTCCAGGGCGGCGGTGTGCTCGTCCAGCAACAGGATGCTGGACGGCGTAAGGCTGGCCATCAGTAGGCTGACAGCCTGGCGCTGACCACCGGAGAGCAGGCCCATCTTGTCGCCCAGGCGGTTTTCCAGGCCCAGCTTCAGGGTGGCCAGGCTGTCCCGGAATTGCGGCAGGTACTTGCCTTTTACCGCGGTGGTGAGGCCACGGCGCTGGCCGCGCTTGATGGCCAGTGCCAGGTTTTCCTCGATGGACAGGTTCTCACAGGTGCCGGCCAGGGGGTCCTGGAACACCCGCGCCACTCGCGAAGCCCGTTTATGGGTGGGCAGGCGGGTAACGTCCTGGTTGTCGACGATAATCTGGCCACTGTCCACCATCACCTCGCCCGACAGGGCGTTCAGGAAGGTGGACTTGCCGGCACCGTTACTGCCGATCACGGTCACAAACTCACCCTGGTTAACGGTCAGGCTCATGCCCCGCAGTGCCGGGTTTTCCAGTGGCGTACCCTTGCCGAAGGTAAGCCGTAGATCGGTTGCGCTGATCATAGTGCCTCCTCAGGCTTTCTTGCGGGTGAAGCGGTTGGTGAGATTGGTTCGTACACCGGGCAGCACAATTGCCAGGGTAACCAGTACCGCAGTAATCAGGTTCAGATCCTGCGCCTGCAGGCCAAGTACGTCTGCATTCAGTGCGAAGGCAATGGCCAGGCGGTAGATGATGGCGCCGATCACGCAGGCCAGCAGGGCACGCATAACGGTAGACGGAGTGAGTACCGCCTCGCCGCCAATCAGGGAAGCCAGGCCAATAACAATCACGCCGACACCCATGGTGACATCGGCGGCGCCCTGGCTCTGGGCGAACAGGGCGCCGGCCAGGCCAACCAGGCCGTTAGACAGCGCCACACCGAGAATGATCATGCCGCCCGTGGCGATGCCCTGAGCCCGCGCCATGCGGGCGTTGGAGCCGGTGGCTCGCATGGCCAGGCCAGTTTCCGATTTCATGAAGCGCCACAACAGCACCAGGGATACCGCCACGACGATCAGGAACAGAATCACCGGTACCTGGTGGAACTCCAGGCCGAGGGAATACCAGGGCGTCAGCACCGTTTCTTCTGACAACAACGCGATATTCGGCCGGCCCATGATGCGCAGGTTTACCGAGTACAGCGCAATCATGGTCAGGATTGAGGCTAGCAGGTTCAGGATGTTGAGTTTGACGTTCAGGATGGCTGTTACAGCACCTGCCGCCATGCCTGCCAGCGCGGCGAAGCCGGTGGCGATCCACGGGTTCCAGCCTTCCAGGATCAGAACGGCAGCTACGGCGGCACCCAGGGGGAAGCTGCCGTCCACTGTCAGGTCGGGGAAGTCGAGAACACGGAAAGAGAGGTAAATACCAAAGGCAACCAGGCCGTAGATCAGGCCGGTTTCAAGAGCACCGTAGAATGCAATTTCACTGAGCATGGGTAGTTAATCACCGTGAAAGAAAACGGGCGGGCCCTTTTGGGGTCCGCCCGTGTTGGTCAGGCGTTACTTGTCGCTTTTGACGACTTCTTTTGCGTCCTGGATGAGGTCTTCGGACAGGGTAATACCCATGCGCTCACCGGCGCCCGGGTTAACGTAAAGGTCCAGCTCTTCCATGGTTTCAACGGGCATGTCGGCGGTGCCGGCACCTTCCAGTATGCGCACAACCATGGCGCCGGTCTGGCGGCCGTGGTTGTAGTAGTTGAACCCAAGAGCGGCAACAGCACCACGCTCAACAGTGGCGGTGTCTGCCGCGAATACCGGGATCTTGGATCGTTCGCCAACGGAAATCACCGCCTCGGCGGCACTGATCACGGTGTTGTCGGTGGTCAGGTAGATGGCATCTACCTTGCCAACCAGTGACCGGGCCGCACCCAGTACTTCAGAGGTCTTGGTGGCAGCACCTTTAACCAGCTGCATGTCGCGGGCCGCCAGGCGCTCTTCGAGCAGATCGATCAGGGCGGCGGCATTCGCTTCACCGGGGTTGTAAACGGTGCCGATGCGCTTGGCATCCGGCATGATGCGCTGCAGCATGTCCAAATGCTTCTCAATAGGCAGCATGTCGCTTACGCCAGTGATATTGGCGCCCGGAGCCTCAAGGCTCTGGACCAGTTTGGCCGCTACCGGGTCTGTCACTGCGGAGAACACAACCGGAATGTTGCGGGCTGCGGCTGCTACAGTCTGGGCAGACGGGGTAGCGATGGCAACAATCACGTCCGGGCTTTCACCCACGAACTTGCGGGCAATCTGTGAAGCAATCGCTGAGTTGCCCTGGGCGCTTTCGTGCATCAGGCGTAGGTTTTCACCCACGCGGTAGCCGCGTTCGGTCAGTTCATCTTTGATGCCTTCATGAGCGGCATCCAGTGCCGGGTGCTCAACAATCTGCGTGATGGCAACTACACGGGTTTCGTCAGCCTGAACCAGGCTTGCTGCTGCCAGCAGCGAAGCGCCGATCAGGGTGCGCAAGGTCTTCTTGGCCATATGCCCATCTCCGAGTCAGTGACTGATGTCCCCGTTTGCCGGGGCGGAAAAATGAAAGTGCGCAAGTTTACCACAGGGATATAGGTTTCGGGGTAGGGATGGGCGATACTTTATCAGTTGCTATTGCGCATTTGTCTGAAATGCAGATATTTTGGTTTGGTCACGTTTTGACGTGCAGGGGTGTGTTGAAATAGGCTACGAAAGTCTAATAATACGATACCCCCCAACTATAAAGACAAACTAGGAAGGTCCATGGACACAACAAACAAACTTCCCCTCGATATGCTGTACCACTGGGAAGCCACGAAAGCTGATTCCCCTTACATGACTCAGCCGATTGGCAACGGCAAGGTGGTTGAATACACCTGGGGCCGGGCAATTGATGAAGCCCGCAGGATGGCGTCTTACCTGAAGTCCCTTAACCTGCCGGAAAAGAGCCGTATTGGTCTTATTTCGAAGAACTGCGCGCAATGGATCATGACCGACTGGGCAATCTGGTTGGCTGGCCATATATCCGTACCCCTGTACCCGACCCTGAATGCGGATACCGTCAACTACATCCTGAACCACGCCGAATGCGAGGTTCTGTTTGTGGGTAAGCTGGACGACTGGGACAGCATGAAGCCGGGCGTTCCGGATTCCGTGCGTTGCATTTCCTATCCCCTGAGCCCCCCCAACGATTTCGAGACCTGGGACGACATCGTGGCCAAGTACCCGCCGCTGGAAGGTCAGGTGCACCGTGAGCCGGAAGAGCTGGCAACCATTGTGTACACCTCTGGCAGTACTGGTCGGCCCAAGGGTGTAATGCTCAGCTTTGAAAACATGGCGTTTGCCGCTGCTGGTGGCATTGAGACTCTGGGTGTGGGCCCCGAAGAGCGCATGCTGTCTTATCTGCCGCTGGCCCACGTGTTCGAACGTACCTTTGTAGAGTTGGGCTCTCTGTATGCCGGCTTCCATCTGTACTTTGCTGAGTCCCTGGATACCTTTGTCCAGGATCTGCAGCGGGCGCAGCCCACGCTGTTCCTGTCTGTGCCGCGCCTGTGGGTGAAGTTCCAGCACGGTGTGCTGCAGAAGGTGCCCAAGCAGAAGCTCGAGCGGTTGCTGAAGATTCCGCTGGTCAACAAGCTGATCAAGAAGAAAGTCCTCAAAGGCCTTGGCCTGGACAAGGTCAAGCTGGCTGGCTCCGGCTCCGCGCCGCTGTCCAACGATGTGCTGGACTGGTACCGCAACCTGGGCCTGGAGCTGCTGGAAGGCTACGGCATGTCTGAGAACTTTGCCTATTCGCACATGAACAAGCCGGGCCGAACCCGTACCGGTTACGTGGGCGAGGCGCTGCCGGGTGTTGAGGTGAAAATCAGCGAGCAGGGCGAAGTGTTGGTGAAGAGCCCGGCCACCATGATGGGTTACTACAAGGACGAGGAGAAAACCAAGGAAACCTTTACCGAGGATGGCTTCCTGAAGACCGGCGACAAGGGCGAGATCGATGAGATGGGCCGCCTGAAGCTGACGGGCCGCATCAAGGAGATCTTCAAGACCAGCAAGGGCAAGTACATTGCCCCTGCGCCGATTGAGAATCGTCTGATGTCCCATGACGCCATCGAGATGGTGTGTGTGTCTGGTGCCAACCAGACCCAGCCCCATGCCCTGGTGCTGCTGGGTGAGGAAATCCGGCCCAAGATGGCTGACGAGAGTTTCCGTAAGGAGATTGAGGAAAGCTTCACTCAGCTGATCAAAGACGTGAACAAAACCGTTGATCCCCACGAGCAACTGGCGTTCATTACTGTGGTTAGCGATGAGTGGTCCATCGAGAACAGCTTCCTGACCCCGACGCTGAAGCTCAAGCGTAACGTGGTTGAAGACGCTTACCAGGAGAAAGTGGATAGCTGGTACGCGAAGAAGCAGCCGGTTATCTGGCAGTAATGGCAGAACGCTCTACGCGGTAAACAAGAAGGCCCGGCAAATTGCCGGGCCTTCTTGTTTCTGAATCCGCAACTGGGCCCGCCGAAATCAGGTCATGGTCCTGGAATTGGAGATGGACCGGCTCATCAGAATGATCGGAATGATGCCCGCCAGCACGATGATCAGGGAGGGCAGTGCGCTGTGGTACAACTGCTCATCGGAAGCAAACTGGTACACGTAGGTGGCCAGGGTTTCGTAGTTGAATGGACGCAGTATCAGGGTGGCGGGCAGTTCCTTCATGCAGTCTACAAACACCACCAGGGCCGCTGTCACCAGGGTGCCCCTGAGCATGGGCAGGTGCACCTTCACCAAGGTTTTACCGGGTGTGTGGCCCAGTGAGCGCGAGGCCATGTCCATGCTGGGCGTGATTTTTTGCAGGGCGCTTTCCACACTGCCAGCGGAAACCGCCAAAAAGCGAACCGTGTAGGCAAACACCAGGGCAAACGCAGTGCCGCTCAGCAGCAGGCCGGTGCTGAAGCCAAAGTAATCCCGCATCAGGCCATCGAACCAGTTGTCGAAACCGGCCAAAGGAATAATGACACCAACCGCAAGCACCGCGCCGGGCATGGCGTAACCCAGGCTGGAAAGGCGCATCAGCACCTGCATGCCGCGGGTATTGTGCAGCCGGCGGCTGTAGGCGAGGGTAACACCAATCAGCAGGGTGGTCAGCGCTGCGGTACCAGACAGGAACAGGCTGTTAAAGGTGTTGCGAATGAAATTCGGGTTCCAGCTTTCATCAAAGTATTCCCAGGCGTAGTAGCCAAGGGTGGCGCCCGGAATGATGAACCCGAATACCAGTGGGACGGCGCATACGGCCAGGCAAATCATCTGCCGCGGAAAAGACATGGTAAAGCGGTGGATGGGGTCGCGGTTATCGCGGGCGGCAAATTGTTGCTGGCGCCGGCGGGAGTAGCGTTCCAGTGTCACCAGGATCACCACGAACATAAGCATGGTGGTGGCGATCTGGGCCGCCCCGCCGAGGTTGCCCAGGTTCATCCAGGTATCGAACAGGCCCAGGGTGAGGGTTTGTACGGCAAAGAAGTCGACGGTGCCGAAGTCGTTCAGGGTTTCCATCAACACCAGTGACAAACCTACCGCGATAGCAGGGCGGGCAATGGGCAGCACTACCCGGAAAAACGTACTGATGGCTGAATGGCCAAGACTGCGGCTGACCGCAAACAGTGACGGCGATTGCTCCATGAAGGCGGCGCGGCCCAGAAGATAAACGTAAGGGTAGAGCACCAGGCCGATCATCAGGACAGCCCCTTCCAGGCTGCGAATCTCCGGGAACCAGTAGTCTGCGGCGCTTTGCCAGCCAAACCATTCCCGTAGGGCCTTCTGGACCGGCCCAGCGTAGTCGAGCAGGCTGGTATAAACGTAGGCAATCACGTAGGCCGGCACCGCAAAGGGCAGCAGCAGGGCCCACTCGAAGAATTTTCGCCCCGGGAACTCGCACATGGTGACCGCCCAGGCGGTGGAAAGCCCGATGATCAATGTGAGAATGCCCACGCCAATCATCAGTTTGATGGTGGTTGTGAGGTAGCGGGGCAGGGTGGTTTCCATCAGGTGTGGCCAGATGTTCTCATCAGGGAACAAGGCCAGGTAAAGCACAGAGAAGACCGGTAAAGCGACAATGGCCGTGGTGATCAGGGCACTGATCATCCATCGTTTTGAGGTGCGTTTGGCCAGAAGTGGTTGCGAAAGCCCCGGATTGGCACTGGAAACGACCTCGGTCATGCTTGTCCCGTTATGGAAGTGGTGATGAGAAGAATTGCAATTTTAGATACTGAGGGGACTCACTGCAATGACGGGGGTCATTTCTGTCTCTGAAATAGGCACTAAAAAGGGTACCAACGTGCTGTTGATACCCTTTCTGATAGGCGCCTGATGTCGGCGCCAGTTGGCCAGCCGTTCCGGTTAGCCGTCGTAGTCGACGCGATCAATCAGGCGAACGGCTGCGTTGCGGTTGTTGGCAATTTCCTGCAGCGACAGGTTGTCCGGGTTCATTTCGCCCCACTCAGCAACCATGCCGGTTGGCTTGACTTCCGGGTTTGCCGGGTACTCAGAGTTGGCCTCGGCGTAGATGCGCTGTGCGCTCGGTGAGGACAGGAACTCGATCAGCTTGATGGCGTTGTCCTTGTTGGGCGCGCTCTGGGTCAGGGAAATACCACTGATGTTCACGTGAGTGCCACGATCGTTAGCGTTCGGGAACACCAGGTTGACCTGCTCGGCGGTCGGGCGCTGGTTTTCGTCCATCAGCATGTTGCCGTAGTAATAGCTGTTACCCAGGGCAAGGTCGCACACGCCTTCGGCAATAGCTCTGATCTGGTCACGATCACCGCCCTGGGGCTTGCGTGCCAGGTTGTCTTTAACGCCCTGGAGCCACTCCTGAGCCTTTTCTTCGCCATGATGGGCGATCATGGAAGACACCAGCGCTACGTTGTACGGGTGCTTGCCGCTACGGGTGCAGATACGGCCTTTCCATTTTGCATCGGTCAGGTCTTCGTAGGTGCTGATCTCGCCTTCTTCAACCCGGTCTTTGGAGGTGAAGATCAGGCGGCCACGGGTGGTCAGGGCAAACCACTTGCCGTCCGGGTGACGCAGGTTTTCCGGAATGTTCTTGTTAACGGTGTCGCTGTCTACTTCCGCGACCAGGTTTTTTTCAACCAGCTCGTTGATGCGGGAGATATCGACCGTCATAACCACGTCGGCCGGGCTGTTACGACCTTCACGTTCCAGACGTTCCGCCAGACCCTGCTTGGCGAAGACAACGTTGGTCTTGATGCCGGTTTCATCGGTAAAGGCATTCAACAGCGGCTCCAGCAGATAAGCCTGGCGGTAGGAATAGATGTTTACTTCGCCATCGGCGGTGGCAGCCATCGGTGTGGCGGTCAGGGCGATGGCAACAGCGGCTGCTAGTTTTATTCGCATAGTGTTTTCCTTCCTTTTGTTTGGCTCACCTGATAGATAAACTCACAGGCAGTTAAAAACGACAACTATTCTCATTGCTATCACGGTTTGAGTCAATAACGCCGGAGGGATATTTGTGTAAAAATGGTGTTATGCTTGATAACACTATAAAAAACAGGCCAAAAACAGGGTTCCCGGGGTATGGTAGACAACGATCGCAGAGTGCACAGCCGCACCGCTTTGAGTGCGAAAGTTAAGGTGGTACACGAACAGTTTGGTGAATTCGTGTTCTCAACCCGTGATATCTCGGACGGAGGTGTATTCATCGTACTCAACGACGAGCCCTTTGCGCCGCAATTAGGTGACAAGGTAACCGTGCAGGTGCAGGGTTTACCGGTGCCGGCACCCATACTGGATATGGTGGTGGTACGGCAGACCAACGACGGTTTTGGCCTGCAGTTTGACCAGAATGATGAATAGTCCGTGGAATGTCCCCGGCCAATCCCGATAATGGAAGTCTTCGAGTCTGAGTTTTGAAAGGACGGCTTTACTGATGACTTTCGCTTTTTCAGGGCGTTCCGGGTTAGTGGCGGTGTTGTGTTCATTGCTTTTGTTGAACGGCTGCGCCAGTTACTACACACACTATGCGATGTTCCCGGCCGAGACCTCCGCCGGCGAAACCCGCCAGGTGAGGGTGTCCTGGCAAAGTGCCGAATACCCAGGCTGGTGGCTGGCCAACAACAAGGCGACGCCTATCCGGCTGGAAACCCAGTGCAGCGAAAGGGTGTGGCGTATCACTGACCAGAACCACAGTGACAGCGGCGCCTGTGGCGAGGGGATCAGAGCCTGTGGTGAGGCCGGGAAAGACCGTATCGCAGCTACTGGCCAGCCGGCTACGGGCAAGGATGTGTGTGTGGCGGTTGAGCAGGGAGCGACCCTGCAGGGTGTCGCCGATATAGGGTCGAGTTTCGGCCTGCTGGTGAGCTGCCGGCCGGAATCTGTAGTGTTTAAGCGGGGTGATGACGAGGTAAACATGGATTATCTGCGTCCGTCGCCGGTTGCTTATACCGTTCACGCCAGAAAAGTTCCCAGGGGCACGCTCAGCGCCCGCCTGCCATCGTTCAACGAAAGTGAGTGCAAAGAAGACTGACGAGTGTGGCATTCAGCCTGTGATGCCGTTCACGATGCTACATTTCGTTGCGGTTTGATAACTTGCGTTACTCATTGTTTCCTTTCTGTGGTGTTTGGATACCAAACTGTAATGGTGTCTTTTAACCAGAGTGGCAAACTGGTTGATATCCAATAGTCCAGTTTTCTGAGGTGTGCGGTGGGAGTCCAGCAGAAGAAAATCGCGGTTCATGATCTGGAGGTCGGCATGTTCGTGTCTGACCTGGATCGGCCGTGGCATCAGACCCCATTCCCCATTCAGGGCTTCTATATCCGCTCCCAGAACGACATTCGGGCCCTGGTTTCCCACTGCAAGTGGGTGATGGTCGATGTGGCTGAGAGCCGGGACTCTGTCGCCCTGAGTAAAGAGACCGGAAAATCCTTCCGTAAGGCGTCCACCAGTCGCACCAGCGGCCGGGAGGAGCTGCAGCTGGCTCCGTTGAGTATTCGTCAGCCAGTCACCTACCAGACCGCCACCACGCTCAAGAGAGAAGTAAAGGCTTCCCGCCGTTTGCTGGCGGATGCCGAGAAAGCGCTTAAGGAGACATTCGCGACAGCCCAATCTGGCCAGATGCCGGAGCTTCGGCCGGCTGCCGAGGTGGCCCGTAAAATGGTGGCAAGTGTTGCCCGCCAGCCGGATGCGTTGTTGTGGCTGAGCCGCACCCGTCAGTATGACGATTACATCTATCGCCATGCGATCAATACCGCCGTTTGGGCATTGGTCTGTGGTCGTCAGCTTGGTCTGAATGAAGGCCTGCTGAACCATCTTGGCACCGGTTGTTTGCTGTCTCAGGTGGGCAAAACCGAGCTGCCGAAAGACCTGCTGATGCGCGAGCATCAACTCGGGCCGGAGGAATACGCGGAGTATCGTAGCTACGTAACCCGGGGCGTGAAACTGCTTGAACACGCCGGCTTGTCACGTGCGGTGATGAGTGTGGTGCAGGGGCATCGGGAACGTCACAACGGTTCCGGTTTCCCGCAGGGGATCCGTGGCGACCGTATTCCGCTGCTGGCCAAGGTGGCTGGCATCGCTGAGTTTTTTGAATCGATGACGGCACCCCGTGATGATCAGCAGCCGTTGACCCCCGCTAAAGCGGTTTCCCTGCTGTACGACATGCGCAATATCGAATTCCAGGAGGACCTGGTTGAGGCCTTTATTCAGGCCATTGGTATCTACCCGACCGGTTCACTGGTGGAGCTGTCCGACGGCCAGCGGGGTGTGGTGGTTTCCCACTCGCCAGAGCGTCGTCTATGGCCCCGGGTGATGGTGATGCAAGGCCCGGATTGCCAGCCCCTGAAAACCGCCAGGATTATTGACCTGGCGAAATTCAACCAATCCCGTCCGTCCTCTGAAGCGGTGACTGTAAGGGACTGCCTGCCCCACGGAACAGAGGGATTGGACCCAGCCCTTTACGATGTTACCGGTGGCGAATTCCGGTGGTCGCTGAACAGTCTGATCAATCGATAACAACCCGCAATTGTTTGCGTACCCAGCGGTAGGTGTTGCCTGGTCTGAAGTTGATCAGCAGCTCCGATTCTCCGCCACTGGGCCCGGCCACAAAGTAGTCTACGTCTGCGTCTTGCCAGCTCCAGGAGTGGACAACGACATCCTGCTCCCGTTTGCTGATTGCCTCCAACTGAGCTAGTTCTGGCTCCCCACCGATCTTGCGGATTGCAACCGTCTTGATTTCGGTGTCGCTGGCGGCATGGTTGGCTTTATGGTCTGCCAGGTAATAGCGGCGCCTGATTTCCCGGGTGATGGCATTCAGCTCCCGGCGTAGATAGGTTCTGGCCCGTTCGTTGTCTGCATCTTCCAGGGTCCGTACGGCCTGGAGAATCCGGTTACGCAGGTTTTCCAGGTCTTCCCGGTAGTCGGTATCCGGATCAATGTCGTCGTCGTTTTCCGGCCGTGGCGGTGCGTTGTTGATGTCGTCGTCTGTGGGTGGGGCGGAGCAAAGCTCGTCGTCCTCCGGGTAGAAGCAGATCTGCGCCAGTAGTTGATTGGCGGGTGAGTCTTCTGCGGTGAACTCCGCCTGGTTGACGTTAAAATTCAGGGCGTTGGGCAGGTCCGGGTTGTCCAGGGCGGCGTTTAACTGGTCGACGACTCTTGTGCGTATATCAATGCCTGAGCCTTCAGGTACATTCTCTGTCCAGTTCAGGGCCATCAGAAACCGCGTCATGTTCAGCAGGGTGATGTTGTTGAGCTGCTGTTGTTCGCTGATGGTGTGATCCCGAAGCTCCTCGTCATTCACGCCGGGGGTGTTGAGGGCGTCCCGGGTCTCTGGCAGAAATTCGAGAAAGGTTACGTATTCCCGTGCCGGAACGTCAGAGACAATGGGCAGATTGCCAACGTTGAACGACAGGGTTTCGCCGGGATAGTAGCGGAACCGGCCCTGATCATCGGTTGTGCCGGTCTGGCTGGCGGTTTGGTAATCGAGACCACTAACCCCCAGAAATTGCACACGCCCGGTACTGGTGTCGTCTGAGCCGGAACTGCCACCGCTGTCCAGGCAACCTGCCAGAACAAACGCAGCGGAAAAAGGTAAGAGCAGGCGGGTGAGGTGAACGAATCTCATAGTGTGTCGTACAATCCCTTCGCGTTGGCCTGGCGCATCCGGTGCCGGGTGTCAGGCTTTTTGTAAGTTGTTGTAACAGCATTATAGGGAGGGCGGCAGAGGTATATCGGGAAACCTGTCGCAGTTTCTGCGTTTGCCGGTGGTCTGCCTGGTTGTGCTCACCCCCCTTGATTTTCGTCAGATCGCCACAATCACCTAGCTCTCTACCTATTTGCCGGTTTCGGCACACGTTCCTCTCAGATAACGGTTTGGTTATGACCTACGCATTGGAAATTGAAGGGCTGGTCAAAAGCTACAGCAGTGGCTTTCAGGCGCTTAAGGGGATTGATCTTCAGGTACAGGAAGGCGATTTTTTCGCACTTCTGGGCCCGAATGGTGCTGGAAAATCCACCACCCTGGGCATTGTGTCTTCGTTGGTGAACAAATCCGGTGGGCGGGTGAAGGTGTTCGGCCATGACATCGATACCGAACTGTCCGCCGCGAAGCTGAACCTTGGCGTGGTACCACAGGAGTTCAATTTCAACCAGTTTGAAAAGGTCTTCGACATAGTCACCACTCAGGCCGGTTACTACGGCATTCCCCTCAAGCAGGCCAGGATCTCGGCGGAGAAGTACCTCCGGAAACTGGGCTTGTGGGACAAGCGAGACACCCCGTCGCGGATGCTGTCTGGCGGTATGAAGCGGCGGCTGATGATTGCCCGTGCGCTGGTGCATGAACCACGCCTGCTGATTCTCGATGAGCCCACCGCCGGCGTTGATATCGAACTGCGCCGTTCTATGTGGCAGTTCCTGGAAGAAATGAACCGCCAGGGCACCACGATCATTCTGACCACTCATTATCTTGAAGAAGCCGAGGCGCTTTGCCGCAATATTGCGATCATTGACCACGGGGAGATTATCCGGCACACCAGCAAGCGCGAGCTGCTTAAACAGCTGAGTGTGGAAACATTCGTGCTGGATCTCGAGCAGCCCGTTGATGCCGCCCCGGAGCTCGAAGGCTTTCATTGCGAACTCAACGACGACGGGGCACTGGAGGCCGAGGTGGCCAAAGGGCAGGGCCTGAACGCCCTGTTTGTTGAGCTGGAAAAGCAGGGCATCAAGGTAATCAGCATGCGCACCAAAGCCAACCGGCTGGAAGAGCTGTTCGTGCGCATGGTGGAAGATAACGCCCGTGAGACCAACCGGCAGGCGGAGGTGACGGCGTGACCTTGCATGCTTTGTGGACCGCATTCTGTACCATTGTACTTCGAGAGATTCGCCGGTTTACCCGGATATGGCCCCAGACTCTGTTGCCGCCTGCGGTCACCATGACGCTGTATTTTATTATCTTCGGCAACCTGATCGGCTCGAGCATTGGTGAAATGGGTGGGTTCGACTATATGCAGTTCATTGTGCCGGGGCTGATCATGATGGCGGTGATCACCAACTCCTACGCCAACGTGGTGTCATCGTTTTTTTCCATGAAGTTTCAGCGCAGCATTGAGGAGCTTCTGGTGTCGCCGGTTCCAAACTGGACTATCCTGGCCGGTTACGTGGCGGGCGGTATGGCCCGGGGGCTGAGTATTGGCCTGGTGGTTACCTTGCTGTCTCTTGCCTTCACCCGGTTATCGATTCACAGCCTGCCCATGGTGGTGGTGACGGTATTCCTGACATCGGCGTTGTTTTCCCTGGGTGGCTTCATCAATGCCATGCTGGCGACCAAGTTTGACGATATTTCCATTGTGCCCACGTTTGTGCTGACGCCGCTGACGTACCTTGGTGGGGTGTTCTACAGCATCGATATGTTGCCGGGGTTCTGGCAGGACGTGTCGATGGCCAACCCTATACTCTATATGGTGAATGGTTTCCGATTCGGCATACTGGGTGTCTCAGACGTTAATCCGTTTGTCTCCCTTGGTATGATTCTGGTTTTCATTGTCCTTTTGGCGACCATTGCACTGCGTATGCTTGCCCGGGGCAAGGGTATCCGCCACTGAAAGGTTTCAGGTAAAACTATGGCTTTGCACAATGCGCCGCTGGGTAAGTCCAGCGACTATCCGGATCAGTACGATCCGTCCCTGTTGTTCCCGGTTGCCCGTGAGGAAAACCGCCGCCGTATCGGGCTGGAGGATGGCCGCTGGCCATGGTTTGGTGAGGACCTCTGGCAGGCGTGGGAGATATCCTGGTTGCGCCCGGGCGGCGTGCCAGCAGTTGCCTGGGGGGAGATCCGTTTTCCGGCGGCGTCGCCGTCGATTATCGAAAGCAAATCCCTGAAGCTCTACCTGAATTCCCTGAACCAGGCGGTGTTCTCATCGGCGGATCAGGTTGCCGAGACCATTACCGCAGACCTGTCCAGTGCCTGTGGTGCCGCCGTGACTGTGCGGCTGTTCAGTGTCGACGAATCCGCGCCTGCGGAAGGTCGGCCGCAGGGCTATGAGCTGATTGATGACGAGCCGGTAGACGATGTGGTTTACGAATACTCGGCGGATTCACTCAGCGCTGGCGAGGAAGTGGTCAGCGAGCAGCTGTGTTCCCACCTGCTGAAAAGCAATTGCCCGGTCACTGGTCAGCCTGACTGGGCCAGCGTGTTCGTTCGTTATACCGGCCCGAAGATAGACCGTGCGGGTTTGCTGCGTTACGTGGTCAGTTTCCGCCAGAAGCAGGATTTCCATGAGCACTGTGTGGAAACCGTGTTTACGGATTTGATGGCCCGGTGCCAGCCAACGGAATTGATGGTTTGTGCCCGGTACACGCGGCGTGGAGGGCTGGATATCAACCCATGGCGCAGTACCCGTGCAGAGGGTGATGCCGGACCGAGGTTGGTCCGGCAGTAGTTAGTCGGCGTCGTCTTCCTGACGCAGCCGGTCGGCTGCGTCTTCCAGGGCGGCGAGTACGTCTCTGCGTTCCCTTTCGGTGATCTTGTCGGAGTCCAGGTACATGGCAAAGCCGCTGTGTTCATGCTCCAGGAAGCTGCGGTTCGGGCCCATGTCCCGGCGGAAGTCCACCACCTCGTAAATGGGCACCGGCTTGCCGAAGCCCTTCACGGTGATCTCGCCTTTGTCCCGGCACATGATGCGATCTTTGATCAGAGAGAAGGTCTCGTAGGACACCAGAATCTCGCCAGGTTCTGCGAGGCTTTCCAGCCGGCTGGCCAGGTTCACCTCCTTGCCGATAATGGTGTAGTCCATCCGGTTTTCGGCGCCAAAGTTACCCACCGTGGTGTACCCGGTGCTGATACCCATACGGATCTCAAGCGGGGTTTTGATGCCCTGGCTCCGCCATTTCTGGCGCATGATCTTCATATGCTTGCGCATGTCGATGGCCATCGACACACAGGCGAAAGCATCTTCTCGCTGGCCGCGGCTGGTCGGGTCGCCAAAGAAGATCATGATGGAATCGCCAACGAATTTATCGATGGTGCCGCCGTATCGGAGAGCGACTTCTGACATTTCATTGAAGTAGTGATTGAGCAGTTCGGTCAGGGCTTCGGGTTCCATTTCTTCAGACAGTTCGGTGAAGCCCTTGATGTCGGAGAAGAACACGGCCAGTTTTTTGCGCTGGGTTTCCAGGCGAACGTCACGCTCGCCGGTAAAAATGGATTGCCAGACCTGCGGGGACAGGTATTTGGATAGCTTGTGGGAGAGTGCGATGGACTGTTCGCGCTGGTTCTGGATCTGGGTTTTTGCCAGCAGTAGCGTGCGGGCCTGCTGGTGGGAATAGTAGGCGGTTACGCAAATATAGACGCCGGTAGAGGCCAGGGCCAGGATGCTGGTCAGCAGTGGCGATTGCAGGCTGTCGGCAACGCCAAAGGTAGCTGCAGACGCCGCAAGTGAGGCGAGCATGAGTACGGTGCCGAACAGCCACTGGCGGATACCGCCCACAATCAGGCAACTGAACATCAGCATTAACAATATGGACACCGAGGGAATGGCAATCAGGCCGATAAGGCCGATGAAGGTGCCACCAATAACGCAGTCGAGAAACAGCATCTTCTGCCGGATTCGTGGTGAGCGGCGAAGAAACGTACGCCTGGTCAGCAAATGGGCGATGTGCGGCCAGGTAAGTGCGCCGGCCACAAACCACAGCAACCATTGCTGAAACACGCCCTGGAGGATTCCGGCGACAATAATCGCGGCCGTTGCGGTGTAGGCGATGATTCGGCCGTTATAATCCGGCATGGGCGGAATGGCCACGGTGTGGTCGTGGATGTCCGCGGAAGCGAGCTTACCCGCGCTGCTGGCGACATTGCGCAAATCGGCCTGTGCGCTCATCATGTCAGAACCGAGTCTTCCCGGTGGCAGGAATACAGGGCCCTGCAGTTGCGAAAAGCTTGTTGGTCACTCATTGTATGCCGCCGAACACGTTATCGTTGTTGGTGGTTATTTTTCTATGTGTAGTTACTACTAAAGGTTAACAGTATTACGTATAACCCACAATTCGCTGAGGCATCTTTGCCCTTAGGGCAACAGATACAGCCATCTTGACTGTGAGCCAGTATGACGTCTGTAACCCGATTTTTACTCGAAAGAGCATCCGAACCACGATTAGAAGACCCGGCACCGCCGCGGAGTATAGTTGATGTGGCCCTTCAGTGTGCCGCCAGGGCACCGGACCATGCCTTACTGAGGCCATGGCGCTATCTTGTGGTGGAAGGGGATGCCCGGCAGGCCCTGGGAGACCTGTTCGCCAAGGCATGTCCTGATAGCGCCAGTGAGCAGGAAATCGAGAAAGCCCGGCGGGCGCCGCTGCGGGCACCGATGGTGATCGTAGGAATCGCAACGCCCAAATCCCACCCGAAAGTGCCGGAGGTCGAACAGCTTATGTCTGCCGCATCGGGCATGAGCTTTCTCGGCCTTGCCCTGCAGGATGCTGGTTTTGGCGTGATGTGGCGTACCGGGGGTGTGGCCTACCATCCCGATGTGCTTGAAGGGTTGGGTTTAAAGCCCGGGGAAACGGTCGTCGGCTTCCTGTATACCGGTACGGTGTCGGTTGAGAAACCTTCAGTGCCACGCCCGGCTACCGGGGATTTTGTAAAGGTCTGGCGTGGGCCCGGGCGCCAGGAAAGTTGGTGAGCTTCCCGCTGATGTTTTGATAGCGGCAATCCGTTTAACCGCCAAGGGAAATGGTTTGCCGCCTTTGCTCTGAACCCTTCTCCGTTGCCGCTCAAAATCTGATCGCATCCCTCCAGAAGCCCTGGCGCCCAAGCACTCTCGAAAACTGGCACCACCTTTGCTTTGACACTTCCAGAACGCAAATCCGGCAAGCCGCCGTTCAAGCGGTGCCGGTGCAGAATTCCGGAGGCAGTCATGGCAATTACATTTGATAAGGCATTGGGTATTCACGAGCACGCACTTCAGGCCCGGGTGCAGCGTGCGGAAGTACTCGCCAACAACCTGGCCAATGCCGATACCCCGGGCTACAAGGCACGGGATATCGATTTCAGGGCGATGATGCAGAAAGCTCAGGAGTCGGTCAGTGGTCTGCAAATGGCGACCACGCACCAAGGCCACATGGACACCTCCAGCCCCGGCAGTGACGGCGAGTTGCTTTACCGCAATCCGCACCAGCCGTCTGTCGACGGCAATACCGTGGATGCCCAGGAAGAGCAGAGCCGCTTCATGCGCAATGCCATGGACTACCAGGCCAGCTTCCAGTTTTTGAGCAGCAAGTTTTCCGGACTGACCAAAGCCCTGAAGGGTGAGTAAGCCGCAGTCATTTACGATTTGAGGAGATTGCCATGTCACTGGGCAACATTTTTGACATCGCCGGTTCCGGCATGACCGCACAATCCCTGCGGCTGAATACCACGGCTTCCAACATTGCGAACGCCGAGACTGCCAGTTCCAGCACAGAGAATGCTTACCGGGCGCGCAAACCGGTCTTCGCCGCCATTCAGCAGGCCATGCTGAATCCGGGCCAACAGCAGAGTTTCGGCACCAGCCTGAATGAAGGTCCCGGCGCCGGTGTGCGGGTTGAGGGGATTCTCGAAAGCGATGCAGAGTTGCAGATGCGCTACGAGCCTAACCACCCTGCTGCCAATGAAGACGGTTACGTGTTCTACCCGAACGTGAATGTGGTTGAGGAAATGGCAGACATGATGTCTTCCTCCCGCAGTTTCCAGATGAACGTGGACGTGATGAACACTGCCAAGTCCATGATGCAACGAATCCTGACGCTGGGTCAGCAGTAAATAGTGAGGAGTGAGTCATGAGTGCAGTGAATTCGGCTTCGGCCTCAGACGTACTGAGCCAGTATCGGATCAATCAGGACGACAAGGCCCGGGGCGGCAGCGAGCTTGGCAAAGACGCCTTTATGGAACTGATGCTCGCCCAGCTTAAGAACCAGAACCCGTTAGAGCCCCAGGACAACGGCGATTTTATCTCCCAGCTGGCGCAGTTCAGTTCCCTGGAGGAGATGCAGAACCTGTCGGGCACCGTTGAGGATGTGGCCGGACAGTTCCGTTCCAGTCAGGCGCTGCAGGCGTCTGCAATGGTTGGCAAGACCGTTCTTGCGCCTTCCAATGTGGGAATTTTGGGCAATGATGGCGAGATTACCGGAACCATCGAAGTGCCGGCATCTACCGGTGGGCTGCGCTTGTCGGTAATGAACCAGAGCGGTGAGCTGGTGCGCCAGATTGATATGGGCAGCAGCCAGGCCGGTGTGGTGTCGTTCCGTTGGGATGGCGAGGACGGCAACGGCAATCCTTTGCCGCCTGGGCCGTACCAGATTGTCGCGCAGGGCTCTTATCCATCCGGCCCTGAGCAACTGGGCACCATGGTTAGCGCCAATGTGGACAGTGTGTCCCTGGGTAAGGGTGGTTCGATCACTCTCAATCTTGCCGGTATGGGCTCCATTGCCCTGTCCGACGTCAAACAAATTAACTGATCCGGTGTCAGACCAGGAGGTATAAGTCATGGCATTTAATACAGGTTTGAGCGGCCTTCGGGCGGCCTCGGTTGATCTGGATGTCACCGGCAACAACATTGCCAACGCCAGCACGGTGGGCTTCAAAGGCAGCAAGGTACAGTTCGGTGATTTGTACGCCAGCGGCTTTCTGAGTGGCGGCACCAACCCGATCGGTGATGGCGTGCGCGTGCAGGACGTCAAGCAGTCCTTCGGCCAGGGCAACATCAGCTTTACCGATAACGGCCTGGACATGGCCATCAGTGGTGATGGTTTCTTTATCCTGAACAACAACGGTGAAATCCGTTATTCCCGGGCCGGCCAGTTCGGTATCGATAAAGACGGTTTTGTGACCAACAACCAGAACATGCGGGTTCAGGGTTTTACCGCGGATGATGACGGCAACCTGTCTGGTATTCGGGGTGATCTGCAGATTGAAACTGACAACCTGGCTCCGCGCCGTACCACCAATCTGCGATCCGATCTGAACCTGGACTCCCGGCAATCTGTGCTGGAAAGCCGGGTGGTGGACTTCCAAACGGTTTCCATGGGTGATCTGACCGTAGACGATGTGTTCCGTATCGCCTATTCAGATGGCACCAACTCGCCAGACATCACCATCCCTGCCGGTTCCACCGCGAGAGACGCTGCGGGCATCATCAATCAGCAGCGCGGGTTGTCGGCCTCTGCCACCACGGCGGTCACCCTTGGTCAGGAATTCTCGATTACTGATCTGGAAGATGCATTAGCGGCCGGCGATACTGAATTCCGGATAGAGCTGGATGGCCAGAATGTGCCTATCTCACTCAGCGGGGTCAGTTCATTGCAGGGGCTGGTAGACGCCATCAACGCCTCTAGCGCCACAAGCCTGTCTGCCTCCCTGGTTGATGGTGGAAGCGATATCCGGATTATTGATAACCGTGGTTCAAATGTGGGTATCAGTTTTGCCAGCACCGATGCGGGGGTCAACCAGCCTCTTGAGGTGTTCCAGGGTGACGTGAACATTCAGTCTGATCGCACGGTTCAGGACATTCTTCCGGCTGGTGCGAGCAGCGAGATTGCCGATGCCTTTGCAGGTGGCGACCTGCGGATTACCAATTCCTTCAATCCCCTTGATCAGAGAACCTACAACCACGCCACCTCAACCACCATTTTTGACAGCCTGGGTAATTCCCACGAACTGACCCAGTTCTTCGTCAAGAATCCTTCGCCTGGCAACGGCATCGGTGTCAGTGAGTGGTCGGTCTATCTGCAAATCGACGGTGAGCTGGTAGCTGGTACCGATACTTCACCTTACACTGCCCGCTTTAACGAGGACGGCACCCTGCAGTCCATCAATGGTGATCCAAACGGCGAGATAGTGATCACTGACTGGATTCCGAAAGACCCGAACGGTGAACCGAATGGCGCAGATGGCCCACCACTGCCGGGTGAAGAGGTTGTTACGCCTATTCCCGAGCCGCCAACAACCTCAGCCTTCGTGGTGGACCTTGGGAATACCACCCAATATGGCGCCAATTTCGGTGTCAACGACCAGCGCCAGAACGGCTACAGCACCGGCCGTTTGTCTGGCCTGGACGTGTCTGACCAGGGTGTGATCTTTGCCCGATATACCAACGGCCAATCCAAATCATTGGGGCAGGTGGCGTTGGCATCGTTCAACAACACCAATGGGCTGTCACCGGTGGGTGAAACCACCTGGGTGGAAACCTTTGAGTCTGGCCAGCCGATTATCGGCGCACCGGATACCGGTACCCTGGGTTCCATTAAGGCAAGCTCGGTGGAAGAGTCCAACGTGGACCTCTCCGCAGAGCTGGTCAACCTGATCATTGCCCAGCGCAATTACCAGGCTAACGCCAAGACCATTGAAACCTCCGATGCGGTCACCCAGACCATCATCAACCTCCGGTAACGCCCTTCCATAAACATGGCATGACTCCTGCAGGATGACTGGAAACAGTCAAAATTCCGGCAGGAGTTTGCCCATGGACAAAGCTCTTTATATTGGAATGTCTGGCGCCAAGCAGAACATGCTGGCCCAGCGTGCCCATGCCAATAACCTGGCAAACGTGAACACCACCGGTTTCAAAAAGGATTTTGCCCAGGCCCGCAGTATGCCTGTCTTTGGTGAACACCATCCCACCCGCGCCTACGCCATGACCGAGCGCCCCGGCACCGATCTCTCTGCTGGCGCCCTGATGGACACCGGTCGCAAGCTGGACGTTGCCGTAGAGGGCGATGGCTGGCTGGCAGTGCAGAACGATCTGGGTGAAGAGGTGTTTACCCGCAGCGGCAGCCTCCAGGTGGATGTAAACGGCCTGGTTCGCCTCGCCAGCGGTGAGCTGGTGCTGGGCAATGGTGGCCCCGTGGCCCTGCCGCCCTTTGACAACCTGCAGGTGGGGGCAGATGGCACCATCTCTATTGTGCCCGTCGGTGGCCCGCCGGATCAGCTGGTGGAAGTGGACCGCCTGAAACTGGTGAACCCGCCCGGCAATGCCCTCGAGAAGGGGCTGGATGGATTCATCCGCCGCAAGCCGGATCAGGCCCTCGATGGCCCGGAGCCGCCGGATGCCGCTATGCGCGTCGCCACTGGTTTTTTGGAAAGTTCGAACGTTAATGCTGTGGAAGAAATGATTGCCAACCTGCAGTTATCCCGTCAGTACGAGATGCAGGTGAAGGTCATGTCGACTGCCAACGAGAATTCCGAGGCTGCGGCACGACTGTTGCAGAACCTTTGATAACACTGAGATCAGATCATCCACTGGCCACAAGCGGCAAAGAATCGCCGCTGCAGCCGGCGGGTAAGGAGTAGAGCAATGCATCCAGCACTTTGGGTCAGCAAAACCGGGTTGAGCGCACAGGACACCAACATGTCCACCATCTCAAACAACCTGGCAAACGTGAATACCACGGGCTTCAAGCGTGACCGGGCGGTATTCCAGGATCTCCTGTACCAGATCAACCGGCAGCCGGGCGGTCTGAGCACTGAGAACACCGAGCTTCCGTCTGGCCTGCAACTGGGTACCGGGGTGAGGGTGGTTGGCACTGCCAAGCAGTTCAGCCAGGGCAACCTGCAGATTACCGATCAGCCGCTGGACCTGGCCGTGAATGGCCGTGGCTTCTTCCAGATTGAGCTGCCGGATGGCCAGATTGCCTATACCCGGGATGGTCAGTTCCAGTTGAATGCCGACGGCGATGTGGTAACGCCGGATGGTTACCCGCTGGAACCCAACATCAACGTGCCGGAAGACGCGACCAACATCACGATTGGTAAGGATGGCACCGTCACTGTGGTGACCGATGACCAGGCTGCGCCAATCAACCTTGGCCAGATCACCCTGGTGGACTTCATCAACCCCCAGGGCTTGCAGGCCATCGGCAACAACCTGTTCAAGGAAACCAACGCCAGTGGCGATCCGGCAGAGGGTGAGCCTGGCCTGGCCGGTCTGGGAAATATCGAGCAGGGCACCATTGAGTCATCCAACGTCGAAGTGGTGGAAGAACTGGTCAATATGATCACCACCCAACGGGCCTATGAGATGAACTCCAAGGTGGTCTCCACCACCGATCAGATGCTCCAGTTCATTACCAATAACATCGGGTAAGTTATGAACATCATTCATCACACCTTCAAGAAAGAACGGTTCGCCACCCTGGCACTGGTGGGTGTGCTGATTGTTCTGCAGGGCTGCACCGCCATGAGTCGCCCACGGGCACTGCCAGACGACCCGGCATACGCACCGGTGCGCGCCCAGGCCATGATGCAGCGTGACCCGGACTCCGGCGCCATTTTCCAGCCGGCCCGTAACTACAACCTGTACGGTGATACCAAGGCGCTGAACATCGGTGATGTGTTGACTGTGACCCTGCAGGAATCAACCCGTGCCAGCAAGAGCGCCGAAACCAGTATCACCAAAGATCAGGAGCTGAACATTCCGGAGCCGAGCATCTTTGGTAAGGCCAACATTGGCCTGAATGCCAGGGCGAACTTTGAGCGGGACTTCAACGGTTCTGCAGAGGCGGACCAGAGCAACAGCCTGGCCGGCAGCATCACCGTCACCGTCACGGAAGTTCTGCCCAACGGTGTCCTGCGCGTTCGTGGTGAAAAGTGGCTGTCGCTGACCAACGGCGACGAGTACATACGCCTGACCGGTATGGTGCGGCCGCAGGATATCAAGCCGGATAATACCGTGGCCTCCAACCGGGTAGCGGATGCCCGCTTTGCCTATGGCGGCACCGGTGATTTCGACCAGGCTAACCAGATGGGCTGGCTGGCGCGGTTCTTCAACAGTGAGTGGTGGCCGCTATGATGCGCCGAATGATTGCTGTGTTCGCGTTGCTGGCAGTGTGTGCCTCTCCGGTGATGGCTGACCGCCTGAAGGATCTGGCCAAGGTAAAAGGTGTCCGCAACAACCAGTTGATCGGTTACGGCCTGGTGGTGGGCCTGGACGGTACCGGCGATAAAGCGCCGTTCACCAACCAGACCTTCCGCAACATGATGAATCAGTTCGGCATAACTCTGCCGGATGGCGTTAACCCGAACCTGGCTAATGTGGCGGCGGTTACCGTCAGTGCCACTTTGCCGCCTTTTGCCAAATCCGGCCAGGAGCTGGACATCACCGTGTCTTCCATCGGTAACGCAGACAGCCTGCGGGGTGGCACGCTTCTGATGACGCCGCTCAAAGGCGCTGATGGCCAAGTCTATGCCATGGCCCAGGGCAGCCTGGTGGTGGGTGGCTTCGGTGCCCAGGGGCAGGACGGCTCCCGGATTACGGTGAACGTGCCCAGTGTTGGCCGGATTCCCAACGGTGCCACCATCGAGCGGGAAGTGGAATCGCCGTTTACCCGTGGCGACACCATAACCTTCAACCTGATGAGAGCCGACTTCACCACCGCCCGCCGGGTAGTGGAAGCCATCAACGATACGCTTGGGCCGGATATGGCCTACGCCCACGATGCAACCGCGATTTCCGTGCGGGCTCCCCGCGACCCATCGCAGCGGGTCAGCTTCCTGTCGATTCTCGAGAACATTGAAGTGGAGCCGGCTGAGGAGGCCGCGCGGGTGGTCATTAACAGCCGCACCGGCACCATTGTGGTTGGCCAGAATGTGCGGGTCAGCCCGGCGGCGGTCACCCACGGCAATCTGACGGTGACGATTCAGGAAAACCCGGAAGTGGTGCAGCCCAATCCGTTTGCCCAGGGTGACACTGCGTTGCAGCAAAACACCCAGATAGCGGTGACGGAAGACCCGGCCAGAATGTTCCAGTTTGGCCCTGCCACCACACTTAATGAGATCGTTCAGGCCGTTAACCAGGTGGGAGCGGCCCCCGGGGATGTCATGGCCGTACTCGAAGCCCTGAAAACAGCCGGCGCTCTGCGTGCCGAGCTGATCGTGATCTAGGTGTAGCCATGCAGGACTATCGCGTACAACAGGCCGAGATCTACACCGACTTCAGTGGGCTGAACGCCCTGAAGACCCAGGCGAGATCGGATAAACAGGCAGCCCTGGAGCAGGTGGCGCGCCAGTTTGAAAGTCTGTTTCTGGCGGAGATGCTGAAATCCATGCGTAAGGCCGGGGAGGCCTTTGCCGAGGGTAATTACCTCAACAGCAACGAATCCGAGTTCTACCGGGACATGTTCGACAGCCAGGTCAGTTTGAGCATGTCTGGCGGCAGTGGAACAGGTCTTGCGGAGGCGCTGGTCCGGCAACTGAGCCGCGATGTGCCCGGCATGGCCAGTAATGGCGAGCGGCTGGCGGGGCACAAGGCCACCCTGGCGGACTATGACCGCAGTATGCCGGCGATATCCCGCAACTTGCCAGAGCAGCTGAAGGCCATCGATGAAATGACTCAGGCGGCCGAACAGAAGCAGCCCGAGCAAACCGTGACGGCGGCAGAGTTACCATTGACCTTTGAATCACCGGAGCACTTTGTCGCTGAGTTGATGCCATTTGCCGAGCGCATCGGTAAGGAAAGCGGCATTGACCCAAGGTTGATGGTGGCCCAGGCGGCGCTGGAAACCGGTTGGGGGCGCCACATGATCAAAGGGGATGGCGACCAGCCCAGTTTCAATCTGTTCGGTATCAAGGCCGATACCCGCTGGGGCGGTGACGCCGTGACCATCACCACCACCGAATTCCGTGGCGGTGTGCCCATGAAGGAGCGCGCTGACTTCCGGGCTTACCCGGATTACGAGGCGAGCTTCAGGGATTACGTGGATTTCCTTCACAGCAACCCCCGGTACCGGGATGTGCTGTCGTCAGCCGACCAGCCTGAAGTCTTTGCAGACAAGCTTCAGGAAGCCGGCTATGCAACTGATCCGGAGTATGGTTCCAAGATTCGCCGGATTATGAACAGGGATTCTCTGATGACGCTGTCCATGAACAGCGACGTGCCGAGGGAGTAAAGCATCATGGCAGGGTTGATCGGAATCGGTTTGACCGGGGTGCTCAGTCATCAGACAGCGCTGAACACCACCGCCAATAACATCACCAATGCAAACACTCCGGGTTACAGCCGGCAGGAAGTGCAATTCGATACCCAGGAAGGGCGGCGTACGGGTGCCGGTACCATTGGCAGCGGGGTGTCCATTTCAAACATTCGCCGGCTGGCGGATGAGTACCTGACCCAGCAGTTGCGGGAAGACAGCACGCTGTTCGGGGAGCAGAACGCCCTGAACGCTGAGCTGACCCGGCTGGATAACCTGCTGGGGGGCGAAAGCACGGGGTTGAACAATGCCCTGAACAATTTCTTCGCGGCCCTGCAGAATGCAGCGGAAGACCCGGCTTCACTGCCTCAACGCCAGCTGGTGCTTAGTGAGGCCCAGCAGGTGGTGAATCGCTTCCAGGCGCTCAACCAGGAATTTATCCAGCAACGGGAATCGGTTAAAACCCAGATGCAGCAGGGCGTGAAAGACGCCAATTCCCTGCTCAAGAGCATCGCCGATCTGAACCTGGCTATTTCTGAGTCTCCGGGCCTGGCCCAGGGCAAGATGCCCCTGGAGCTGATGGACAAGCGGGATCAGAAGCTCAAGGAGTTGTCGGAACTGGTGGGCATTCGGGTTACCCAGACAGAGGGTAGCCAAGTGAATGTGTCACTGGCTAATGGCTTGTCGCTGGTAACCGGCGCCAATGCCTCCGAATTTGCCACCCGGACCAGTGCAGAAGACCCCACCCGCCTGGAGTTCACCCTGACCACCAGTGGCCGCACCCTGCAGGTGGATGAGCAGATCAATGGCGGCAAACTCGGCGGCCTGCGGCGGTTTGACCAGGAGGCCCTGAAACCCGCGTTTGATGAGTTGGGTCGGTTGGCCGTTGCGATTTCAGCGTCCATCAACCATCAGCATGAAATCGGGATGGATCTTGAGGGTGATCTGGGAGGTAACTTCTTTACGGATGTTAACGACATCGGGCTTCAGCGCAGTAGAGTTGTGCCCAACGCTAACAATGCAGATCCCAAAAATGGCCAGCTGGCGGTTGAGATTACCGATAGCAGCCTTTTACCAGCGGGCACCTGGACATTGCAGTTCAGTGGTGACGGCCGCAACTTCGAGCTGATCGATTCCGCCACTGGCAAAACCGTCAACCAGGGCCGACTGCCAGACCCGGTACAGTCCGAGATTTCCATGCCCGGTTTTAATATCCGGGTGGAAGGCGGGCAGTTCAATGCGGGCGACAAGTACCTGATCCAGCCGAGTCGAAATGCCGCTGAGAATATTAAGCTGAACGTTCTGCGGGAAGAAGATCTGGCGTTCGCCAGCCCGATCCGGGCTAGCGCGGATGACGCCAACCTCGGGACAGCCAAGATCAATCAGGGCAACATGCTGAACGTTCGCAACCCGAACACCAATGCCCTGTTGCCGGGGTTTGAAACCCGGGGCGAGCTGGCGAACGGGCCATTGGAGATACGATTCAGCAATGATGGCACCGACGTTACCTACACCATATTTGATGGTAATGGTGACCCGTTGAATCCTGCGAACCTGGCCTATGATCCGCAGCGGATCAACACCATTTTCAGTAACGATCCGACCGCCGGCGACCTCTATCAGGGCTACCAGTTCGAAATGACCGGCGAGCCGGCCGACGGTGATGTGTTCACCATTGGCTATAACAGCAACGGCATTTCCGACAACCGAAATGCTGAGCTGCTGGCTGCCTTGGGTACCGCCAATACGTTGAACGGTGGCCGGCAAAGCTTCACCGAGGGCTATGCGGGCCTGGTCGAGGATATCGGCGTCAAAACACGCCAGAGCCAGCTTGATAAAGAGGCTGGTAAAACGTTACTGGAGCAATCCAATAACCAACGTGAATCGATCTCCGGCGTGAACCTGGATGAGGAAGCCGGCAAGCTGATTCAGTATCAGGCGGCCTATAACGCGTCGGCACAGGTTATGTCTGTAGCGCAGGATCTGTTCAACACCTTGTTGCAGAGCTTCCGGTAAGGCGAGGTAAACGAAAATGATCCGGATTTCATCTCAGCAGATTTTCTCTGGCGGCATCAGCCGGATGCAGGACGTGAACAGCAACCTGGTGAAAACCCAGGAGCAGATTTCCACTGGCAAAAAGGTCAACCGGCCCTCCGATGATCCAGTGGCTGCGGCGCGCATCCTGAAGCTCAATCAGGAGGTCAAGCGCATTGAGACCTACGAGCGCAACGCCAACCTCGCCGACAACCGCATCAAGCAGGAGGAGAGCACCCTGTCCAGCGCGGTGGATATCATCCAGCGGGTGCGGGAACTGACCGTTCAGGCGGGTAGCGGCTCGTTATCTGCCAACGATCGCCAATCCATTTCAGCAGAGCTGAAGGAGCGGCTGGGCCAGCTGGCGAACATTGCCAACACCCGGGATGCCTCCGGTGAATACATTTTCAGCGGCTTTCAGGGCAGTACCCCGGCATTCGCCAAGGACGACTTTGGCGCCTGGAAATATCAGGGTGATGAGGGCCAGCGGGTACTCGAAATAGATGACGGCGTGACAGTTCCGATCAGCGACCATGGCAAGGGTATTTTTGTGAACGTGCCAGCGGCGGTTTCTGTTACTGGTTCGGATGACGGCACGGGCACCGGTGTTGCTGCCCAGGGTTATGTGTCCGGGTTGGAGCTGATTGCACCGAAAGACCTGAGAGACGCGTTCAGCCCGGCGGTTCCCGATGACCTGACGGTGAGGGTGATTGATGTTGGTGGCGGCAATCTGAATATCGAAGTGGAGGATCCGCGTACAGGCACGATTTTGACGACACAACCCTCGCCGGCGGTGCCTGGTGAGGAGTTTGTGGTCGCTGGTCTGCGTATGACCGTTAACGATGCCGCCGATGGTGACGAATTTACACTGGGTATCAGCGACAAGCAGTCCATCTTCGGCACCATCGAGAAACTGATCGCTGGTCTGGACAGCATCGACAAGGCGACACCAAAATCCAGCGCCGAGTACGATGCGCTCATTGCGGAATCGTTGACTAACCTGGACAACGGCCAGGAGTCCATCATTCTCAAGCAAACTGAACTGGGTGGCCGGTTGAATGCCATCGAATCCACTTCGTCATTTCTGGAGGATTCGGGGCTGTACACCAAGGAAATACGTTCACAGTTGCAAGACGTGGATTATGCCGAGGCCATCAGTAACCTGAGCTTCCAGAGCTTTGTGTTACAGGCCGCCCAGCAGTCGTTTGCGCAGATCTCCAGGCTCTCTTTGTTTGATCGTCTGTAATTGGCTGAGGCGGTAGGAGATTTTTACTCCCCGCCCGGTTGCTTTCAGATTCAGGCTCAGTATAATCCTCCCACTCTCCGATGGCGGCGTGGTGAAATTGGTAGACACGACGGATTCAAAATCCGTTGGGGTAAAACCCGTGGCGGTTCGAGTCCGCCCGCCGCTACCACTTATTGGCCGCAACCTGCGGCATCGTGAATAGCCGGCCCATGAACGTCTCCGATTTTCATTTTGACCTGCCGGACGAGCTCATCGCCCGTTACCCGCTCAAGCAACGCAGTGCGTCCCGACTGCTGGCACTTGAAGGCCTTACCGGCCAGACCCAACACCTGAACTTCACCGATCTCCCCGGCCTGTTGCAGCCTGGCGATCTTCTGGTATTCAACAACACCCGTGTTATTCCGGCCCGCTTGTTTGGCCAGAAGGAATCCGGTGGCCGTGTTGAAATTCTGGTGGAGCGCCTGTTGGGTGAGTTTGAATTGCTGGCCCACGCCCGTGCCTCAAAGGCTGTTAAAGAAGGCCAGAAGGTCCTCCTGGAAGATGGCTCTGCTCTGCGCATGGTGGGCCGGGAAGACGCACTTTTCCGATTTGTATACGAGGGCCTTGAGCCGGTCCTTGATGTGCTTGAACGTATCGGGCACATGCCGTTGCCGCCGTACATGGAGCGGGATGATGACCAGTCTGACCGGGAGCGATATCAAACCGTCTATGCCAAAGAAGCAGGCGCTGTGGCGGCGCCAACGGCAGGGCTGCATTTCGACGACGAGATACTTGAGGTCCTCAAGAGCAACGGCATTGAGTTTGCGTATGTAACCCTTCATGTAGGTGCGGGAACCTTCCAGCCGGTGCGGGTCGACAAAATTGAAGACCACCTGATGCACAGCGAAGTGGCCCATGTGCCCCAGGAAACCGTGGATGCGGTTGAGCGCACCCGGGCCCGGGGCGGCCGGGTGGTTGCGGTTGGCACCACTTCCGTGCGTTCGCTCGAATCCGCCAGTCGGGCAGGGCAGCTGAATACGTTCCGGGGGGAAACCGATATCTTTATCTACCCGGGCTATCGTTTCCAGACCGTTGACGCCATGATCACCAACTTCCATCTGCCGGAATCCACACTGATCATGCTGGTCAGTGCCTTTGCCGGCTACCGTAATATCATGTCTGCCTATCAGGAAGCCGTTGAACAGCGGTACCGTTTTTTCAGTTACGGTGACGCCATGTTCCTGACCGCCCAGGAGCCAAGCCTGGGCATGCTGGCCGGGGCAAACCAGACCGAATCCCGTGGAGAATCCTTGTGAGCAATTCCTGTTTTATGTCGTTCGAGAAGCTGGGCGAAGACGGCAGGGCCCGCCGGGGCCGGCTGACCTTCCCCCGTGGAACGGTTGAAACGCCTGCGTTTATGCCGGTCGGTACTTACGGCACGGTTAAAGGGATGTTGCCAAGAGATATCGAGGCAATCGGCGCGGAAATTATCCTGGGCAACACCTTCCACTTGATGCTGCGCCCGGGCACGGAAGTAATCAAGGCCCACGGCGACTTGCACGATTTCACCCAGTGGCAGGGGCCAATACTGACCGATTCCGGCGGCTTTCAGGTGTTCAGCCTGGGCGAGATGCGCAAGATTACCGAGCAGGGCGTGACCTTCCGCTCCCCGGTAGACGGCTCAAAGGTGGAGTTGTCGCCGGAAATTGCCATTCAGGTGCAGCGTGACCTCGGTTCCGACATTGTCATGATATTTGATGAATGCACGCCGTATCCTGCTACCGAGAAACAGGCAAAAGAATCCATGGAGCTGTCCCTTCGTTGGGCGGAACGCAGCAAAAAGGCCCATGAGGGCAATCCGGCGGCGTTGTTTGGCATTGTCCAGGGTGGCATGTTCGAGCCCTTGCGGGACCGATCCCTGCAGGGGCTGACCGATATCGGGTTTGATGGCTACGCCATTGGCGGTCTGTCGGTGGGCGAGCCGAAAGAAGACATGATTCGCATTCTGGACCATTTGCCTTCGAAAATGCCGGAAGACAAACCTCGTTACCTGATGGGGGTTGGACGTCCGGAAGACATTGTTGAGGCAGTTCGCCGGGGGGTAGACATGTTTGACTGTGTTATGCCCACCCGTAACGCCCGGAATGGCTACCTGTTCACCTCGACCGGCATTGTCAAGATTCGTAATGCGAAGAATCGTCACGATACCGGCCCGCTGGATGAACGTTGTGACTGTTATACCTGTCAGAATTTCTCAAAGAGCTATCTGCATCATCTGGATAAGTGTGGTGAAATGCTGGGCGCGCAGCTCAATACCATCCACAATCTGCGCTTCTATCAGAACCTGATGAGTGGATTGCGTGGGGCCATTGAAGCAGGTACATTGTCCGACTTTATAAGCGAATTCTATGCCTTACGTGGCGAATCTGTGCCGCCGCTGGGTGAATCCTGAGCAATTTTTACCTCAATATCAGTCAATAAACGGAGAACCTGAATGAAATCAATCAAACTGCTCATCGTTGGTCTGCTGTCTCTGATGCCTGCACTTGCCATGGCGCAGGATGCCGGTGCCCAGGGCATGAGCGTGATGGGTCAGATCATCTTCTTCGCCGGCTTTATCCTGATTTTCTACTTCCTGATCTGGCGCCCGCAGTCCAAGCGTGCCAAAGAGCATAAAGCGCTGATGTCCGGCCTGAACAAGGGCGACGAAGTGGTGACTTCCGGTGGCGTTGCCGGCCGCATCACCAAGGTGTCTGACGACTTCATCGTGCTGGAAGTGTCTGATAACGTCGAGATCAAGATTCAGAAAGTGGCGGTGGCTGCGGCGCTGCCCAAGGGCACACTGAAAGATATCTGAGCCAGTTGTGCGCAGGGCGGCCTATGGTCGCCCGTTTTGTGTTGACTTGCTGAAACACCAAGGCCGGCGCCATAGCTGGCTCGAAGGATTCTCATGCTGAACAAGTATCCTCTCTGGAAGAACCTGATCATAGTGTTCGCACTGGTCATCGGGTTCATTTACGCGTTACCGAATTTCTTTCCCGATGATTTCGCCATACAGGTTACCGGCGCCCGGGGCAGCACCGAGGTAGACCAGCGTGTGCTGGACCGTGCCCTCGGCGCCCTTGAAAGCCGCGGGATCGAAGTCAAGGAAAGTTCTCTTGAAGACCGCAATGCCCTGATTCGCCTGAACAGTTCCGACGCGCAGTTGCGGGCTCGCCCGGCAGTGCAGGCCGCCCTTGGTAACGATTACCTGGTGGCTCTGAACATGGCTCCCTCAACTCCTGGTTGGCTGCGTAGCCTCGGTGCAGGCCCGATGAAGCTCGGCCTTGACCTGCGAGGTGGTGTTCACTTCCTGCTGGAAGTAGACATGGACACGGCTGTCAGCCAGCGTCTGGAGGCGTTTTCCGGGCAGATCAAAAGAGAGCTTCGGGATGAGCGTATTCGCTATCGGGGTGGAGATGTTGAAGGCAACCGGGAGATTGTTCTTAGCTTCCGGGATTCTGAGTCTCGCAGTGCAGCCTTTGATCTGATTCGTCGGCAGTACAATGAGTTTCTGCTCAATGAAAGCACCCGGGAAGGCGAATTCCTGTTGGCACTGACCCTCTCTGAAGCTGAAGTGAGGAATATCCAGGAATATGCCCTGGAACAGAACCTGACCACCATCCGTAATCGTGTCAACGAACTCGGCGTGGCGGAGCCTCTGGTTCAGCGCCAGGGCGCAGATCGTATTATCGTTGAGCTGCCAGGTGTGCAGGATACCGCCCAGGCCAAGCGGGTTCTCGGCGCAACAGCCAATCTGGAATTCCGGATGGAAGCCCGCCAGGATACCCCGGGAGCAGAAACCGAGCAGTTCGGTTTCCGTGACAACCCCCAGCGAACAGCTCGCCTCGAGCGGGACGTGATTGCCACCGGTAATAATGTGGCTAATGCCCAGCAGGCCTTCGATGAGAATGGTCAGCCGCAGGTTAACATCACCATGGATTCGGTTGGCGGCGACCTGATGAACCGCGCTACCCGCAATAATGTGGGGCGCCGCATGGCGGTGCTGTTTATCGAGTTCCGCACCGAGACTGAAGCGCAGGAAGTAGACGGTGAGATTCGGGAAGTCGAAAAGCGGATTGTGGAAAAGGGGCTGATCAGCCTGGCAACCGTCCAGTCAGCGCTGGGTAGCAGTTTCCGCATTACTGGTCTGGATTCGATACCGGAAGCTGCAGAGCTGGCGCTGCTGTTGCGGGCAGGTGCACTGGCGGCACCCATGTACTTTGTTCAGGAGCGGACCATTGGGCCAAGCCTCGGACAGAAGAACATCGACGCTGGTGTAACCTCTGTTGCCTTTGGTTTCGCCTTGGTACTCATCTACATGTTGGTGTTCTATCGTGGCTTCGGGGTAGTGGCGAATATCACGCTGACCCTGAACCTGATGTTGCTGCTGGCCTGTATGTCCATTCTGTCTGCCACGCTTACCTTGCCGGGTATTGCCGGTATCGTTCTGACAGTGGGTATGGCGGTTGACGCCAACGTTCTAATCTTTGAGCGAATAAAGGAAGAGCTTAAAGCTGGTGTGCCGCCGCAGAGTGCGATTAACTCGGGGTACAGCCGGGCCTTTGTGTCTATCTTTGATGCCAACATAACCACTCTGTTGGTCGCTGTGATCCTGTTTGCCATGGGTTCCGGCCCGGTCAAAGGGTTCGCGGTAACACTGAGCATCGGCATCCTGACCTCGATGTTCTGTGCCCTGGTGGTCAGTCGCGCCATTGTGAACGTTGTCTACGGCGGCCGCAGGGTCGAGAAATTGTCGATCGGGGGGAAGCTGGCTAATGGCTGATACACAGAAACAACCATTTGATTTCATGGGGTTGCGGAAGATTGCTTCCGTGCTTTCGATCACACTGGTGGTGATTTCCCTGGCTTTGTTGGGTGTTCGCGGCCTGAACTTTGGCATGGACTTCACCGGCGGTACCTCAGTAGAGCTGGAGTACGCCGAGGCGCCGAGCCTTGACGCTATCCGGGACCAACTGGCAGAAGCGGGCTATGAGCAGTTCGTCGTTCAGAACTTCGGCGCGGATACCACCATCCTGATCCGCATGGCGGAAGCTGAGAACGATCAGTTAGCCCGTGAGGTGGCTGGCATGCTGGCTGCCTCCGGCGCCGAGCTCGAGTTGGTGGGGTCCGAGTTCGTCGGTTCTCAGGTTGGCGATGAGCTCAAAGAAGACAGTGGTCTCGGGCTGTTGATTGCCTTGGCGGTGGTGCTGATCTACGTGGGCATGCGCTTCCAGTTCAAGTTCGGTATCGCGTCTGTGATACCGCTGGCTCACGACGTCATTATTGTGCTGGGCGTGTTTGCGCTGTTCCAGTGGACGTTTGACCTGACCGTGCTGGCAGCGTTGCTGGCGGTAATCGGTTACTCGCTGAACGATACCATCGTTGTGGCGGACCGTATCCGGGAGAACTTCCGGAAAATGCGGGTAGGCGAGCCCTGGGATATCATCAACGAGTCCATTCACCAGACCATCACCCGTACCATCAATACTTCTGGTACAACCTTGGTGGTGTTGCTGGCGTTGTATTTCTTCGGTGGTGAGGCCATCAACAACTTCGCCCTTGCGCTCATTATTGGCGTGGTTGTGGGTACCTACTCCTCCATCTATGTCTCTGCCAATATGCTGATGGTGATGGGTGTTACCCGCGAAGACCTGATGGTACCGGCGAAGGAAGGCACCGGTGAAGAAGCCGAAGAAGAGCAGCCGCCCGAGTGGCTTAACCGGATGTGATCCGGTGGGGGAGGCCCGGGCCTCCCGCTTTCCGAGGCATGAAAAAACCGCCAGTCCCGTGAGGGAGTGGCGGTTTTTTTGTACCGGGAAGTCTACCTGGGCAGACGGCCGCGGAACGGGTGCAATACCTTGAGCACTTCGCGGAACAGCTTTGGATTGGCCACAACCAGCTGTTTGGCATTGCCAGCAGACGGGTTGCCGGAGAAATCGCCAGTCAGTGCGCCGGATTCCATGGCCAGGGTGACACCCAGGTCCAGGTCTGAGGCTTCCGGCCGGAAGATTACAGCGGCGTCCAGAAGGCCTGCAGAAACGCGGGCAATATCCAGAACAACGCAGCCGGAGGTGCGGAACATGGCGCTCTCACGCGCCAGCACTGCGGCCATTTCGCCCCAGATCATCGGGTCGTCGCCTTTGCGAGCCTGATCCAGCAGGTTGGTGGCAAATGCCGCCTTGCCGGGTAATTTGATTTCAGACGTGCGCACACGGCGGCTGTTGAGGGCTGCCCCATGGCCGCGGCTGGCAGAATATTCTTCACCTGTGATCGGATTGACCAGCAACAGGTTTTCTGTCCGGTTGTTCTTTTTCTGGCTCAGTGCCAGGGCAAATTCCGGAATACCACGAATGAAGTTTTCGCGGCCAAGCACGGGGAAGATGTGCCAGCTGCGCTCGCTGCCAGCGGCGTCGGCCTCGCCCATCGGTGCGATGGTGTGATCCCGATATGCCTTTTCCAGTTGCTCGGTGAAGTTGTCATAAATGGATTTCTCAACCCGTTCGAGCTGGCGGTAGCGCTCGGCCTCGTCCTTGCCGTTGGGTTCCTGTCGCTCGAAATGTGCTTTCAGGTAATCTGATCCCTGGCGGGCAACGCGCAGGGCCATTTTAATTGCTGGTTGCATCTGAGTGTTCATTATCCGGGTGTGTGAAGGCCCGGTATGATAGCAAAAACAACCCGCGCTTGTACGTTTTTTGGCTCAGCAAATGCACGGATACCATGGGTTTCGGCAACTCCGGAGAGCAGGGCGGCCCGGGTTTCTGCTATCATTCCCTTCCAATATTTAACGTCTGTTAATTCATAGGCCCGAAAACCATGCACAAGCCCGCATTGCCACAGGAAGGTTCTGACACGTTCAATGATCAGGTCAGGATCGTCCTGGTTGAAACTTCGCATTCCGGCAATATTGGTGCGGTCGCAAGGGCGATGAAAAACATGGGGCTGGGCAACTTATGGCTGGTTAACCCGGCTTCGTTCCCGGATGAGGCCTCTTACGCGCGTTCTGCCGGTGCCTCAGATGTTCTGGACAGGGCCCAGGTGGTTGCCACGCTTGACGACGCGCTGGCGGATTGTGTGCTGGTGATGGGTACCAGTGCCCGCGGCCGGAAGGTGCCCTGGCCGGTGATTGCTCCGCCCCAGGCGGCAGCGACGGCGGGCGAATATAGCCGGCAGGGTCGGGTTGCGCTGGTGTTCGGGCGTGAAAACCACGGTTTGTCCAATGATGAGCTTCAGCGTTGCCACTACCACATTCATATTCCGTCGAATCCGGACTACAGTTCATTGAATCTGGCCATGGCGGTGCAGGTGGTTTGCTACGAATTGCGCATGCATTACCTGCGCAGCCTTGAAGAAGGTGAGGCGAGTCCCAATCTTGAGGCCATGGTTGGACCGGGCGACCGTGGCTGGGATGTGCCGCCGGCAGAAGTGCAGGAGGTGGAAGGCTTCTTCGGGCATCTGGAACAGGTGTTGGTGGATGTGGATTTCCATCGTCGTAACAACCCCAGGCAACTGATGACCCGCCTGCGACGCCTGTTTCAGCGCGCACGTCTTGACCAGATGGAAATCAATATCCTTAGGGGCATTCTGACATCCGTACAAAAGGCTGCCGGAACCCTGCCGGGGAGCGACAAGCAGAAAAATACTGCGGATGAGGGGCAGGAAAAAGGCCATGTTTGAGCGTTTAAGGGAAGATGTCAAAAGCGTATTTCACCGGGATCCGGCGGCGCGGAACACCTTCGAGGTGCTTACCAATTATCCGGGCCTCCATGCATTGCTGTTTCACAGGTTTTCCCATTGGCTCTGGAATCTTGGGCTGAAGTGGCTGGCGCGGACCATCTCCACGTTGGCGCGCTGGTTCACCGGTATTGAGATTCATCCGGGTGCGACCATCGGTCGGCGGTTTTTTATCGACCACGGCATGGGCGTGGTGATCGGGGAAACCACGGTTATCGGCGATGACGTCACCCTCTATCAGGGCGTTACCCTGGGCGGAACGAGCTGGAACAAAGGCAAACGCCACCCGACTATCGGTGATGGCGTGGTTGTCGGTGCAGGTGCAAAGATTCTTGGGCCGTTCGAAGTGGGCCCTGGTGCGAAGATTGGTTCCAATTCCGTGGTTACCAAAGCCGTCCCCGCCGGCGCTACAGTGGTGGGTATTCCGGGCCGGGTGATTGTGAAGCGCCACTCCGACGATGACGTGCGGCGCAAGGAGATGGAAGAGCGCATGGGCTTTGACGCCTATGGTGTGACGGAAGAGATGCCAGACCCGGTTGCCCGGGCCATGCGTTCGCTCCTCGACCACATGCATGCGGTGGATGATCGAATTGAAACCATGTGCAAAGCACTCCGTAAGGTGAACAGTGAATATCAGAACGGAGAGCTGCCGCCGTTGCATGAAGAAGACTTTGACTGTGTGCGCGACGAGGCGGACAACGAGGGCAGGGGTTGAATACTTGACTGTTTTGGTGGGTCAATTCATACTCAGCCCTGCGAATCGAGATTCAATCCCATCACTGGGGCTGAGAATATGAAGCTGACCACCAAAGGCCGCTACGCTGTGACGGCGATGCTTGATCTGGCTCTGCACGGAAGCCAGGGGCCGGTAAGTCTTGCGGATATTTCAGCCCGGCAAGAAATTTCCCTCTCTTATCTGGAACAGTTGTTCTCGCGTCTGCGTCGCCAGCATCTGGTGGTGAGTGTGCGTGGTCCGGGCGGTGGCTACCGCCTGAGCCGGCCTGCCGACGACGTGTTTGTTGCTGAAGTGGTGGATGCGGTCAGTGAATCGCTCGACACCACCCGTTGCGGCAACAAGGGCGATTGCCAGAATGGCGAGAAGTGTCTTACCCACCATTTATGGTCTGATTTGAGTGATCAGATCCACCAGTTCCTGAGTGAAATCAGTCTGGGGGATTTGATGCGGAAGCGCGAGATCCGTCAGGTGGCGGATCGCCAGAACCGGAAGCACTCGGATGATGACTCTGACGCGATTAATACCCAACGCCTGACCGACCAGGCCACTGCCTGATAAACAGCATCCTGTGATTATGAAAAAGCCCGTATACCTGGACTACGCGGCCACGACGCCCGTTGATCCGTCTGTTGCCTCAGACATGATGAACTACCTGACCCTTGACGGAGTGTTTGGTAATCCTGCTTCTCGTTCCCATGGATACGGGTGGCAAGCGGAAGCGGCCGTTGAAAACGCTCGACGCCAGGTCGCTGACCTGATTCACGCCGACCCAAGGGAGATTGTCTGGACCTCCGGCGCTACCGAGTCCGACAACCTGGCCATCAAGGGTGCGGTTGCCGGCCACGAATCGCCTCACATTGTAACCTCGGTGATCGAGCACAAGGCGGTTGTGGATACCTGCAAATGGCTCGAGCAAAACGGTGTTGACGTTACCTGGCTGCACCCCGAGTCTGACGGCCGGATTGACCCCCAGGCGGTGGTAGCCGCCCTGCGTGATAACACCGTGCTGGTCAGCCTGATGATGGTGAATAATGAGCTGGGGTGTGTGACCGATATTGCCGCCATCGGCGAGCAGCTTCGCCAGCGAGGCATCCTGCTGCATGTTGATGCCGCTCAGGCTGCGGGTAAAATCCCAGTGGTGGTGGGCGAGCTGAACGTTGATCTTCTGTCTTTGTCAGCGCACAAGGTCTATGGCCCGAAGGGCGTGGGAGCGCTTTATGTGCGCCGTTCTCCCGATGTGCGTATTCAGGCCCAGATGCATGGCGGTGGCCATGAGCGGGGGATGCGTTCTGGTACCCTGCCAACCCATCAGATTGTTGGCATGGGGCGGGCGTTTGAGCTGGCCGGCGCGGGGCTTGATGATGAACTGTCCCGGCTTGAATCGCTGCGCGAACGATTTCTCACAGGGCTGGAAGGGCTCGAAGGGGTGCACTTTAACGGCAGTCGGGAACATCGGGTGCCTGGCATTGTCAATCTGTCATTCGAGGGTGTGGAGGCTGAGTCTTTAATGCTCGGGCTACGAAATCTCGCGGTATCGTCCGGTTCCGCCTGCGCCTCAGCGACAGTAGAGCCCTCGTTTGTGTTGCGGGGCATAGGTTTGAGCGATGAGTTGGCGCACCGTGCCCTTCGGTTTTCGTTTGGCCGGTTCAGCACCGAGCAGGAAATGGATTTTGCCTGTTCGCAAATTATTGATGTTGTTACCCGACTTCGTGCCGTGCGGTAGGCAGTTGCACCCGGACTGCGTATAATCGCACCTCTGAATTTTCATGAACCTGACTGGAGAAATACCATGGCAAACGAGCGCACGCTCTCTATTATCAAGCCCGACGCGGTCGCCAAGAACGTTATCGGCGAAATTTACAGCCGTTTCGAGAAAGCTGACCTGAAAATCGTCGCTGCCAAGATGATGCACCTGACCCAGGAGCAGGCAGAAGGTTTCTACGCCGAGCACAAAGAGCGCCCGTTCTTCAACGATCTGGTTGCTTTCATGACGTCTGGCCCGGTGGTTGTGCAGGTGCTGGAAGGCGAAGGCGCCATCCTCAAGAACCGCGATCTGATGGGTGCTACCAACCCGAAAGAAGCGGCGGCCGGCACTATCCGTGCCGACTTTGCATCATCCATTGATGCCAATGCCGTTCACGGTTCGGACTCAGCAGCTTCCGCTGAGCGTGAAGTGGCGTATTTTTTCAATGACAACGAGATCTGCCCGCGCGGTTGATGTTGTTGGTTCAGGGGTGGTGAAAACCACCCCTGAATTGGTTATCTGATCGAGGTTATTGCATGACTGGCACTGCCGAAAAAATCAATCTCCTGGGGATGCCCAAAGCCAAGCTTGAGGCGTTCTTTGAGACCCTGGGCGAAAAGCGCTTCCGGGCGCAGCAGGTGCTGCAGTGGATCCATCAGCGAGGCGTTGATGACTTCGATCAAATGACCAATATGAGCCGCGTACTGCGTGAACGGCTCAAGGAAATCGCCGAAGTTCGTGGTCCGGAGGTGGTCTACGACGAAACCTCCAAAGATGGCACCCGAAAGTGGGTGATGCGCATGGATAACGGCAACAGTGTTGAAACCGTACTGATTCCGGATGGCGAGAGGGGCACCCTGTGCGTATCTTCGCAGATTGGCTGCAGCCTTGACTGCACGTTCTGTTCCACCGGCAAGCGTGGCTTCAACCGTAACCTGACTGCTGCTGAGATTATTGGTCAGGTCTGGGTTGCCCGAAGAGCCTTCATGCCCTTTGATCCCACCGACCGCCCGATCACCAACGTGGTGATGATGGGCATGGGTGAGCCACTGCTCAACTTTGACAATGTCGTCGATGCCATGAACCTGATGATGGAAGATCTGGCCTATGGAATCTCCAAACGGCGGGTGACCCTGAGCACGTCTGGCGTGGTGCCTGCCCTGGACCTGTTGGGTGAGGTTACCGATGTTTCACTGGCCATCTCGCTCCACGCACCCAATGATGAGCTACGCAACACGCTGGTTCCATTGAATAAAAAGTATCCCATAGCGGAACTTCTGGCGGCGACACGGCGGTATCTGGCTCGGTTGCCGGATAAACGTAAGGCCACCATTGAATATACGGTTATTGAAGGCGTTAATGATAAACCGGAACATGCGCGGGAGCTGGTGGCCCTGTTGAAAGGCCTGCCTTGCAAGATTAACCTGATCCCGTTCAACCCGTTCCCGGAAAGCGATTTCAAACGGCCCAGCATGAACGCAACGCGGCGATTCCAGACGGTACTCAACGAGGGCGGATACGTAACCACCATTCGTACCACCCGTGGTGATGACATAGATGCTGCCTGTGGGCAATTGGTCGGGCGGGTGGAGGACCGAACTCGCAGGAGCAAGAGATACATTGCAGTACAGCAGGTAAATCCCTGATTTAACAACGCGGAAGCGACTAAGGTAAGGTGTTTCGTGAAAGGAAAAGCACAAGGCTCGCATCTGTTTACAATGGCTGTTCTATTGTTCGGTCTTGTTCTCTCCGGTTGTGTGACCACAACCGACAGTCGCTTTTCCCGGGAAGCGGACCGCGACAAAGCGGTCAGTAATTACGTACAGCTGGCCACGGCCTATATCGGTCAGGGCAATCTTGATCGTGCTCGCCACCACCTTGAACGTGCCCTGGAACTCTCCCCGAATAGTTCTGAAGCCCTGGCAGCCATGGGGTTGGTCTATAACGCTGAAGGCGAGCCGGAGCTGGCTGAACGTAACTTCAAACGCGCCATCAGTCAGGATTCCAGCTACTCCCGGGCGCGGGTTTACTACGGTGCTTTTCTATATAGCAACGGACGGTTTTCCGAAGCCCGGGATCAGTTCAGTGTTGCTTCACGCGATACCGGTTATCGGGAACGCGGAGCGGTATTCTATAATCTGGGCATGACCGAGGAGCGGCTTGGTAACCTCGATGCTGCCGCGGGTGCCTACCGACGTGCTGTGGAACTAACTCGCGGTGAAGCAAGGACTTTGCTTTCTCTGTCCAGGGTGTTGGTTGAACAGGAGGATTTTACCGAGGCTTCCCGTTATTACAGCCGCCTTCAGACCATGATCCAGCGCAATACCCGCTTGTCACACTCGGCGGAAAGCCTGTATACGGGTATTCTGATAGCCCGGCATTTTAATGATCGTGATCAGGAAGTGAGCCTGGCGATGTTGCTCCGAAATGATTACTCAAATTCTTTGGAATACCAACAATACAGGGTGTTGATTGCCAATGACCGGTGACGTGGAGCCAGATCAGGTGACGGCGGAGCCTGTCGGGGAGCAGCTTCGGCAAGGGCGTGAGCGTCTCGGATTGAGCGTCTCAGCCATTGCTGATGAACAGCATCTCCGGCCGTCTGTGATTCAGGCTATAGAAAACGGCGATTACAGCAAAATAGACAGTGAGCTTTTCCTAAAAGGGTATGTGCGTGCCTATGCCCGCCAGGTGGGGCTGGACGCAGACGCGGTTATTGCCGACCTGAATCGGGAGCTGGAGCCGGCTCGCCAGCAAAGGGAACAGGAACACCAGGCAAGCCCCCTGGTTTCCATTGAACGCAAGAAACGCCGCAAGCGTCAGGTTGCAAAAGTGCTCTTGGCGCTGTTGGTTGTCGCGTTGGTGGCCTACCTGATCGCAGGATATCTTGCGGAGCAGGGAGAGGGCGGCGAGGCAGCTCCAGAGGCGGAAACCCCGGCCGAGACAGTGACGCCGGAACAGGGCCCGGCGGCCGATGGTCAGGACGTGCAGCCGGTGACCGAGCCGAATGACGAGTTCGGCGCTGCGGAACAGCCGTTACCTGAAGAAGGCTCGACGGTTCTGGAAAGTGAACGTGTACCCCCGGCAGAGCCGCTGGAGCCTGAACCCATCGGTGCGGAGCTGGATGAGCTTCCGGCTGATCGGGTGCCCGCTGTCACCCAGTCGACAGAGCCTGCCTTGCAGGAAGAGCAGCTGCTTGCTCCCGCGGCGACAACCGAGGCCCGGCTGCAGATTGCTTTTTCAGGAGATTGCTGGGTACAGGTGACAGACGCCGGCGGTAGCCGGTTGGTCAGCGGCTTGCGACGTAGCGGAGAGCAACTGGATGTGACCGGAGATGCACCGTTGACTGTGGTTATTGGTGCTGTGAGCGCCGTTGAGTCCATTCGATTCCAGGGTGAAGCCCTGAATATTGGTGATTTTCGCGTAGTGAACAACCGGTCGGAGTTCACGCTCGAACTTTGATCCGAACGCCCGAATAACTGTTGGTTCCAGCAAATGAAACACGAATCCCCGATCAAAAGACGTAAATCCCGCCAGATCATGGTGGGCAATGTGCCGGTTGGCGGCGATGCACCGATTGCGGTTCAGAGCATGACCAACACAAACACCTGTGATGTAGAGGCGACTGTTGGCCAGATTGCAGCGTTGCAGGAGGCCGGCGCCGATATCGTCCGTGTTTCAGTACCCTCCATGGAGGCCGCTGAAGCGTTCGGACAGATTCGCAAGCGCGTATCTCTGCCGCTCGTTGCCGATATTCACTTCGATTACAAAATTGCCCTGCGAGTGGCCGAGCTTGGTGTTGACTGTTTGCGCATCAACCCCGGTAACATTGGTCGGGACGATCGCGTCAACGCCGTCATCAGCGCGGCTCGGGACGGCAATATCCCGATCCGTATTGGCGTGAATGCCGGGTCTCTTGAAAAGAGCCTGCAGCGTAAATACGGTGAGCCTACCGCAGAGGCCCTGGTAGAGTCTGCCATGCGGCACATCGATATTCTGGATAAACACGATTTCCAGGATTTCAAAGTTAGCCTGAAGGCGTCAGAGGTATTTATGACCGTTGATGCCTACCGGAAGATTGCCTCCCAGATTGTACAGCCTTTGCACCTGGGTATTACCGAGGCCGGTGGCTTTCGTTCGGGCACAGTAAAATCCTCTATCGGCCTTGGCATGTTGCTGATGGACGGTATTGGCGACACCATTCGGGTATCACTGGCCGCAGACCCCGTGCAGGAAATCAAGGTTGGCTTCGATATTCTCAAGAGCCTGCGTTTGCGCAGCCGTGGTATCAACTTCATCGCTTGCCCCAGCTGTTCCAGGCAGAACTTTGATGTGATCCAGACCATGAATGATCTGGAGGCTCGCCTGGAAGACGTCAATACCTCCCTGGACGTTGCCATTATTGGCTGCATAGTGAACGGTCCCGGAGAAGCCAAGGTGGCGGACCTCGGGTTGACGGGCGGTACGCCGAAAAACCTTCTGTATTTGGACGGAAAGCCAAATCAGAAGTTGGACAATGCGACGTTGACGGACGACCTGGAGCGAATCATCCGGGAAAAAGTTGCAGAGCGGCAGCAGCAGGAAGAATCCGTGATTGCCCGGTCTGCGGACTGAGCCGTCCAATTCGACATCATTCATTAAAGTATCAGGGTTTTAACTTGGCTAAGATTCAGGCAATCCGCGGAATGAACGATATTCTGCCGGAGCAGACCCCCGTCTGGCAGTATGTAGAGTCAACGGTACGTCAGGTACTTGGGCAATACGGATACCAGGAAATCCGCATGCCGGTGGTTGAACAGACCGAACTGTTCAAGCGCTCGATCGGTGAAGTCACTGACATCGTCGAAAAAGAAATGTACACCTTTGACGACAGGAATGGCGACAGCCTGACCCTTCGCCCGGAAGGCACAGCCGGTTGCGTCAGGGCAGCCGAAGAGCATGGCCTGCTGTTCAACCAGACCCGCCGGCTTTGGTATACCGGCCCGATGTTCCGCCACGAACGCCCCCAGAAAGGCCGCTACCGCCAGTTCCACCAGATTGGCGTGGAGTGTTTTGGCATGGATGGTCCGGATATAGACGCCGAGTTACTGATACTCACGGCGCGGCTGTGGCAGGCCCTTGGTCTTGCCGGGCATACGCGCCTTGAGATTAACTCCATTGGCACCAGTGAAGCCCGGAAAGTCTACCGCCAGGCTCTGGTTGATTATCTGGAGCAGTACCGGGATCAGTTGGATGACGACAGTAAGCGCCGGTTGACCACGAATCCGTTACGGATTCTGGACAGCAAGGATGCCGGAACCCGGAAAATCCTGGAAGGGGCGCCAAGCCTGGACGATTACCTGGATGACGAATCCCGGGCCCACTTTGAGCAATTGAAGGGGCTGTTGGACGCCGCCAGCGTGAAATACAGCGTAAACCCGGCCCTCGTTCGGGGTCTGGATTATTATGGCAAAACCGTTTTCGAGTGGATTACCGACAGCCTCGGTGCACAAGGCACCGTGTGTGCTGGTGGCCGTTACGATGGCCTGGTAGAGCAGTTGGGTGGCAAACCAACCAAGGCGGTGGGCTTTGCTATGGGGCTGGAGCGACTGATCCTGTTGCTCGAAACCCTGGAATTGGTGCCTGATTACGTTAACAACCATGCCGACGTATACGTAACCGCCATGGGCGACAAGGTTATCGCTCCGGCGATGGCGATTGCGGAAGAACTTCGCAGCGCGTTACCCGGTCGTGTGGTTGTCACTCACTGTGGCGGTGGCAGCTTCAAGAGCCAGATGAAGAAGGCGGACCGCAGCGGCGCCCGCTACGCGGTCATCCTGGGCGAGAATGAGCTGGCCAGTGGCAATGTTGGCCTGAAGCCCTTGCGCGACGATGAGCCGCAGCAGGACATTGCCCGCAGTGAACTGGCCCAGGCGCTCGCCAACCGGTTTGCACAATGAATTTCACAAGAACAGCAACATTATTGATGAACAGGAGTTTACATGGCTGAGTTGCGCACCGAAGAGGAACAGATCCAGGCGATCAAGGACTGGTGGAAGAAGAACGGCAGTTCTCTGCTGATTGGTATCGGTGCTGCGCTGGCCATCGTATTCGGCTGGCAGGCCTGGCAGAACCACCAGGCTCAGCAGCGTGCGGAAGCGGCTAACCAGTTTGCCACTCTGCTCAATGCCTTTGCCGATGAATCCGACGAGAATGCCAGCGAAACCGTCGCATTTGTTGCCGAGACCCTTCGCAACGACTATGGCAAGAGCGCCTACGCCATCTATGGCAACCTGGTACTGGCTCGCCAACAGATGATGGTGGACGGTAACGCCGAGGCCGCCATTGACTCGCTGAGCTGGGCCCTGGACAAGGCAGCGGATTACCCGGCCCTGAGCCTGGTTGTGCGTAACCGACTGGCCCGGGCACAGTTTGCTGCCGAGCGGTACGATGACGCCCTCGCAACCCTGGATGGTGCGGCCAATGCCGACGCCTTTGCTGGCGTGTTCTCAGAATTGCGTGGGGACATCCTGCTCGCACAAGGTGACACCGACGGCGCCCGTGATGCCTACATCACGGCACGGGAGCAAAACCAACAGGGCCGCAGCGGTATTCTGGAACTTAAGCTCTCTGACCTTGGTGTCGGGGAGGGGGCCTGATGCGGGTAACTCGCAACAGGTTCGTTCGTTTTTCTCTGGCATCCTTGGTGGTGCTGCTCGTGGGCTGCAGCACCAAGGATACCTTTGAACAGCCGGTGCCGGTTCCTGAAATTGATGCCAGTGTTGAGTTCAAGCGTATCTGGACCATGTCAGTCGGTAAGGGGCATGATGACCAGTTTTTGCACCTGGCACCGTTGTACGCCGGCGACGTGATCTATGCAGCCTCTGCCGATGGCCTGCTGGTGGCGGTGGAGCCCGGGAATGGCAAGGCGCTCTGGCAGCGGCGGTCGAAAGACCGGATATTTGCCGGCTTCGGTGGCGACGGTAACCAGTTGTATTACATCACCCGCGATGCCGAACTGGTTGCCTTGTCACGGGAAACCAGCGAGGAGTTATGGCGGGCCTCATTACCGACCGAAGGTCTTGCTGCGCCCCAGTCCAATGGCTCTCTGGTGGTTGCGCAAACCACCGATGGCCGCGTTATCGGTTTCGATGCTGCTAATGGCGAACGCCTCTGGCAATACGACGGCCAGGTACCGGTGCTGTCCATGCGGACGGCGGCGGCTCCTTTGGTGGGCGGCGACATTGTGATTGCTTCTTTCGCCAACGGCCGTGTTATAGCGCTCACCGCGGATGCTGGCCAGCCGGTCTGGCAGTACGAGGTCGGGCAACCACAGGGCCGTACAGAACTGGAGCGGCTGGTGGATATCGGTGGCCAGCCGTTGGTCCTTGAATCGGCCATTATGGTGGCCGGGTACCAGGGCAAACTGGCGCTGGTTGATATTCGCTCCGGGCAGGAAATCTGGAGCCGCCGTGCTTCAAGTTTCTACTCGCCAAGTATCGGTGGTGGCAGCATCTTCCTGGCGGCGGCGAACGGCGACATTATTGCCTATCGGGGCAGCGACCGCCGTGAACTCTGGGTTCAGGACCGGTTGTCCTGGCGCCAGGTCACCCGGCCGGTGGCCAGTGGTGACTACGTGGTCACCGGGGATTACGAGGGCTACCTGCACGCACTGTCCCGTGAGGATGGCGCCTTGCAGGGCCAGCTGAAGTTCGACAGTGACGGTATCCGCGTACCGGTTCAGGTGATTGAAGATGGTAACCTGCTGGTTTACGGCAACGGTGGGCGAATGGCGGTCTATAGCCTGAAACCAAAAAAGTAACACCGTTCACATGATCAGCCCGGCATGAGCTGGGCTTTTGACCTTTTTATATAGCAGAACATTATGACCCCAGTTATTGCCCTGGTAGGACGCCCGAACGTGGGTAAGTCCACTCTTTTCAATCAGATGACCCGTTCCCGCGACGCCTTGGTGGCGGATTTTCCGGGTTTGACCCGTGACCGGAAATACGGAGAGGGTCAGTACGAGGGGCAGAAGTTCATTGTCATCGACACCGGTGGTTTGACCGGTGACGAGGTGGGGCTGGACGCAGAGATGGCCCGGCAGTCCATGCAGGCCGTTGAGGAAGCCGATATCGTCCTGTTTCTGGTCGACGGCAGGGCGGGGCTGACAGCCGGTGATGAGATGATTGCAGATCACCTGCGCCGTTCCGGCAAGCAGGCGCATCTGGTGGTGAACAAGACCGATGGCCAGGACCCGGATGTTGCCTCCGCCGATTTTTACTCCCTGGGTTTTGAGTCCACCTTCCCGATTGCGGCTGCCCATAACCGGGGTATCCGCTCGCTACTGGAAGTTCTGCTGCCTGGGCCGGTGGACGTTGAAGAGCAGGACCGGGCTGATCGGTACCCGGGTATTCGAATTGGAGTGGTCGGTCGCCCGAACGTAGGCAAGTCGACTCTGGTCAACCGGATGCTGGGTGAGGAACGGGTCGTTGTCTACGATATGCCCGGCACCACACGGGACAGCGTGTATATCCCCTACGAGCGGCACGGCCATCAGTACACCCTCATTGATACAGCCGGTGTGCGGCGCCGGAAGAACGTGAAAGAAGTGGTGGAGAAGTTCTCCATCATCAAAACCCTTCAGGCCATAGACGACGCCCATGTGGTTATTCTGGTGATTGATGCCCGGGAAGGCCTCGTTGACCAGGATATGCACCTGATTGGCTTTGTTCTGGATGCGGGCCGCTCCCTGGTGATTGCCATCAACAAATGGGATGGCATGGATCCGGAAGACCGCGAAAAGGTGAAAGAGCAGGTGGGGCGCCGCCTGGACTTCCTGGACTACGCCGACAAGTATTATATCTCGGCTTTGCACGGTACCGGTGTTGGCACCATGTACGAGTCTGTGCAGGCCTGTTATGAGTCCGCAATGGCCAAATGGCCAACCAATCGCTTGACCGCCATCCTGCAGGATGCCGTGGCCCAGCATCAGCCCCCCATGGTTCATGGTCGTCGTATCAAGCTGCGCTATGCCCACCAGGGTGGTTCTAACCCGCCGGTGGTGGTGGTGCATGGCAATCAGGTGGATTCGTTGCCCGGTGCTTATAAACGGTACCTGGAAAATACCTTCCGCAAGGTGCTGAAGGTGGTGGGCTCGCCCATCCGGTTTGAGTTCCGGTCTGGTGAAAACCCCTTCGCCACCAAGGTGGACCGCCTGACGCCGCGCCAGAAAGTGAAGAAAGACAACGACATCAAGAAGGGGCGCCGTGTGCGCAAAACCCGACAGAAGAGCGTCAAGCGCTGATCTGCCGGGCCGCGCCCATTCTGTAACGGGTTGGCGTTACGCCAACCCGGCACTCTCTACCTGGCGGGCCTGAACCGCTGTCAGGGCAATTGTGAAGACAATATCCTCCACCAGCGCCCCACGCGACAGATCGTTTACGGGTTTTCTCAGGCCTTGCAACATCGGGCCAACACTGACCACATTGGCACTTCTCTGAACCGCCTTGTAGGTGGTATTGCCGGTGTTGAGATCCGGGAACACAAATACCGTTGCCTTGCCGGCCACCTTGCTGTCGGGTGCCTTGGCCTTGCCGACACTTTCGATGGCTGCGGCGTCGTACTGCAGTGGGCCGTCTATCAACAGATCAGGGCGGCGTTCCCTGGCAATGCGAGTGGCTTCCCTGACTTTATCCACATCTGCGCCGGTGCCGGATTCCCCGGTGCTGTAGCTGATCATGGCAACCACGGGCTCGATGCCGAAGGCTTCGGCGGACTGGGCGCTCTGGATGGCAATATCTGCCAATTCCTCAGCGTTCGGGTCCGGGTTGATGGCGCAGTCACCGTAAACCAGGACCTGTTGGGGCAGGAGCATGAAGAATACCGATGAAACCACTTTGGCGTGATCGTGGGTTTTGATCAGCTGCAGAGCCGGTCGAACGGTATTGGCGGTGGTGTGAATGGCCCCTGACACCAGACCGTCGGCTTCATCCATGGCAACCATCATGGTGCCCAATACCACGTTGTCCTCGAGCATGGCTTCCGCCATGTCTTCAGTTAGCCCTTTGTGTTTTCGCAGTTCCACCATGGGCGCGATATAGCGATTACGGACTGACTGAGGGTCAAGTATCTCAAGGTCTTCGGGCAGTTCAACGCCCTGGGAGTTGGCAACCGATTGTATTTCTCGTGGATCACCGATCAGAACACAGCGGGCAAGTTTACGCTGGTGGCAAATGATGGCGGCCTGAACGGTTCTGGGTTCCGCACCTTCAGGCAGCACGATGCGTTTGTTGGCGGCCCGGGACCGTTCGGACAGTTGATAACGAAACGCTGGTGGCGACAGGCGCCCCTGGCGCTGAACCTTCAAATGTTCCTGCAGCCAGTCGGTATCGATTCGCGTAGCCACAGACTCCATGGCCTGTTCAATCCGATCGGGGTCATCGATGGGAATGGTGGCCGACAGGTTGGCAAGCATGTGGGCGGTTTCATAGGTATTGGTTGAAGAACTGAGCACCGGCAGCCCTGTTTCGAGTGCCCGCCGACACAGGTCAATTACCCTGTCATCGGGCATCAGGCCACCGGTGAGCATCAATCCGGCGAGCGGCACACCGTTGAGTGCTGCGACGGCTGTGGTCACGATGATGTCTTCCCGGTCGCCGGGGGTGACCAGCAAGGTGCCTGGCTTGAGGATGTCGGTCATGTTCCGGATGGTACGGGCGCACACAGAAACGCGCTGTACCCGCCGGGAGTGCATCTGGCCGCCATGGAGCACCGGTACCGCGAGCTCGCGGGCCACGTCGGAAACACGGGGTGCCAGCAAGTGCGGTTGCCAGGGGATTTCACCCAACAGGCGAAAGCGCCCGGTGTTGAATACCGAACAGGCGGTCTGATAATCGATGTCCTGATGCTGGTGATCGAGGTGCTGGTCCAGGGCAATGCCAGTTTTTTCCGGGGCACCAACCTTGTTCAGGATAACGCCGATCACGTCAGGGTCCGACGGGGCGGTAAAAATCCGGGCGGAGAAATCCAGTTCGTCGTCCAGTTCGGAAGCCGTGCAGGTTCTCGGGGCGCTGACGAGGATAACTTCGGAATTCAGGTTTCGAGCCACTTCCACATTCAGCCGGGCAATGTAGGCCTCGCTTCGGTCTGGCACTAGTCCCTCGATAATGACAACATCGAAGTCTTTGGCGACCTTCTGGTACTCCCCGACAATGGTTTCCAGCAGCAAGTCTGCCTTGCCGTGGTTCAGTAACTGTTGGGCTTGCTTGAGGGGCAGAGGGTCGGGTGTCTGCACGTGGCTGCGGGAGCGGACGAACTCTACCGAGGAGTCCTTGCCTTCGTTGTGCCGGGCCTCACCGTGATGCACCGATTGACTGAAAGGCTTGTAAAAACCGACGCTTACTCCTTCCCGTTCCAGGGCCCTCAGCAGGCCCAGGCATACGGAAGTGAGGCCCGAATCAAGGGATGTCGGGGCAATAAACAGACTCTTAGCCATAATGGTTCCTGGTTACGTCCTTGAATGTCAGTTTAGTTTAGCGAGCCGGCTGGCTTCTCTGGCAATCACCAGTTCCTCGTTGGTTGGGATGACCAGTACCGGAAAACGGGAATCCGCGTCACCAATATGGCCTTCACTGTACTGGCCGTGATGGTTGTTCAGGTCTGGATCGAGAGTAATGCCCAGTAATTTCAGGTGTTCGATCGTCTGGGCTCTGACTCTCGCACTGTTCTCTCCAATGCCACCGGTGAACACCAGGGCATCCAGATGGCTCAGGGACACCATCATGGCCCCGAAGTACTTCGCCAGGCGGAAGCAGAAGACATCGATGGCCAGTTGTGAAGGTTCGTGGCCATGGTCAGCCAGCTCGCACAGCGAGCGCATATCATTGGTCTGTCCAGACAGCCCGAGTAATCCACTGTCCTGGTTCAAAACCCTATGGGCTTCACTGGCACTGATACCGCGCCCGGCCAGGTAGTCAAACAGCCCCGGGTCGACGTCGCCACTTCGGGTGCCCATCACCAGCCCCTCCAGTGGTGTCAGCCCCATGCTGGTATCTTTGCTGATGCCGTTATCGATGGCAGTCATGCTGCAGCCGTTGCCAAGATGCGCTGAAATGATGGACGTCGTCGCCGGTGTCTTACCCAGGCGGCGCGATGCCTCATGGGCCATAAATTGATGGCTGGTGCCGTGAAACCCATAGCGCCGGATACCCCATTCCCGGTAATAGTGTTCAGGCAGGGCATACAGGAAGGCCCGCTTTGGCAGGCTCTGATGGAAAGCGGTGTCGAAAACCGCCACTTGCGGTACATCCGGAAACAGGCGCTGCATGGCGTTGATGCCAATCAGGTTGACCGGATTGTGAAGTGGCGCCAGTGAGGCACAATCCTCAATGGCCGTTATGGTCTTTTTGTCGATCAGTGCTGCCTCCCGAAAGGCCTCGCCACCATGAACCACCCGATGACCGATGGAGGCAGGCTCTCGGCTCATCAGGTTGCGATCGTAGAAAGCGTTCACCAGGGCCTGCAGGGCGTGGTCGTGTGAAGCGTTTGCGGGTAATGCAACCGGTACGCTGTCGCCGGAAATCTTTGCGATTGAGTCAGGGTTGTTCAACCGTTCAGCCAGTGCAGAAGCTTGTTTCTCGTGGTTGCTGTCGAACAGCGCGAGTTTGATAGAGGAACTGCCGCAGTTCACGACAAGTATTGTTTCGTCCATGCTTGGTGCCGTTTTGATGATTCAGAGATTGGCCCGATGATTGGTTTCCAGCCAGTGGATGAAATCCTGCTCGGGCATCGGGCGACTGTAGAAGTAGCCTTGGGAATAGTCGCAGTTTTCATTCTTGAGGAAGTGGGTTTGCCCCTCTTCTTCGACGCCCTCGGCGATGACTTTCAGTCCTAGACTGTGGGCCATGTTGATGATAGCGCGCACGAGTGAGGCGTCTCCACTTTCGTTCAACACATCCTGAATAAAGGACTTGTCGATCTTGAGTGTGTCGAACGGGTACGACTTCAGATAGCTGAGGGCCGAATAGCCGGTTCCGAAGTCGTCAACTGACAGCCGGATGCCGGTCCTGTCCAGTTGCCGAAGGATGTCGGCGGTTTCAATGGTGTTATCAAGAATGAGTCTTTCGGTAATCTCCAGCTCAAGGCATTCCGGTGGCAGCCCGCTGGCGTTGAGGGAGCGCATGACTGCATCGGTAAAGTCGGGGTCCCGGAACTGACGCGGCGACACATTGACAGCAATCGAAAGGGATTCGAGGCCGGTCATGGCTCGCCAGGCGACAGCGGCTTTGCAGGCCTCCTCGATAACCCATTCACCGATCGGGATGATCAGGCCGGTTTCTTCAGCCAGCGGAATGAAGCGGTCGGGCATGACCATACCCATAGTCGGGTTGTTCCAGCGCAGCAGCGCCTCGGCGCCGATCAATGAGCCGGAAGCGGTGTCCACTATCGGCTGGTAATACAGCTCGAGTTCTCCCAGCTCCAGCGCCTTGCGCATGTGCGACTCCATCTGAAGCCGCTCGTGGGACACTTCGGTCATTTCCGGCGTGAACTGGGCGTAGGAGCTCTTTCCTTTATGCTTGGCTTGATACATGGCGGCATCTGCATGCTGGAGCAATGTGCCACTGTTATCGGAGTCGGTTGGGAAGATGGCGATCCCGATACTGGTTGTCACAAAGACTTCCTGGCCATTGAGCATAAACGCGGGGGCAAAGGTTTTCAGAATCCTCTCCGCGACCTGGCATGAGGCCTCAGTTCCCGTGAGGCCCGGCAGAATAACCAGAAACTCATCCCCACCCAGGCGGGCAACGGTACTGGTGCCCCTGAGGCAGCTGGAGATACGACGGGCGGCCTCCACCAGCAGGGTATCGCCGGCATCGTGGCCCAGGGTGTCGTTTATGTGTTTGAAATTGTCGAGGTCCAGGAACATCACCCCCACCTGGGAATTGTCTCGGCGGGCCTGGGCCAGTGCCAGCTTGAGGCGATCCAGGGCCAACATCCGGTTTGGCAGGCCGGTCAGTATGTCATAATTGGCCTGGCGCAACAGTTGCTGTTCATAGCGCTTACGGATGCTGATGTCTTCACCGAGGATGAGGTAGCCGGTGGTGTCACCGTTATTATCGCGGATAGGGGTGACCACCAGCTGCTCCCAGTAGCGCTCACCATTGCGCCGGACGCTGTTGACTTCGCCTTGCCAAACACCAACCCGTTGTACCTGTAGCCGGATGGATTGCCAAAGATGGCGGGCGTCCTGAATGTCCATACTGTTTTCGATCAGGTGGGACGGATGTTTGCCAATGATGTCGTCTATAGTATGGCCGGTAAGTTGACTGAACTTTCGGTTAGCGTACTCGATTCGCCATTGCCGGTCACAGATCAGAACCGAAGAGGGGCTTTGATCAATGGCCTTGGAAAACTTCAGGATGTCGGCCGCATCGCGCTCGCGCCGGGCGACATCATCAATCAATCGCTCACGCATCTGGTTGATGGCATCCGTCACCATGCCCAGTTCATCCTTGCCATTGGCTGCACTGTCAGGACGGTCCAGCACCAGGGGCCTGGACAGGTTTTTCAGGGATAGATCCTTGGTGTAGTCGGCCATAGCGGTGAGGTGGCGGGTCACAAGGTGCTGGAATATCCACAGGATAAGCACGGAAACAAAAAAGACGATCAGAAACTGTGTGGCCAGAATTACACCGACTTTTCGCTGGAGTTCGCCATACACCCGTTCCAGGTTGGCGGTAATCTCAAGTTCTCCAAGCAGGAATTCATTTCCATCGCGCTGAATGAGTTTGAAACGATGGACAAGGGTATCGGCCTGCCTGGGAATTTCTCCCATGACGAGTTCGGAGTCAGGCTCGATTCGAAGCCGAAGGTGGGTAATATCCGGCAGGCTCAGGATGCCTTCCATCTGGGTTTGCAGCAATTTCTGATCGAGGGCCCAGAGGCTCCGGGCCAGGCTTGAGGCGTAGCCGGATTCAATCACTTCCATCCGTTCTTCGATCAGCGACAGGTCTCTACGGTAATCAGAATAGATCTGCACGCCCGCCGCCAGAAGCGTGAAGGCAGTACTGAACAATAGGATCCATGCCAGGAGCCTGAAAGAAAGCGGAGAGGCTGTGCGAATACGCCTCAATCGGGGCATGAATTCTGGCATGTTGTGAACTTCGCTATCACATTGGATATCAGGCATAAGATGCGCAGAGTAGGTGCTTATCCTGTTATCGACTATAGCAGTAGTTTATGTCGAATGCGCTGCAAATACAGGAAATAACGGAATAATTCGGGCGGTGTTTCGCAGTTTGTGAAATGAAAGAGGTGATAGTTGCCTTTGACACAGATCAATACGGGGTTGGTCGCCCGGGCGTAACCTGAGCTTAATCAAGTTTCAGATAGAGCAGGAGTTAACGCTATGTATATGGATGCAGTGGTTATCGCGGGTATTGCAACCGTGTTGCTGATGGTTGGCTTTTTTGTGGGGGTTGGGATTTTCGTAGTGAAAGACCAGAAAGCCCATGGAGGAAAAGGTCACAAAGGACACCATCGAGGGCAGGGTGGTGGCTAACCGGCAAGAAATCGCCTAACCGATTGAAAAAATTGGCGTCCCCTAGGGGGTTCGAACCCCTGTTGCCGCCGTGAAAGGGCGGAGTCCTAGGCCACTAGACGAAGGGGACGCAACGTTTTCAACAACTTGCCTCGTCGAGGTGGCGCGTATATTAAGTAAGGCCTTTTGCCCTGTCAACGGTTTTTTTGAAAAAATTACCCCGCCACGCTGTCCGCCAATGCTGGTTCCAATTCGGCGTATTTGAACCGGAAGCCCTCATGCTGCAGTTTCGCCGGAACTGCTTTCTGCCCGGTGAGTAACAGCCCTGCCATCTCACCCAGTGCCAGTTTGAGCACCGGCGCGGGGGCCGGGAATACCGTGGGCCGATGAACAACCTTGCCAAGGGTTTTGGTGAACTCCCGGTTAGTGGCCGGATTGGGGCTTACCATGTTGTAGGCTCCCTTCGCGTGGGGGTTCTCAAGCATCCAGATAAGCCCTGAAACCACATCATCCCTATGCACCCAAGGCATGTACTGTTGCCCGTTGCCAAGGCGACCGCCAAGGCCAAGCCGGAAAGGCAGGATCATTCTCTGCAGGAAGCCGCCACCTCTGCCAGTCACAATGCCGGTGCGACACAGGCAAACCCTGGTGCCCAGTTCTTCCATAGACAGTGCTGCCTGTTCCCAGTCACGGCACAATTCATGGGTGAACTCCGGATGTGGGTGGGTCTCCTCTGTTACCAGATGATTGCCCTGATTTCCGTAGTAGCCCACAGCAGAACCAGATACCAAAACTTCAGGCGGGCTTTGCCAGCTTCTGCATACATCAACCAAAGTCCGGGTTAGGCCAATACGACTGTCTCGCAGGGCCTGTTTTCGGGACGCCGTCCAGCGCTTATCGGCGATCCCTTCGCCGGCCAGATTGATGATGGCGTGGTACCCTTGATGCCCTTCAAGAAGCTTCAGGTCTGATGTCGCTTCTACCCGACCACACAGTGCCCGAACCGTATCTGCCGGTTGTCGACTGAGAACGGTCAGCCCGTACCCTTTGTTGGCCAGCTCGCGGCAGAGTATGGTGCCGATAAAACCGGTACCACCGGTAATCAGGATTTTTTTCTCCATGGTGATCTCCTCCTGTCGGCTGATGGTATCAGGAACCGCTATTCTCCAGCTCCTGGAGCACAACATCCCGGATGGCATCGCCCAGCTGAGGGTTCTGGCCGATGGGCGGCGCCAGTTTGATCTGGACACCATGCTGGCTTTCCAGGTCTGCGATCATTGCCGGTACATCTTTGCGCAGGTGCCGGCCTGCTGCCAGGAACAGGGGAACCACGGTAAAGTGCTCGGTACCATCGGCTTTGCCCTGGCTCACGATGGTTTCCAGCGAGGGTTCGGCCAGCTCCATGTAGGCGATGGCGGCGTTCTCAACCGACTTGAGTGTTGGTGCTGCCAGTTGTTCAAAGGTTTCACACCATCGTTGGTCACTGCTGCCGTGGGCCAGCAGAATGATTCGGTGAGGCTGGGTCATGGTTGCTCCTGGGTGGTCAAATGGAATGCTTCGGTCGTAATCAAATAAGATCCTGTACACCCGCTGATTTAAATGTAACAGGGAGTCGGTAAATGTTCGATTGGAAAGAGCTTCTGGATTTCTGGTTTGGAAAATTGGATGAGCATGGGCTGCCGGACGCCGATCACCGAAACCGTTGGTTTCGGTCCGATCGGAAGTTTGACCAGGAAATTCGAAGGCGCTTTCTTTCGCTGGTGCTGTTCGCCTCTGAGCAGGGTTTGGAGCATTGGCGAAATGAAGCGGGAGGCGCATTGGCTGAAATACTGCTGCTCGATCAGTTTACCCGTAACATCTTCCGTGGCGGTGCCCTGGCGTTCGAAAGTGATCGGCTGGCCCGCAATTTGAGCAGGCAGGCAATGGATAGGGGGCAGGATCTTGAGTTGCCGCTCATTCAACGGGCGTTTCTTTATATGCCCATGCAGCATTCTGAGCTCAAGAAGGACCAGGATTTGTCAGTGGCATGTTATGAGCAGTTGGTTGCCAGTGCCGACGGCTTACTCGCCGAATTTTTGGGTAGCTTCCTGCAGTCGGCCGTAGATCACCGGGATATCGTGCTGCAATTTGGCCGCTTCCCCCATCGGAACAAGGCGCTGGGGCGAACATCCACGGAGGCAGAGCAGGCCTATTTGGCGGGCGGTCGCCGATTTGGTCAGTAAAACGGCGCGGTTGAAGGTAATCACAAATTTTTAACAAAAATTGTTGACGGCCGAACGCTGATCAGTAGAATACGCAGCCGTTGAGAGGCAACGCCCTCTGACAGCAAGCGGGAATAGCTCAGTTGGTAGAGCACAACCTTGCCAAGGTTGGGGTCGCGAGTTCGAATCTCGTTTCCCGCTCCAGATTCAGGAAAAACCCGGCCCACAAGGCCGGGTTTTTTGTTTCCTGTTCCGCATTTCTCCCCCATGGACAAGGTTTCGTCGGTTATACTCGCTCACTTCCATCCCAAACCTGTTACTTGCAAGGGTGGTCATCATGCGCGTTCAATCCCTCTTTATATACCCGGTCAAGTCCCTGGCTGGCATCGAAGTGTCGTCATTCGAACTGGATGAATTCGGACCCGCCGGGGACCGGCGTTGGATGCTGGTGGGCGATCAGGGGCAGTTTATAACCCAGCGACAGCTACCTTTGTTGGCAAACGTTACGACCCATATAGGGCCTCAGGGTGTTGAGATCGGTGTTCCGGGGCAGGGTGACTTCGTCCTCAAGCCCGGCAATGGCAGGATGGCGGTCAAGGTCTGGCGCGATACCGTGGACGCCTTGACCGGCCCAGAGCCGGCCGATGCGGCGATCAGTCGTTACCTTGGCCAGTCCCTTCGTTTTGTGTACATGCCCGATGAGAGTGTTCGTCGTGTAGACCCGTTGCGGGTGCCAGAAAATCGCCGGGTTGGATTTGCCGATGGGTTCCCCTTGCTGATAACCAATCAGGCTTCCCTCGACGAGCTCAATAGCCGGCTGGCCAATGCCGTGGATATGCGCCGTTTCCGGCCGAACGTTGTCATTTCAGGGGCTGAGGCCTGGTCTGAAGATGGCTGGCAAAGTATTACCGTCGGTGAAACCCGGTTTGCGGTCGCAAAACCCTGTTCCCGGTGCGTAATGACCACGGTGGACCCGGATACTGGCCTGAAAGATCCGGATACCGAGCCCCTCAGAACGCTCTCCCGTTATCGCAAAACCGGGGATGGTGTGATTTTCGGCCAGAACGTCGTTCACCAGGGTAGCGGGCGCCTTTCGGTCGGCGATGCCGTAGACATTTCCCAACAGGAGTCTTGATCAAGGTGCCTTTGTTAACACTGGAAAAAATATCCCTGGCCTTCGGCATGCATCCATTGCTGGATGATGCAACCCTGATGATTGATCCCGGGGAGCGGGTGTGCCTTCTCGGGCGTAACGGCGAGGGCAAGTCAACGCTACTGAAAATCGTCAGTGGTGACGTCACTCCGGATGCGGGTGTTGTCCGGCTTGAGGAGGGCTCGGTGCTTGCGGTATTGCCTCAGAGCTTGCCGGCAGACGATGCCCGGACGGCTTACGATGTTGTTGCCTCGGCGTTTCCGGAAACCGGCGCACTCTTGGCGGAGTTTCATCGGCTGTCCCAAAGTGCTGATGAGGCTTCCATGGATAGTCTGATGAAGGTCCAGGAGCGCCTTGAGTCATTGGATGGCTGGCGCCTCGATCAAAAGGTGAACACCATTCTGGGGCAATATGGTATCGACCCGGACCGCCGCCTCAACACGCTCTCAGGTGGGTGGCAACGCCGGGTTTTACTGGCAAAGGCTTTGGTGGCAGAGCCAGATATACTGTTGCTGGACGAGCCAACTAACCACCTTGATGTGCCCGCTATTGCCTGGCTGGAGGAGGCCTTGACCCAGTTTCGTGGGGCGATGCTGTTTGTCAGCCATGATCGGGCGTTTATACGGCGCATGGCCACTCGGGTGGTCGAACTTGACCGTGGTCAGCTGATCAGTTTCGCTGCCAGTTATGACCGGTATCTCGAGCTCAAGGAGAAGGCGCTGGAAGATGAAGAGCGCCAAAACGCATTGTTCGATAAGCGCCTGAAACAGGAAGAGGCCTGGATTCGTCAGGGCATCAAGGCCCGCCGCACCAGGAACATGGGCCGTGTGCGGGCCTTGAAGGCCATGCGCGAGGAGCATCGACAGCGTAGGGTGCGGGGAGGCACGGCAAACTTCTCAGTGGAAGAGGCGGCGAAATCCGGCAAGCTGGTGGCAGAGTCGCGACAGGCAGGCTTCTCATACCCGGGCGGTCACCAGGTTGTGCGCGATATGGACCTGACGGTGATCCGGGGCGACAAGATTGGTCTGGTGGGAGAGAATGGCACCGGTAAAACCACTTTGGTCAGATTGCTGCTGGGAGAGCTTGAGCCTACCGAGGGTAGTATCCGCTTGGGGACCAACCTGCAGGTGGCGTACTTTGATCAGCTCCGGGGCGAGCTGGACCTTTCCCGTAACGCCCTTGATAACCTGGCTGAAGGTCGCGAGTTTATTGATATCAACGGCCAGAGCAAACATGTTCTGGGCTATCTTCAGGAATTCCTGTTTACGCCTGAACGTGCCCGTTCTCCGGTCAGGGTGTTCTCCGGTGGTGAGCGGGCGCGCCTGTTGTTGGCCAAGCTTTTCAGTAAGCCGGCCAATATACTGGTGTTGGATGAACCTACCAATGACCTGGATGTCGAAACCCTTGAACTGTTGGAAGAACAATTAGGGAACTTTAACGGCACAGTCATCGTCATCAGTCACGATCGGGAATTTCTCGATAACGTGGTGACGGATACCATCTTTCTGGATGGCTCCGGTTCGGTACGGGAGTACGTTGGAGGGTACACAGACTGGCGTCGACAGGGCGGCAGGTTTCCTTCGGAGACCTCCGGAAGTCGCCTCGACAAGCAGGACAAGCGTGATAAATCCGACAGTTCGGACAAAAATACGCAGCCGGTGCCAGAGACTGTGTCACAGTCGGCAAAACCAAAGGCCGCAAAGCTGAGTTACAAGCTTAAACTGGAGTTGGAACAGTTGCCTGGCAAGATTGAGGCACTGGAGCGTGAGGTGGCAGAACTTCAGGAATCCATTTCTGCCCCGGACTTTTATTCAGGCCCACCGGACGAAGTCTCAGCCACTCTTGAAAAGTTGTCGGAAACGGAAACCCGACTTGAGTCGGTCATCGAGCGGTGGATGGAGCTGGAAGAACAGGCGAGTCAATGAATATCAATTATAATTTCAAATTTCATGATGGACGAAACATCGAATTCAAGGTGACCGGTGAGCCGGCGAAGCCACCGGTCTCGGGATTCCCTTCCTGGGTCAGGCTTGAGCACTGCAAGTGCTCAAATTGTCCGCTGAAAGCGGGGGAGGTGGAATACTGCCCGGCGGCGGTTGAAATCCTGCCGGTGGTTGAGGCGTTTCAGGCCGAAGATGCCTACCAGAAAGTAGATGTAGAGGTCACCGACGACCGGCGCACTTACTCCAAGCAGACGACGCTTGAGGAAGCGCTGCGTTCGTTACTTGGGCTGAAGATGGCAACCAGTGGCTGCCCGGTACTGTCAGAACTCAAACCGATGGCGCTGCATCATCTTCCATTCGCTAACAGCGACGAATTCGTTATGCGGAGCGTCGGCTACTATCTGCTGCAGCAATTGTTTGCCCAGCGGAACCAGGAGCAGGCTGATTGGGAGCTAAAAGGGCTGGTAGAACGGAATCAGAGGCTTCAGTTAGTGAATCAGGCGCTTTGGCAACGGATTCATGCGGTCTGCAAAGGCGACAGCAACCTAAAGGCATTGCTGAATTTCTTCTCCATGGCATCGAGTGTCAGCGTGTCACTGGAGAGTCAACTCAGAAAACTGCAGGCGAGAATGAAAGGGGAGGCGTAAGCCTCCCTTTGTCATGGTGCCTCAACCGGCGTTTGGGCGGGGTGGCTTAGTGAATCCGGATGGCCAGAACGTCGCACTGGGTGCCGTGCAGTACGCCGTTGGCAGTTGAGCCCAGAAGCAACTGAAACCCCTTGCGGCCATGGCTGCCAACGATCACCAAATCAACGCCCTGGTCTTTTACCAGACGATGGATTTCGGATTCCGGACGGCCAACCGTGACGATCTGGTGGCTTTTCGGCACGCCATGCTGGTCACCGTACTTCGCCAGCTGCTCGCGGGCGGCTTTGTCCAACTGGTCCTGAAGTTCGGTGAGGTCCATCGGGATATCACCACCGTAAGCGTAACCCACCGGCTCAACAACATGGACGAGAAAAAGCTCGGCACCATAGGCGTCGCAGATCGCTTTTGCTTTGTTCAGAACCTGCGGGGCTTCTTCTGTCAGGTCAATGGCAACCAGCATCTTGTTGTAGGTCGACATTCAGTCACTCCTTTGCGAATTGGGGTAATAGTCAGTATCAACAGTTTATACGAGAAAGTGTAGCGGGATTCTGACGGGCATCAACAGGAAGGGAAACTTCGGGCGGATCGTTAATCCGCCCGAAGACACATCAGGCGTTACTTTCGAGGATTTCGATGGTGGTGGTCAGGCTGCGAATGATCCCTTTGGAATAGCGGTCAATGACGAAGCTGACGTTGTTTTCGTTGTAGTTGATGTAGGAGCTGCGGATGAACTGCCATTTGGAGCTGACATCATCAATGGCGGCCTTGAGCTCAGCACTGGCGGAGCCGGATTGTACCCGGGCCAGCAAGCTGTCAAACATCAGAGCCTGCTGGTCCAGCGACGCTTCGTCTGATGCGCCCTGGAACGTCTGGGCCACGGACGAGTGGGTGCGCGCGGAGTACCTTGCCATCATTTGTGCCATCACCACGGCCGCGGAGCGTGCAGACTCAATACGCGCGTCAGCCTGGGTGCCGCTGTTCTCCTGGGCAACACCATAAAGCTCTGTAGCACGCTCGTTCATGCTTGACGCCTTGTTTGCGAGATCGGCCATCAGGCGGAGGTCAGGGTAGCCGCGATCCCGGACTTCGTTGATGTTTCCGCGCATGAGATCCTTGAACTGATCGAAATCCTGATTGAGTCCTTCTACTTGTTGTGGCGACAGAACGCCACTGGTGCTGGCGATCACGGCGTTCATCGCATTATTGGAGGCATTGATACTGCCCACGATACGATTGAGGGCTTCCGTGTCGCCGTTGGCGCTGAATGCGTAGAACGAGTCCAGGGCCAGATAATTGTTGATGCGGAAATCGTGCAGATCTGACAGGAAGTCTGCGCCGGTGTCCTGTGCCTGGGCGCCAAACGCGGTCAGGGATAGTAGTAGCAGTGCGGCAAGCAGTGACTGAATGCGCAGGCGAGCGTCTTTCATCGGATGAGTCTCCGTAATACTGTTTTATTATTGTGGACTAAAGTCGCATCTCGAAGTTAAAGTAACTCTGCCGGCTAATCAAGTAGTTTCCGGCTCTTACAGGCTGTACTCCCTTTTTTCTTCAGGTTTCATCAAGAAACAAATTGACAAACGCGTCTTTTTTTTTCATCGTGTGTCCTCACGATTCAAACGACTGTATGAATTTTTTGGATCGAATGATCGGGCAGTGACCGAAATCTCGCTGCACAGGCAGTCGGCTCGGCGTTTCGCCAACCGGTTGTCAGCAGTTCCAAACACAGACTGGAGATCAGTTGATGATTTACGAAGGTAAAGCCATCACGGTTAAAGAGATCGAAGGCGGGATCGCTCAGTTGGACTTTGACTTGCAGGGCGAGTCAGTTAACAAGTTCAACCGTCTCACCATCGAAGAGCTGGGCGCCGCAGCTGAAGCACTCAAATCCCAGAAGAACCTCAAGGGCCTGGTAGTCACCAGCTCCAAGGACAGCTTTATTGTCGGTGCGGATATCACCGAGTTCACCGAGCTGTTTGCAGGTTCCGAGGAAGACCTCGTTGCTAACAACCTGAAGGCGAACGAAGTTTTCAACGCCATCGAAGATCTGCCGTTCCCGACGGTTACCGCTATCAACGGTATCGCTCTGGGCGGTGGTTTTGAGATGTGTCTGGCCACCGACTACCGTGTTATGGCTCCCAAGGCCAAGGTTGGTCTGCCGGAAGTGAAGCTGGGTATCTTCCCGGGCTTTGGCGGTACTGTACGTCTGTCCCGTCTGGTGGGTGTGGACAACGCCGTTGAGTGGATTGCCGGTGGTACTGAAAACCGTGCCGATGCCGCACTGAAGGTTGGTGCTGTTGATGCCGTGGTTGAAGCCGACAAGCTGGTAGCCGCTGCCGTTGCCATTATCAACCAGTGCAACGAAGGCAAGCTGGATAACCTGGCCCGTCGTGAAGAGAAGAAAGGCAAGATCAAGCTGAACGCCATGGAAAGCATGATGGCGTTCGAGATTTCCAAGGCGTTCGTGGCCGGCAAGGCTGGCAAGAACTACCCGGCGCCGGTGGAAGCCATCAAGACCATGCAGAAGCATGCCGGCATGACTCGTGACAAGGCGATCGAAGTGGAAGCCAAAGGCTTCGCCAAGATGGCCAAGACCAACGTTGCCGCGTGTCTGGTTGGTCTGTTCCTGAACGACCAGGCCCTGAAGAAGAAAGCCAGCGCTTGGGAAAAAGAAGCTTCCGACGTGAAACTGGCTGCGGTATTGGGCGCTGGTATCATGGGTGGCGGTGTAGCGTTCCAGTCTGCACTGAAAGGCACCCCGATTGTCATGAAGGACATCAATCAGGACGGCATCAAGCTGGGCCTGAATGAAGCCAAGAAGCTGCTGTCCAAGCGTGTTGCCAAGGGCAAGATGGACGCCGGCCAGATGGGCGACGTTCTGAACAACATCACGCCGACCCTGAACTACGGTGATTTCAAGAGCGTAGATCTGGTTGTTGAAGCGGTTGTTGAGAACCCGAAGGTTAAAGATGCGGTTCTGCGTGAAACTGAAGACGCGGTTCGCGAGGACACCATCCTGACGTCCAACACCTCTACCATCTCCATCAACCTTCTGGCCAAGAACCTGAAGCGTCCGGAGAACTTCTGTGGCATGCACTTCTTCAACCCGGTGCACATGATGCCGCTGGTTGAGGTTATCCGTGGCGAGAAGACCAGTGACCGCGCCATCGCGACCACTGTTGCTTACGCCAAGGCCATGGGCAAGACCCCGATCGTGGTCAACGATTGCCCGGGCTTCCTGGTTAACCGTGTTCTGTTCCCGTATTTCGGTGGATTTGCCGCGCTGCTGCGTGACGGTGCTGATTTCCAGAAGATCGACAAGGTGATGGAAAAGTTCGGCTGGCCCATGGGCCCGGCTTACTTGCTCGACGTTGTGGGTATGGACACTGCCAAGCACGCCAACGAGGTGATGGCAGAGGGCTTCCCGGATCGCATGAAGGCCGACTTCAAGTCTGGCATTGACGTGATGTTCGAGAACAACCGTTACGGTCAGAAGAACGACAAGGGCTTCTACAAGTACGAAGAGGACAAGAAGGGCAAGCCGAAGAAAGTTGTCGACGAAGAAACCTACAAGCTTATCGAGCCTGTGGTTAACGGCAGCAAGGACTTCGACGAAGAAGAAATCATCGCCCGCATGATGATTCCTCTGTGCCTGGAAACCGTTCGCTGCCTGGAAGACAACATTGTTGAAGACCCGGCCGATGCAGACATGGGCCTGATCTACGGTATCGGTTTCCCTCCGTTCCGTGGTGGTGCTCTGCGCTACATCGACGACATGGGCGTCGACAAGTTCGTCGAACTGGCAGACAAGTACGCAGATCTTGGCCCGCTGTACGCGCCGACCGAGAAGCTGCGTGAAATGGCCAAGACCGGCAAGAAGTTCTTTGGCTAACCCTAACGAGATTTCCGAACGGAGAAAGATCTATGAGCCTTAATCCGAGAGACGTTGTCGTCGTCGATTGCGTGCGGACTCCGATGGGTCGTGCCAAAAACGGCTGTTTCCGCAACGTTCGCGCCGAGACTCTGTCCGCTGCGCTGATTGAAGCACTGTTTGAGCGCAACCCGAAGCTCGACCCGAAAGAAGTAGAAGATGTGATCTGGGGCTGTGTAAACCAGACCAAGGAACAGGGCTTTAACGTGGCACGGCAGATTTCGTTGCTGACCCGTATCCCTCACGAGTCCGCTGCCCAGACCGTTAACCGTCTGTGTGGTTCCGCCATGAGCGCCATCCACACAGCTGCCCAGGCTATCCAGACTGGCAACGGTGATGTGTTCATGGTGGGTGGTGTCGAGCACATGGGCCACGTACCCATGACCGCTGGCTTTGACCACAACCCGGCTGCGTCCAAGTACACTGCCAAGGCCTCCAACATGATGGGCCTGACTGCAGAAATGCTGGCGAAAATGCACGGCATTACCCGTGAGCAACAGGATGAGTTCGGTGCCCGTTCCCATCGCCTGGCTCACGAAGCTACCGTTGAGGGCCGCTTCAAGAACGAAATCGTTCCGGTTGAAGGTCATGACGAAAATGGCTTTGTGAAGCTGATCGAAGAAGACGAGACCATTCGTCCGGAAACCACGGCTGAGTCCCTCGGCCAGCTGCGTCCGGCGTTTGATCCGAAGAACGGCACGGTCACTGCCGGTACTTCCTCCCAGCTGACCGACGGTGCCGCTGCGATGGTGCTGATGTCAGCCGAGCGGGCAGAAGCCCTGGGCCTGAAGCCGATCGCCAAGATTCGCAGCATGGCAGTTGCCGGCTGTGATCCCGCGATCATGGGCTACGGTCCGGTTCCGGCTACCAAGAAGGCGCTGAAGCGTGCAGGCCTGAAAGTCGAAGACATCGACTTCTGGGAACTGAACGAAGCCTTCGCTGGCCAATCCCTGCCGGTTCTGAAAGATCTGAAACTGCTGGGCGTCATGGAAGAGAAGGTCAACCTGAATGGCGGCGCGATTGCCCTGGGCCATCCGCTGGGCTGCTCTGGTGCCCGTATCTCCACCACACTGCTGAATGTTATGCAGGCCAAAGGCGGTAAGCTTGGTGTTTCCACCATGTGTATCGGTTTGGGCCAGGGTATTGCCACCGTGTGGGAGCGTATCTGACCGGTTAGTCCCGATCAGTAATGCTTAGTCAGAAAGGCCCGGCAAATCGCCGGGCCTTTCTGCTAGAGGGGATTGCAAATCTGCTAGAGGGGATTGCAAAACGAACGGCAAATCCCAAAAAAGGGTGACTGAAATCAAAGAATGGGTTGTCTTGCCATTCTTGACCCTGTAAAACAGTGTGCCTATACACAATGGCAGCCTTTGTGTTTTTCAGTTGCCTGATTTTTATGCGAGTTTACGGTTCCGTTCAGAACTTGACCGATTGATCGCCAAGGATACAGATCTCCGATATGGGTAAAAGTCTCGTAATTGTCGAGTCGCCAGCGAAAGCGAAGACCATCAACAAGTACCTGGGCTCCGATTTTATTGTTAAGTCCAGCGTTGGCCACATTCGTGACCTGCCGGTCAGCGGCAGTGGCAGCCAGTCTGACCCGAAAGAGCGGGCAAAGCAGGCTGCCGCCACCCGCAAGATGAGCCCGGAAGAAAAGGCCGAGCACAAAAAGCGCAAGGCCCGGGAACAGCTGGTGGCCCGCATGGGCGTCGATCCGGACCACGACTGGAGCGCCCGTTACGAGATCCTGCCCGGTAAGGAAAAGGTCGTCAGCGAGCTAAAGCGCCTGGCCAAGAATGCCGACCACATCTATCTGGCAACGGATTTGGACAGGGAAGGGGAAGCCATTGCCTGGCACCTTCAGGAGACCATTGGCGGCGAGCCGGAAAAGTATCGCCGCGTGGTGTTCAACGAAATTACCAAGCGGGCTATCCAGGAAGCGTTCAAGGACCCCGGGGAGCTGGATAACAACCGGGTAAATGCCCAGCAGGCGCGCCGATTCCTGGATCGCGTTGTGGGTTACATGGTTTCGCCGCTGCTCTGGGCCAAGATTGCCCGGGGCCTGTCTGCTGGCCGGGTTCAGTCGGTTGCCGTGCGCCTGATCGTTGAGCGTGAGCGGGAAATCCGCAAGTTCGTGCCGGAGGAATTCTGGCAGCTGCACGCAGACCTGACCGCAGAAGGTAGCAAGGACCCGGTTCGGTTCGAGGTTACCCGCTACAACGACAAGCCCTACCGTCCGGTTAATGATGTTCAGAGCAAGGAACATGTTGACCGTCTGAAAGCCGGTAGCTTCAAGGTGGCCAAGCGGGAAGACAAGCCAACCCGTTCACGGCCCTCTGCTCCCTTTATTACCTCGACACTGCAGCAGGCGGCGAGCAACCGCATGGGCTTCAGTGTCAAGAAAACCATGATGCTGGCTCAGCGCCTGTACGAGGCGGGCTACATCACCTACATGCGTACAGACTCGACCAACCTGAGCCAGGATGCGGTAACCGGCTGTCGCGAGTTTATTCAGAAACAGTTCGGTGATCGCTACCTGCCTGAGAAGCCCCGCGTGTACGGTAGCAAGGAAGGCGCCCAGGAGGCCCACGAGGCCATCCGGCCTACTGACGTATCCCGCAGGCCTACCGATATCAGTGGCCTGGAAAAGGATGCGGAGAAGCTTTACGACCTGATCTGGCGCCAGTTTATCGCCTGCCAGATGGCGGATGCCGAATTCCTCAGCACCTCCATCGTTGTGGCCAATGGTGACTACGAACTGCGTACCCGTGGTCGCATCGTCAAGTTCGAAGGTTTCCTGAAAGCTGCGCCCCAGTCAGCCAAGAAAGACGAAGACGTGGCGCTGCCAGACATCAAGGTAGATCAGCCCCTGGATCTCAAGAAGCTGGATCCGACCCAGCATTTCACCAAGCCTTCGCCGCGCTATACCGAAGCCAGCCTGGTCAAGGAACTGGAAAAGCAGGGCATTGGCCGTCCTTCTACCTACGCATCCATTATTTCCACCATCCAGGATCGTGGTTACGTGCGGCTTCAGAATCGCCGTTTTTACGCCGAGAAGATGGGGGAGATTGTCACCGAGCGTCTGGCAGAGTCTTTCCCGAACCTGATGGACTACGATTTCACCGCGCGCCTTGAGGGCGAGCTGGATGAGATCGCCGAGGGCGAGGTTCAGTGGAAGAAGGTACTGAACGATTTCTACGCCAGGTTCCGTAAGCAGCTGGAAAGCGCAGAAAAAACCGAAGGCGGCATGCGCGCCAATACCCCGACGGAAACGGATATTCCATGCCCGAGCTGTGGTCGGAACATGCAGATTCGCGTGGCCAGCACCGGGGTATTCCTGGGTTGTTCCGGCTATTCATTGCCGCCCAAGGAGCGTTGCAAGACCACCATTAACCTGGTGTCTGGCGACGAAGTGGTCAGTGCCGATGAAGATGTGGAAGGTGAAGGCGAAACCCGCCTGCTGCGTATGAAGCGCCGCTGTCCGAAATGCGGCACGGCCATGGACAGCTACCTGATTGATGAAAAGCGCAAGCTGCACGTGTGCGGTAACAACCCCGACTGCTCCGGCTACGAAGTGGAAGAGGGCAGTTTCCGCATCAAGGGCTACGACGGCCCTACGCTTGAATGCGATAAGTGTGGTTCCGAAATGCAGCTGAAAACCGGCCGCTTCGGCAAGTACTTCGGCTGCACCAACAGCGAGTGCAAGAACACCCGCAAACTGCTGAAGAACGGCGAGCCTGCGCCCCCCAAAATGGACCCGGTGCCCATGCCGGAGCTGCAGTGCCAGAAGGTAGACGACACCTACGTGCTACGTGACGGTGCCTCCGGCCTGTTCCTGGCGGCCAGCAAATTCCCGAAAAACCGGGAAACCCGGCCACCGCTGGTGATGGAAATCAAGCCACACCGGAAGGAAATTGATCCGAAATACGATTACCTGATGGACGCCCCGGAGAAGGATCCCGAGGGTAACCCGACGGTGATCCGTTATAGCCGGAAGTCCAAAGAGCAGTACGTGATGTCGGAACAGGATGGCAAAGCCACCGGTTGGTCCGCCTGGTACGAAAACGGCCGCTGGGTGCCGAGAGACAAGAAGAAATGATTTTTAGCCACGGACACGCACGGACTTACACAGACATTACTGGGGTAGTTTTTATCTTTTGTCGGTGAGCGTCCGTGTGTGTCCGTGGCTAATCATTACTTCTTACGAAGCCGCTGAATCAGCGAAGAGGTGTCCCAGCGGTTGCCGCCCATCTCCTGCACATCTCCGTAAAACTGGTCCACCAACGCCGTTACCGGTAATCTGGAGCCGTTTTTGCGGGCTTCTTCCAGGCAGATGGCCAGGTCCTTGCGCATCCAGTCCACCGCAAAACCGTGCTCAAATTCGCCGTCAATCATGGTGCCGGAGCGGTTTTCCATCTGCCATGACTGCGCCGCCCCCTTGGAAATCACGTCAACCACTTTGCGTACATCGAGTTCTGCCTGTTCGGCAAAGTGCAGGGCTTCTGACAGGCCCTGAACCAGACCGGCAATGGCAATCTGATTGACCATCTTCGTTTTCTGGCCACTACCCACCGGGCCCATCAGATTGAGTGCCCGGGCATAACATTTCAGTACCGGTTCAACCTTTTGGAAGTCTTCGTTGCTGCCGCCGCACATGATCGTTAACTGGCCGTTTTCCGCCCCTTGCTGGCCGCCGGATACGGGGGCATCAACAAAGCCCTGGCCTTTAGCCTTTGCGGCTTGAGCCAGTGCCTCGGCAATGCCTGCCGAGGCTGTGGTGTGATCAACCAGAATGGCCGTGGCCGGTGCGTTGTTGATGATACCCTCTGGGGCCGTGTAGACCTCCTCCAGGTCTTTATCGGCACCAACGCAAGTGAGCACGACATCGACATTCCTTACTGCATCTGCGATGCTCCTGCAGGCGTTCCCGGAGTTCTGTGCTGCCCATTGCTGAGCCTTTGCACCGGTGCGGTTCCACACAGATACCTTGTGACCTGCTCGGGCCAGGTGACCGGCCATCGGATAGCCCATTACGCCAAGCCCGATAAAAGCGATGGTTGCCATGGTCTGCTCCTTGTCATCGTTGGATTGGGAGAGTTTTGTATTGCCATGATACGAAAAAAGCCGCTGGGTCAGCGGCTTTTTTCATTTCCGGGCAATCCGAACGGATTACTTCTTCGGATAGTCGCGCTTTGGCGAGCCGGTATACAGCTGGCGCGGGCGGCCGATGCGGTAGTTGCCGCTGACCATCTCGTTCCAGTGGGAGAACCAGCCAATGGTGCGGGACATTGCGAAGATAACGGTAAACATGGACGTTGGAATACCGATGGCCTTCAGGATGATGCCGGAGTAGAAGTCGACGTTCGGGTAAAGCTGGCGCTTTACGAAGTACTCGTCTTCCAGGGCGATCTTTTCCAGGCGCTGGGCGATCTTCAGCAGTGGGTCGTTCTCCAGGCCCAGTTCGCTCAGCACTTCGTGAGCGGTTTGTGCCATAACCTTGGCGCGTGGGTCGAAGTTCTTGTACACCCGGTGGCCAAAGCCCATCAGGCGGAAAGGATCATCTTTATCCTTGGCCTTGGCGATGAACGTCTCAATGTTGGACTCGTCACCGATTTCAGCCAGCATGTCCAGAACCGCCTCGTTTGCGCCACCGTGTGCGGGCCCCCAGAGTGCTGCGATACCGGAAGCGATACAGGCATAGGGGTTAGCACCGGTAGAGCCGGCCAGGCGGACGGTGGAGGTAGAGGCATTCTGCTCGTGATCGGCGTGCAGAATGAAGATCTTGTCCATGGCGTTGGCAAGAACCGGGTTCGGCTTGTACTCTTCACACGGTGTGCCAAACATCATGTGCAGGAAATTTTCAGCGTAAGAGAGATCGTTACGCGGATACATGAATGGTTGGCCAACGGAGTACTTGTAACACCACGCCGCGATGGTTGGCATCTTGGCAATCAGGCGATGAGCTGTTACTTCACGCTGTTTGGGGTCGGTTACGTCCATCTGGTCGTGGTAGAACGCAGACAGGGCGCCAACAACGCCACACATGATAGCCATCGGATGCGCGTCACGGCGGAAGCCGTTGAAGAAGTTGCGCATCTGGTCGTGCAGCATGGTGTGGTTTTTGATTGTGTCGTGGAAGCGCTTGTTTTCGTCTTCGCTGGGCAGCTCGCCGTTCAGGAGCAGGTAGCACACTTCAAGGAAGTCAGACTGCTCGGCCAGCTGGTCAATCGGGTAACCTCGGTGCAGCAACACACCTTTGGCGCCATCAATGTAGGTGATGGCGGATTCGCAGGCTGCAGTGGATACAAAACCCGGATCGTAGGTAAAAACGCCTTCCTGGACTAGGCCGCGTACGTCGATAACGTCAGGGCCGACGGTGCCGGAATAAACCGGTAGCTCAATGGACTTATCTCCCACCGAGAGCGTGGCTTTCCTGTCGGTCATGGTGCTCTCCTGTTTGATTAGCTGTAACAGCTCTTCTGCATATGTAGATGCGCCAGAAAGCGCGTATTATCGCAAAACTGGCGGCAAAATATAGGGCGTCAGCCTTTTTTGTCAATGCACAAGTCTCGAAAAGCGACAATTTAAATTTCCCGTGTAAATGAGGGATATCCGGAATAACGGTGCCAGACGGGTGAAATTGAATTTGTCAATAATGCTTATAGAGGGTGTGGAGCGCCTGAGGCCAAGGCTTTGGGCGTTGTTGCAAGTTTGTAATTACCGGGGTGTCTCCTTATAATCCGTAGCCCGGAATCGGGGATGAACCTCAATGCACGCTTCAGCATAGCAAGCTACCGGGTTACCATCCGCCCTCCTGAACCAATCGGTTATCGGTCTCGTATCGATCCTCCGATCCCAACATACCAACCATCCGCAGCCGGTTTTCGGTCCTGCGGAACCAAGAGAGAGTGTGAGAGCGCTGTGAATAGCAAACGACCAGTAAATCTCGATCTCGGCAAGTTCCATTTCCCGCTGCCTGCCATCATGTCGATCCTGCATCGCATCAGCGGCATCATCATTTTTGTTGGTGTTGCCTTCCTGTTGTACGGCCTGGATCTCTCCCTGTCCGGAGAAGATGGTTTCGCCCGGGTGAGCGAACTGCTGGACAGCTTCCTGGCGAAGCTGATTATCTGGGGCATCCTGTCTGCTCTGTTGTACCACCTGGTTGCGGGCATTAAGCACCTGCTGATGGATATGGGTATTGCAGAAGAGCTTGAGAGCGGTCGCCTCGCCGCGAAGATCACTGTTGTGGTTTCCATTGTTCTCATCATTCTGGCAGGAGTCTGGGTATGGTAAGCAGCGTAACTAACCTCGGCCGCAGTGGCGTTTTTGATTGGCTGATCCAGCGTGTCACTGCCTACGTACTGGCTATTTACACAGTGTTTCTTCTGGGCTTCATGGTGATGACAGACATCAACTATGAAACCTGGAGCGCGCTGTTCGACCAGACCTGGTTCCGTATTTTTACCCTGTTGGCACTGCTTTCCCTGGGTGCCCATGCATGGGTTGGTCTCTGGACTGTGACGACTGATTATCTCAAATCCATGGCGCCCCGTTTCCTTGTGCAGGCGCTGTGCGGTCTGACCATGTTTGTGTACCTGATCTGGGGCATTCAGATTCTTTGGGGGCTTTAATCGATGGCTAACATCAAGACCATGTCTTACGACGCGATTGTTATCGGTGGCGGCGGTGCCGGTATGCGAGCCGCCCTGCAGTTGACCGAGACCGGCGTCAAAACTGCGTGTATTACGAAAGTATTCCCGACTCGCTCGCACACTGTATCCGCCCAGGGTGGGATTACCTGTGCGATCGCAAGTGCCGATCCCAACGATGACTGGCGCTGGCACATGTACGATACCGTCAAGGGTTCCGACTATATCGGTGACCAGGACGCCATCGAATACATGTGTTCTGTGGGCCCCCAGGCAGTATTCGAGCTGGAGCACATGGGCCTTCCGTTCTCTCGTACCGAGCAGGGCCGTATCTACCAGCGTCCGTTCGGTGGACAGTCCAAGGGTCCGGATAACCCCACCCAGGCCGCTCGTACCTGTGCTGCTGCGGACCGTACCGGTCACGCCTTGCTGCACACTCTTTATCAGGCCAACCTGAAGGGCGGTACCACCTTCCTTAATGAGTGGTATGCGGTTGATCTGGTCAAGAACAGCAAGGATGAAGTGGTTGGTGTCGTAGCCATCGAGATCGAAACCGGTGAAGTGGCGTACATCAAATCCAAGGCTACTGTCCTTGCTACTGGCGGTGCTGGTCGCATTTATGCCTCCACCACCAATGCGATGATCAATACCGGTGACGGCATTGGCATGGCGCTGCGAGCCGGCTTCCCGGTGCAGGATATGGAAATGTGGCAGTTCCACCCAACCGGTATCCACGGTGCTGGCACCCTGGTTACTGAAGGTTGTCGGGGTGAGGGCGGTTACCTGATCAACTCCGAGGGTGAGCGTTTCATGGAGCGTTATGCTCCGAACGCAAAGGATCTTGCTGGCCGTGACGTGGTCGCGCGTTCCATGGTTCTGGAAATCTTGGAAGGCCGTGGTTGTGGTCCCGAGAAGGATCACGTATTGCTGAAGCTGGATCACCTGGGCGAAGAAACCCTGAACCTGCGCCTGCCGGGCATTTGCGAACTGTCCCGTACCTTTGCGCACGTTGATCCGGTGAAAGAGCCGATCCCGGTCGTTCCGACCTGTCACTACATGATGGGTGGTGTTCCCACCAACGTGGGTGGTCAGGCACTGACTCAAGACGAAAACGGCAACGATAAACCGATTCCCGGCCTGTTTGCCTGCGGTGAGGCTGCCTGTGTATCGGTACACGGCGCCAACCGTCTGGGTGGTAACTCCCTGCTGGATCTGGTGGTCTTCGGTCGTGCGGCCGGCCTGCACATTGAAGAGCAGCTGCGCGGCGGTTTCGAGGTTGATGGTGCCAGCGAAGAAGACATCAAACGCGCCATGGCCCGTCTGGAGCGTCTGGATAGTGCTTCTGAAGGCGAAGATGTGGCTAAGGTCCGTAAGGATCTGCAGAACTGCATGCAGCTCTACTTCGGCGTGTTCCGCGATGGCGACAGCATGGAGAAGGGTATCAAGCTGTTGGAAGAAATCGGCGAGCGTGTACGCAAAACCAAGTTGGCCGATACCAGCAAGGCGTTCAACACCGCGCGTATTGAAGCGCTCGAGCTGGATAACCTGTACGAAGTTGCATACGCCACCGCCAAGTCTGCGATCGAGCGTAAGGAAAGTCGCGGTGCCCACGCCCGTAACGACTTCACTGAGCGTGACGACGAGAACTGGCTCAAGCACTCCATGTACTTCCCGCTGGACAAGCGTGTTGGCAAGCGTGACGTGAACTTTGCACCGAAAACGGTTCCGACTTTCCAGCCGAAAGTCCGGACTTACTAAGGGGGTATCCTGAAAATGTTGGTAAGCCTGTATCGCTACAATCCGGAAACCGATAATGCCCCTTACATGCAGGATGTAGAGGTTGAGATTCCGGAAGGTAAAGACCTGATGGTCCTTGATGTTCTGAACCTGGTGAAGGAGAGGGATCCTTCCATGAGCTATCGCCGTTCCTGTCGGGAAGGTGTCTGTGGCTCTGATGGTATGAACATGAATGGCAAGAACGGCCTGGCTTGTATCACTCCGGTGTCGGATGTGGTCAAGAATAACAAGCTGGTTCTGCGCCCGCTGCCTGGTTTGCCGGTGATCCGGGACCTGGTGGTCGACATGAGCCTGTTCTACAAGCAATATGAAAAGGTGATGCCGTACCTGGTGAATGACACCCCGGCACCCGCCATTGAACGCCTGCAGTCTCCGGAAGATCGTGAGAAGCTGGACGGCCTGTACGAGTGTATTCTCTGTGCCTGCTGTTCCACGTCCTGCCCATCGTTCTGGTGGAATCCGGACAAGTTCATCGGCCCGGCTGGCCTGCTGCAGGCCTACCGCTTCCTCGCGGATAGTCGTGATACCGCACAGGCGGAGCGCCTGGCCAATCTGGATGACCCGTTCAGCGTCTTCCGCTGTCGGGGTATCATGAACTGTGTCAGTGTTTGTCCGAAAGGCCTGAACCCCACGAAGGCAATTGGCCACATTCGGAACCTGTTGCTGCAGCGCGCTACCTGAGCGCAAATTCTGTAGCACCAGCTATACTGGTGTTTCGGCACCAGTTTAGTAACCCGAAGGCCTCGCATTACGCGGGGCCTTCAACCAAAGGCTTATAGTCAAAGGTCTTAATGGAGTGCAAACTTAGGCCCGCTGCTTCGGTTGACTTATCCAGGATGCCGGGCAGCGTTGCCGAGTATAAAAAATCACTGGGGACGGAAAACATCCTTGCTGGGTGTGGTGGCCAAAGTCATGCCGTAATAACCCGTATTGACTGTGAATTACCCCTGGCCGACCATACCGGCTCCCCCGCACCAGCCCAAGGTGAGCTATTCAAAATGCACGAAAGCATCATGGAGCAGTTATGGCAGACTTCCCACCTGCAAGGTGGCAATCTGGCCTATGTTGAACAGCTTTTTGAAACCTACCTGACAGACCCCAACGCCGTTCCTGAAGAGTGGCGAAGCTACTTCGACAAGCTTCCCAGTGTTGATGGCTATCATGGCCGCGACATTGTCCACTCAACCATCCGCGAACAGTTTGAGCATATCTCCCGCAATCAGCGTTTCCTGGCCAGCAGTGGCGTACCCGCCAGTGCCACCTCAGATGCCGATAAAAAGCAGATTCGTGTTCTTCAGCTGATCAATGCGTTCCGTTTCCGCGGACACCAGGAATCCAAGCTTGACCCTCTGGGTGTCTGGCAGCGTGAGTCTGTTGAAGATCTCGAGCCGTCTTTCCACGAGTTGGGCGAGTCGGATCTTGATCTGGAATTCCAGACCGGTTCACTGAACTTCGGTTCCGAAACGATGAAGCTCGGCGACATCGTGCAGGGCCTGCGCCAGACGTATTGCGAGAGCATCGGTGCTGAGTACATGCACGTGGTAGATACTCGCATCAAGCGTTGGTTTCAGCAGCGTATGGAGCCGGTGCGCTCGCGCCCTGAGTACGAAGCTCAGACCCGCAAGCATATCCTGGAGCGTCTGACAGCTGCCGAGGGCCTGGAAAAGTACCTTGGCTCCCGCTATCCGGGCGTAAAACGCTTTGGTCTGGAAGGTGGCGAAAGCCTGATTCCATGCCTGGATGAACTGATCCAGCGTGCAGGCTCATACGGCGCCAAGGAAATTGTTCTGGGGATGGCCCATCGTGGCCGCCTCAACGTGCTGGTTAATACTCTCGGCAAAAACCCGAAAGAACTGTTTGATGAATTTGAGGGCAAGAAGCTCGCGGATTCAGGCTCCGGTGACGTGAAATATCACCAGGGTTTCTCTTCCAACGTGATGACACCCGGTGGCGAAGTGCATCTGGCCATGGCGTTTAACCCGTCGCACCTGGAAATTGTATCTCCGGTAGTGGTGGGCTCTGTACGCGCCCGTCAGGATCGCCGTGGCGATACCGACGGCAGCAAGGTTGTGCCGATCGTCATGCACGGTGACGCAGCGTTTGCGGGTCAGGGTGTTGTGATGGAAACCTTCCAGATGTCCCAGACCCGGGGCTTCGGTGTGGGTGGTACCATTCACATCGTGATCAACAACCAGGTGGGTTTTACCACCAGCCGGCAGGAAGATGCGCGCTCGACTGAATACTGCACAGACGTCGCCAAAATGGTTCAGGCGCCGATTCTGCACGTAAACGCAGACGATCCTGAAGCGGTGATGTTTGTTACCCAGATGGCCATGGATTACCGCAACGAATTCAAGCGGGATGTGGTTATTGATCTGGTGTGCTACCGCCGCCGCGGTCACAACGAAGCCGATGAGCCGGCTGCTACCCAGCCGCTCATGTATGAAAAGATCCGTAAGCTCAAGACCACCCGCAATCTGTACGCAGACCATCTGGTTGAAGCTGGCGTGATTACTGAAGAAGAAGCCAAGCAGATGGAAACCGACTACCGCGATGCGCTCGATAAGGGCGATCACGTGGTCAAATCGCTGGTGAAAGAGCCCAACAAAGAACTGTACGTGGATTGGGCTCCGTACCTTGGTCATGAGTGGACCGCCAAGTGCAAGACCAGTGTGGCTCTGAAGACCATCCAGAAACTGGGCAAGAAGATTACCGAGGTGCCTGAAGGCTTCAGCATTCAGCGTCAGGTTTCCAAGATCGTCAATGATCGCGAGAAGATGACGGCCGGCGCACTCTCACTGAACTGGGGCTACGGTGAGATGATGGCTTATGCCACCTTGCTGAATGAAGGTCACCCGATCCGCCTGACCGGTCAGGACGTGGGGCGGGGCACTTTCTCCCACCGCCACGCTGTTCTGCATAACCAGAAAGACGGGTCTACCCATATTTCCCTGCAGAACCTGAAAGACGAACAGCCCAAGTTCGATATCTATGACTCGCTACTTTCCGAAGAAGCGGTTATGGCATTCGAATATGGCTATTCCACCACCACGCCGGACGCACTGATTGTCTGGGAAGCCCAGTTCGGTGATTTTGCCAACGGCGCCCAGGTGGTCATTGATCAGTTCCTGACCAGTGGTGAGCACAAGTGGGGCCGTCTGTGTGGCCTGACGCTGCTGCTGCCCCATGGTTATGAAGGCCAGGGACCGGAGCACAGTTCGGCGCGTCTGGAGCGCTTCCTGCAGCTGTGTGCGGAGCACAACATCCAGGTTTGCGTGCCCACCACGCCATCCCAGGTATTCCATATGCTTCGTCGGCAGGTCAAGCGCCCGCTGCGTAAGCCGCTTGTGGCTATCACCCCCAAGAGCCTGTTGCGTCATAAAGAAGCCATTTCCGGCCTCGATGATCTGACCTCCGGTACCTTCCAGACCGTTCTGCCCGAGAAGGAGCCTTCTGATCCCAAGAAGGTGTCCCGACTGATTATGTGCAGCGGCAAGGTCTATTATGACCTTCTGGAGAAGAAAAAGGCGGATGAACGAGACGACGTCGCCATTGTCCGGATTGAGCAGCTGTACCCGTTCCCCGGTGATGATCTGGACGAGCTCCTGGCCCAGTACCCCAAGCTCAAGCATGTGGTGTGGTGTCAGGAAGAGCCGATGAACCAGGGTGCCTGGTACTGCAGTCAGCATCATATGCGTAACGCGCTGCAGCGCCTGAACCCCAAGTTATACCTTCAGTATGCCGGTCGTGAGGCTTCTGCTGCTCCTGCCTGTGGACACATGTCTGTTCACATCGAAGAGCAAAAGAAACTGGTTAACGACGCGTTTGAAATCTGACGAGCTACCGAACTAAGGATCCGTAATGTCAACAGAGATTAAAGCCCCCGTTTTCCCTGAGTCGGTCGCCGAAGGCACCGTCGCGACCTGGCACAAGCAGCCCGGTGAGGCATGCTCCCGTGACGAGCTGATTGTCGATATCGAGACCGACAAGGTTGTGCTCGAAGTGGTTGCGCCTGCTGATGGTGTGATCGAAGAAATTCTCAAGGGCGAAGGCGACACCTGCGAAAGCGGTGAGGTGATCGGCAAATTCAAGGAAGGCGCTGCGGGTGAATCCAAGCCGGCAGAGAGCAAGCCTGAAGCCAAGGCTGAGGCGCCGAAAGAAGAAGCCCCGGCTGCAACTTCCGGCGACGCCATCCTGAGCCCGGCTGCCCGTAAGCTGGCCGAAGAAAATAACGTTGACCCGGCCTCCGTCAAGGGCACTGGCAAAGACGGCCGTGTGACGAAAGAAGACGTGCAGAACTTTGTGGACAGCAGCAAGTCCTCCGGTGGTGCCGCTGCCAAGCCGGCAGCCATGCCTGAGGTAAATGTTGCCCAGGGTGATCGCCCGGAGAAGCGTGTTCCGATGACTCGCCTGCGCGCCAGTATTGCCAAGCGTCTGGTGGATGCCCAGCAGACAGCGGCCATGCTGACCACGTTCAACGAAGTGAACATGGCGCCCATCATGGAGCTGCGTAAGCAGTACCAGGACAGCTTTGTGAAGCGCCACGGCATCAAGCTGGGCTTCATGTCGTTCTTCACCAAGGCGGCCACCGAAGCCCTCAAGCGCTTCCCGGCGGTCAATGCCTCGATCGACGGCAATGACATGGTGTACCACGGTTATCAGGATATCGGTGTTGCCGTATCCACGGATCGTGGACTGGTGGTTCCGGTACTTCGCGATTCCGACGCCATGGGCCTGGCTGATATCGAGAAGAAGATTGTCGAGTACGGTACCAAGGCGAAGGAAGGCAAGCTGGCCATCGAAGACATGACTGGCGGCACCTTCACCATCACCAACGGCGGTATCTTCGGTTCACTGATCTCCACGCCGATCCTGAACCCGCCGCAGACCGCTATTCTGGGTATGCACAAGATCCAGGAGCGCCCGATGGCGGTGAACGGCAAGGTTGAGATCCTGCCGATGATGTACCTGGCGCTGTCATACGATCACCGTATGATCGACGGTAAGGAAGCGGTGCAGTTCCTGGTTGCGATCAAGGAAATGCTGGAAGACCCGGCCCGTATCCTGCTGGACGTGTAAGCTGACACTCAACGAATTCGATAACAGGAAAGATTATGTCCGATAAGTTCGATGTTATTGTCATTGGTGCCGGCCCCGGCGGTTACGTTGCAGCTATCAAGGCGGCCCAGCTTGGCCTGAAAACGGCCTGTGTGGAGTCCTGGACAAGCAAAGACGGTAAAAGCCAGGTTCTGGGCGGCACCTGCCTGAACGTGGGCTGTATTCCGTCCAAAGCACTGCTTGAGGTGACTCACAAATTTGAGGAAGCCAGCCACGATTATGAGTCCATGGGTATCATGACCAAGGGTGTTGATATCGATGTGGCGAAGATGATGGAACGCAAGTCCGGCATCGTGCAGCAGCTGACTGGCGGTATTGCCGGCCTGTTCAAGGCTAATGGTGTGACTTCCATTCACGGTCACGGCAAGCTTCTGGCTGGTCGTAAGGTGGAAGTTACCGATAAAGACGGCAAGACCAAGACCTACGAAGCCGACAACGTCATTCTGGCGACGGGTTCCAAGCCGATCGAGATTCCGCCTGCGCCGTTTGATGGCGAGTATATCGTCGATTCCGAGGGCGCGCTGGAGTTCACCGAAGTACCCAAGCGCCTTGGCGTTATTGGTGCCGGTGTGATTGGTCTTGAGCTTGGCAGCGTTTGGGCCCGCCTGGGTTCAGAGGTGACTGTCCTTGAAGCTCAGGACAGCTTCCTCCCGGCGGTGGACCAGCAGGTCGCCAAGGATGCGCTCAAGCAGTTCAAGAAGCAGGGGCTTAACATCATCACCGGTGCCCGCATGACCGGTGCTGAGGTCAAGCGCAAGCTGGTGAACGTCAGCTACGAAGATTCCAAAGGCAAGCAGGAAGCGAAGTTCGACAAGCTGATCGTGGCCGTTGGCCGTCGCCCGTACACCGACGGCGCCCTGGCCGAGGATTCCGGCGTGACCATGGACGAGCGCGGCTTCATTTTTGTGGACGACAACTGCAAAACCGAAGCGCCGGGTGTCTGGGCGGTAGGTGACATCGTTCGTGGTCCGATGCTGGCACACAAAGCGTCTGAAGAGGGCGTGATGGCTGCCGAACGCATTGCCGGTCATAAGCCGCAGGTCAACTACGATTGCATCCCTAACGTGATCTACACCTTCCCGGAAGTGGCTTGGGTCGGCAAGACCGAAGAGCAACTGAAGGCCGAAGGTGAAGAATACAACGTAGGCAGCTTCCCGTTTGCCGCCAACGGCCGAGCCATGGCGGCGAATGCGGCCGCCGGTATGGTCAAGATCATCGCAGACGCGAAGACGGATCGTATCCTGGGCTTTCACGTTGTCGGTCCTCAGGCGTCTGAAATCGTTGCCCAGGGCGTCATTGCCATGGAATTCGGTTCCAGTGCAGAAGATCTGGCCCTGACCTGCTTTGCGCATCCGACTCTGTCAGAGTCAGTGCACGAGGCGGCCCTGGCTGTTGCTGGCGGTGCGATTCACGTCGCCAACCGTCGCAAGAAGAAGTAACGCAACACCGGAATCGGGGCGCCAATGTCGGCGCCCCGCTGCCATCATAAAGGCAGCTTTCTGTGTGCGTAACCGGCGGGTTCAGGCGATCCCTTGCCCGCCAGAACGAATTCGCGATTGGTATGCCAAGGGCGGTGTGCCAGCGGGTTCATTTCCGTACGTGGTTATCCTCCATCAATAGACGGGACATTAACTATGAATTTGCATGAATATCAGGGCAAGCAGCTTTTCGCTGAGTATGGCCTGCCAGTATCTCAGGGCATTGCCTGCGATACGCCTCAAGAAGCTGTCGACGCTGCGACTGAAATCGGCGGTGACGCATGGGTTGTCAAGGCTCAGGTTCACGCCGGTGGCCGCGGTAAGGCCGGCGGTGTAAAGCTGGTCAAGAACAAGGAAGACATCCGTGAGTTTGCCCAGAAGTGGTTGGGCCAGAACCTGGTAACCTACCAGACTGACGAGAATGGCCAGCCGGTAAGCAAGATTCTGGTTGAATCCCTGACTGACATCGATCAGGAACTGTATCTGGGTGCGGTCGTTGACCGTGGCACCCGCCGTATCGTTTTCATGGCCTCCACCGAGGGTGGCGTTGAAATCGAGAAGGTTGCTGAAGAGACTCCCGAGAAGATCCTGAAAGCCGAAATCGATCCTCTGGTAGGCGCTCAGCCGTACCAGGGTCGGGAACTGGCTTTCAAACTGGGTCTTGAAGGCAAGCAGATTGGTCAGTTCACCAAGATCTTCCTGGGCCTCGCCAAGCTGTTTGAAGAGCGCGATCTGGCACTGGTAGAGATCAACCCGCTGGTGATCACACCGGCCGGCGACCTGCACTGTCTGGACGCCAAGATCGGCATCGACGGCAACGCGCTTTACCGTCAGAAGAAAATCCACGAAATGCGTGATCCCTCCCAGGAAGACGCTCGCGAGGCGGAAGCGGCCAAGTGGGAACTGAACTACGTAGCGCTGGAAGGCAACATTGGTTGTATGGTTAACGGTGCGGGCCTGGCCATGGGCACCATGGACATCATCAAGCTGTCCGGCGGCCAGCCCGCTAACTTCCTGGACGTGGGCGGCGGCGCTACCAAAGAGCGCGTTTCCGAAGCGTTCAAGATCATCCTGTCTGACGACGCTGTGCAGGCCGTTCTGGTCAACATCTTCGGTGGCATTGTGCGTTGCGACATGATTGCTGAAGGCATCATCGGTGCGGTCAAGGAAGTGGGCGTTAAAGTGCCGGTTGTGGTTCGTCTCGAAGGCAACAATGCCGAACTGGGCACCAAGGTGCTCAAGGACAGCGGCCTGAACATCATCGCCGCTACCAGTCTGGCGGACGCCGCAGAGCAAGTCGTTAAAGCCGCAGGGGGTAAATAATGAGCATCCTGATCAACAAAGACACCAAGGTTATCTGTCAGGGCTTTACCGGCGCACAGGGTACTTTCCACTCTGAGCAGGCTATTGCCTACGGTACCAAGATGGTTGGTGGTGTTAGCCCCGGTAAAGGCGGCACTGAGCACCTGGGCCTGCCGGTGTTTAACACCGTGCGTGAAGCAGTAGAGAAAACCGGCGCAGAAGCCACGGTTATCTACGTTCCGGCTCCGTTCTGTAAAGACGCTATCATTGAAGCGGCCGATGCCGGCATTCAGCTGATCGTTTGTATCACTGAAGGTATCCCGACCATCGACATGCTCTACGCCAAAGAGTACGTTGACCGTAAAGGCGTTCGCATGATCGGACCGAACTGCCCGGGTGTGATCACTCCGGACGAGTGCAAGATCGGTATTATGCCTGGCCATATCCACAAGAAGGGTAAGGTGGGTATCGTCTCCCGTTCTGGCACGCTGACCTACGAAGCGGTCAAGCAGACCACTGACTTCGGCTACGGCCAGTCAACCTGTATCGGTATTGGTGGCGACCCGATTCCTGGCTCCAACTTCATCGACATTCTGAAGCTGCTGCAGGAAGATCCGGAAACCGAAGCCATCGTGATGATCGGCGAAATCGGCGGTACCGCTGAGGAAGAAGCGGCTGCGTTCATCAAAGAGAACGTCACCAAGCCTGTGGTTTCCTACATTGCCGGTGTCACTGCACCTCCCGGCAAGCGTATGGGCCATGCTGGCGCCATCATTTCTGGTGGTAAGGGTACCGCAGACGAGAAGTTTGCCGCCCTGGAAGATGCCGGTGTCAAAACCGTGCGCAGCCTGGCCGAAATCGGCAAGGCCCTGAAGGAAGTGACTGGCTGGTAAGCCCGCCATAACCTTCACCAAAACCCCCGGGTTCGCGAGAATTCCGGGGGTTTTGCGTTATGGCGCCGGTGTTTTATATCGCTTTGCTTAACGCAGCGAGGTGTAAAGACTATAATGCCCGGTCAGCCTGATTTCCTGAGCCACCTCCGGTGGTGAAACCAGGCGCCTAATAAACAGAAATAAGGAGTTCGTGCTTTGAGTTCTGTAGATTCCCAGCAAAGGGTTTTGTCCGGTATGCGACCGACCGGCAAGCTTCACCTCGGCCACTATCACGGTGTGCTGAAAAACTGGGTGAAACTCCAGCACGAGTATGAGTGCTTCTTCTTCGTGGCAGACTGGCATGCCCTGACCACGCAATACGATGACACCTCCGGCATTCAGCAAAGCGTATGGGACATGGTTATCGACTGGTTGGCCGCGGGTGTTAACCCCGGCTCCTCAACCATGTTTATCCAGTCTCAGGTGCCGGAGCATGCAGAACTGCACCTGTTGCTCTCGATGATTACGCCGCTGGGCTGGCTGGAGCGCATTCCCACCTACAAGGATCAGCAGGAAAAGCTGCGAGAGAAAGACCTGGCAACTTACGGTTTCCTGGGTTATCCGCTGCTTCAGACCGCGGATATCCTGATGTACCGGGCCGGCAAGGTGCCGGTGGGTGCCGATCAGGTGTCCCATGTGGAAATTACCCGGGAGATCGCTCGCCGCTTCAATCACATCTATGGCCGCGAGCCCGGTTTTGAGGAGCAGGCCGAGGCGGCTATCGTCAAAATGGGTAAGAAAAACGCCAAACTCTACCGCAACCTGAAGAAACGCTATCAGGAAGAGGGCAACATGGAGGCCCTGGAAACCGCACGGGCACTGTTGAAAGAGCAGCAGAACATTTCCCTGGGTGACCGGGAGCGGTTGTACGGCTATATCGAAGGCGGCGGCAAGGTAATCCTGCCAGAGCCCCAGCCGTTGTTGACGCCGGAATCGAAAATGCCGGGCCTGGATGGACAGAAGATGTCCAAATCCTACAACAACTACATCGGCCTGCGGGAAGAGCCAGACAGCGTTTCCCAGAAAATCCGCACCATGCAGACAGACCCGCAGCGGGTGCGCCGGACCGACCCGGGTGACCCGGAGAAATGTCCGGTCTGGAGTATGCACAAAGTGTACTCAGATGCCGAGACCTGCGAATGGGTGCAACAAGGCTGTCGCAGCGCAGGCATTGGTTGCCTGGATTGCAAAAAGCCGTTGATCGATGCGGTGATTGAAGAGCAGCGGCCGCTTCACGAACGGGCCCGGGATTATGAGAAAAACCCGGATGTGGTTCGCTCCATTCTGGAAGAAGGCCGCGAACACGCGCGGGATGCGGCTCGCGATACCCTGGAAGAAGTACGCACTGCAATGGGCCTCAGCTACCGCTGAGTTTACCCTGTCGCCACTGCCAACGGCTGGAGAGGCCATGACCGACGAGACTGACGAGTTGACACACGCCGCGGCTGAGGCCGGCGCGCAGGTGCCTCTGGCTCTGGTTTCCGGCAAGCCGTTGGTGGATATCCCCAAGGATCTCTACATTCCTCCCGATGCCCTGGCGGTGTTTCTGGAGGCTTTTGAGGGTCCCCTTGATTTGCTGTTGTATCTGATACGCCGGCAAAACATGAACATCCTTGATATTGATGTGAGTGAAATCACCCGCCAGTACATGGACTACATCGGCGCTGTTGAAGCCATGCGCTTTGAGCTAGCGGCTGAATACCTGGTGATGGCGGCCACGCTGGCAGAGATAAAATCCCGAATGCTGCTTCCCCGCCATGAAACCGACGATGACGAGGAACTGGACCCCAGGGCGGAGCTGATTCGCCGGTTGCAGCAGTACGAGCGGTTCAAGAAGGCTGCCGAAGATATCGATGAAATGCCGCGTATGGAGCGTGACATTTTTGCAGCGTCAGCCGCCTTGCCGAAGCTGCCTTCGTCTCAGCCCCACCCGGAAGTGGATATGCGGGAGCTTTTGTTGGCTTTGCATGGCGTGCTGAAACGGGCGGATCTATTCACCAGTCACCATGTTGAGAAAGAGCGGCTGTCGACCCGCGAGCGAATGTCTCACATTCTCTCAGTGCTTCAGGGCGACCGGTTTGTCACGTTTGAAAGCCTGTTTACCATTGAGGAAGGGCGGCTGGGTGTGGTGGTGACGTTCCTCGCAACGCTCGAACTGGTGAAAGAGCAGCTGATTGAAATTGTACAGGCAGAGGTGCTGGGCCCGATTCACGTACGTGCCCGGGCTGCCAGCTAGGTGAAGGCCAGATTATGAACGAAGAACATCTTGCGCGTGTTCAGGCGATTGCCGAAGCGGCCCTGCTGGCGGCTGGAAAGCCCTTGTCGCTGGAACAGCTCAGAGAATTGTTTGTGGAAGATGAGCGGCCATCCCGCCAGGTGATGGAGCACGTGCTGGTGCAGCTGGACAAAGCTTGCGAGGGACGAGGCTTTGAGCTGAAAAAGGTGGCCAGCGGTTATCGACTGCAGGTGAGGGAAGAGCTGGCACCCTGGGTTGGTCGCTTGTTCGAGGAAAAACCCCAACGGTATTCCCGGGCACTGCTCGAAACCCTGGCCCTGATTGCCTATCGGCAGCCAATCACCCGGGGTGAAATTGAAGATATTCGCGGTGTTACGGTAAGCAGCAATATCATTCGTACCCTGCTTGAGCGAGAGTGGGTAAGGGTTGTTGGCCATCGTGATGTGCCGGGTCGCCCTGCAATGTACGCCACCACCCGACAGTTTCTGGATTATTTTAACCTGACAGGGCTGGATGAGCTGCCACCGCTGTCTGAGGTTCGTGATCTCGAGGAAATTGGCCGGGAGATCGAACGAAACATACAGGGGGAGATTCAGTTTGAATCATCCCAAAATGACAGCAGTGACGACCCCGGACAACCCGGAGACAGCCAGGCTGCTGAATCGGAACAGACACTTCACTGATGTCAAAAGACATCGGTTAATCGCTAAGGACGTATTACATGGCGGCATCTAGCCCCGGAAAACAAGGCCCTGGAAAACCAGGTTCCAGAACCCGAGCATCTCAGGGCGATAAGGCTCTGACGGCGGGCCCTGAACGCATTCAGAAACTGCTCGCAAGAGCGGGTGTTGGGTCTCGCCGGGAGATTGAAGGGTGGATGGAATCCGGGCGGTTACAGGTTAACGGCCAGCCGGCGGAGCCAGGCCAGAAAGCCACTACGGACGACCGTTTTGAGCTGGATGGAAAGCAGCTGGATGTGTCAGCCGCCGCCCAGGTGGTTCGCAGGGTGCTGATTTACAACAAGCCCGAGGGCGAAGTCACCACCCGGAAAGATCCGGAAGGCAGGCCAACGGTATTTGACCGCTTGCCACGCCTGAAAGACCAGCGCTGGATCGCCATCGGGCGGCTGGATATCAATACCACCGGGCTGGTGTTGTTCACAACCGACGGTGAGCTTGCCAACCGGTTGATGCACCCGTCGAGCCAGATTGACCGGGAATATGCCGTGCGGGTATTTGGTGAGGTAGACGACGCCATGCAGCAGCGTTTGCTGGAAGGTGTGTTACTGGATGATGGCACGGCCAAGTTCTCCGACCTGGCTTCCGCTGGTGGCAGCGGCATCAACCAGTGGTTCCACGTGACCCTGATGGAAGGGCGGAACCGCGAAGTCAGGCGCCTGTGGGAGTCCCAGGGGGTTAGGGTCAGCAGGCTCAAGCGGGTGCGCTATGGGCCAATTTTCCTGCCAAGCCGTCTTACCCTGGGCAAATGGGAAGAGCTGGATCAGAAAGGTGTGGATGCCCTGAGCAAGGCCGTCGGGCTGTCTGCGGTGGATATTCCGCAAAAGACCCCCGGTGAGCAGGCGGCTCACGATCGCAGGCGACGAAAAAGTCCCGGAAAGTCTCTGCAGCGTGCCCGCAAGGGAACCTGGCAGGTCAGCGACTCTGCGCCCGCCAAGCCAAAGCGTGATGACCGCAAAGCAAGGTCAGGCGCAAAGAAGCCGGCTCGTAACAATCGGGGCGAATAAGCCCCCCAACTGTCGCTCAGGAAATACTGGCGAAAACGCGGGTGCAGTTGCGGCCCTGTGCTTTCGCCCGATATAACGCTTCGTCTGCCCGGGCCAGCCACTGCTCCGGCGCCTCGTCTGCAAGGTGGGTTGCCACACCGCAGCTGCCGGTAACCGTCAGTGGCGTCTCACCACCATCCACCCGAATACTTTCGATCGCCAGGCGAATGCGCTCGGCAACCTCCCGGGCCTCCTGCTCACTGGTGTGAGGCAGTAATACGGCAAATTCTTCCCCGCCAAATCGATACACGGTGTCTGAATTTCGAATGGCTTGTTCCAGCTTTTCTGCGGTTCTGGACAGGATATGATCCCCAACCACGTGCCCGTGGTTGTCATTGATCAGTTTGAAGTGGTCCAGGTCGCACAGGATGAGACTCCAGGGCGCGCCATGCCGGTCGGCCAGAGCGCTTGCCCGCAGCAGAGCTTCGTCAAGGGCACGTTTGTTACCAATGCCGGTCAGGGCGTCGGTCAACGCGGCTTGCTCAATGGCAATGTACTGGCAGGCGTTGCGCATTGGGCAGATGGCTGCCGAGAGCATCATCTCCAGGCCAGTAAGTTCTTCGTCTGTAAACTTTTGCCGGCGATGAAAGGCGAGCGTGCCATAGTAACTACCTTCCAGCGTGAGGCGGTATTCGCAGCGATGGGGCCCGCCCATACCGGTTGAGAACACAAAATCCTGCCGGGCAATCCGATGCCGGTAATTGAGGGCATCAAACGGGATGGTTTGTGCAATTTCCTCTGCGATGATGCCTAGTTGGGTTTCCAGTGACAGGGTGGTAGACAGCCGTTTTGCCATCTTGGCAAGAACATCAGGGGACTGGTTCCAGTCATGAAACGACTGCTTCAGGGCGGCCAGCCTGGCCGGCTGCGTCTTTGACGGCTGAATCGAAGTCAGGTTTTTCACAATGGCTCGCTCTGCTTCTGGAAACGGGTGTAGTTACAGTCTCATCAGCATGAACTGTGCCATTGAAAATAAAGGTATTATAAACAATGGAATATGATGCTTTCTTTATTTTATTTTGAGGTTTTGACAGGGTGATTGTCCGAAAGCGCCATTTTTCCGGCAGGGCATTGCCGCTGGTGCAAAACCTGCAATCAAAATGTCAGACAAGGGGTGGGGCTGGCCGGAGGCTGTGATAAACTTCTGCGCTTGACCATGTCCTGTCATAATAAGAGAGCATCAGGTTTATGAGATTTCAGGCACCGGAGAGCCTTTCAGAGCAAATCGCGCAGCATATCGGCCAACGGATCATCATTCGTGATCTCAAGCCGGGGGAGCGGATTCAGGAACTGAAGGTGGCCGGTGAGCTGAATGTCAGCCGTGGCTCGGTGCGCGAAGCGCTGCTGATACTTGAGCGCCGCCACCTGGTGGAAATCTTTCCGCGCCGGGGGGCGGTGGTGTCTGACCTGACCCCGGGTTCGGTCAACGCCCTGTACGATATCTACATCGATCTGCTATGCATGCTCGGGCGCAAAGTGCTGGAGCGGTGGTCCGGTTCCGAGCTTGGTGGCGTGATGAGCCAGGTCAAGGAGCTTCAGGCGGTCATTGATGCACTCAATTCCAATGCCACTGATGCCGCGGAACAGGTCATAGACGCCGGCTTCGGCGTCATGCGTTACGCCTACCGATTGGTCGAAAACCCGTTTCTTGAAGAAACCCTTGAGAATTTCCGGCCCGCCATCAGCCGCACCTATTACGTAGCCCTTGAGCATTTCAGAAGTGAGATCGCCGAAACCGGCACTTTCTTCCGTCATCTGGCAGATGCGGCGGTTAAGGGCGATTCAGCTCTCCTGGAGCGGGTTATCCAGGATTTCGGCGAACACCAGAGAGCACAGGTTTTGAGCATTCTCACGGAGGAGAACGCCTGATATGAGGCTCAAGTCCATCAAGCTGGCTGGCTTCAAGTCGTTTGTTGATCCCACTACGGTGCCATTCCCGTCCAACATGACGGCGGTGGTGGGGCCAAACGGTTGTGGCAAGTCCAACATCATCGACGCCGTGCGCTGGGTGATGGGTGAAAGCTCCGCCAAGTATCTGCGCGGCGAGTCCATGACGGACGTCATCTTTAACGGCTCAAGTGCCCGTAAGCCTGTCGGCCAGGCGTCTATCGAACTGGTGTTCGATAACGGTGATGGCACCGCGCCTGGTGAATTCGTCAAGTTCAACGAAATTTCGGTCAAGCGCCGTGTGTCCCGTGAGGGGCAATCGGAATACTTCCTGAATGGCGCCAAATGTCGCCGCCGGGACATCACCGATCTGTTCCTGGGCACCGGCCTTGGCCCTCGTAGCTACGCAATCATCGAGCAGGGCATGATTTCCCGGTTGATTGAGGCGAAGCCTGAAGAGCTGCGCGTATACATCGAGGAAGCCGCGGGAATCTCCAAATACAAGGAACGAAGGCGCGAGACAGAGAACCGGATCAAGCGCACCCAGGAGAACCTGGAACGGCTTACCGACCTCCGCGAGGAGCTAGGGCGCCAGTTGCAGCATCTGGAGCGGCAGGCGGCCGCGGCCGAGAAGTATAAGGCCTACAAGCAGGAAGAACGGCAGAAAAAGGCCGAGCTTACGGTGCTGCGCTGGCAGGCGCTGGATAATGACTTACAGTCCTGGCGTGGAAAGATTCGGGATACCGAACTCGAGCTGGAAAAACTGCTGACCGAACGGGTTAATCTCGAAACCTCCCTGGAATCGCTTCGGGAAGACCACCACGAACGCACCGAACTTTTCAATCGGGCCCAGGCACGCTACTACGAAGCCGGCGCCGATATTGCCCGGATCGAACAAAGCCTGGAGCACCAGAGGGAGCGTAGCCGCCAGACCGCCGCAGAGCTGGATCAGGCCATGGCTAACCAGCGTGAGCTCGGGCGCGAGCTTGAGCAGGATGAAGAAAAGCTGGCAGGTATTCAGCAAGAGCTCGATATGATTGAGCCGGAGCAGGAAGATCTGGCTATGCGTTCTGAAGAGTCTGGAGAAAAACTCCAGCTGGCCGAAGACGCCATGAGTGACTGGCAGCACCGGTGGGAGGAGTTCAGCACCCGGTCATCCGACGCTCGGCGCCAGGCGGAACTCGCCCAATCCCGAATCCGGTCGCTGGAAGACGCTATTGCCCAACTACAGAACCGTCACGGCAAACTGCTGGACGAACAGGTGTTATTGGAAGAGCAGCTGGACCGGGCGGAACTTGATGAGCTGCTCGAACAGCAGGAAACCCTCGAGCTACAGCGTGAAGAGGCAGCGGAGCGCATTCAGACACTGCAGGATGACGTATACCAGAGCCGGCAGAAGCTGCGGGAAGCAGAGCAGGCTGTGGCCGAACGCCGGCAACAGGTGCATAGCCTGAAAGCGGCCCTGGACTCCCAAACGGCCTTGCTGGATGAACAGATGGGCGGCCATGACGACACCTTGCAGGGCTGGTTGCGGGATAACGGTTTGTCGGATGCGCCCAGGGTCGCCGCCGCATTGCGTATTGAAGATGGCTGGGAATTTGCGGTAGAGCAGGTGATTGGCCGGTTCAGCCAGGGGCTTGCATTGCCGGGCTTTGACCACCTTGTTGACGCCCTGGACAGCGCGCCAAAAGGCCTTGCGCTGGTGTCTTCGGGCACTGAACCAAGGCCTGCTGGAGGGTTGGCGGCGAAGGTGGATGGCGTGGGTGCCATCAGTCATCTGCTTGCCGGTATTGATACAGCAGACTCCACCAGTGACGCACTGGCGCGCCGGTCCCAACTTTCCGCCGGTGACAGCTTGATTACCCCTGAAGGCGTCTGGGTTGCTCGCGATTGGGTCTTGATGCCCGACTCCGAAGCCGGGCAAATCGGTGTCATTGAGCGCCAGAAGAAAGTGAGCGAGCTTGAGGCACGTCTGCAAGAGGCGGAAGAGCTGCTTGAGCAGGCGGTCGAGGCACTGGAGTTGCTCCAGGAACAGGGCGAGCGTGCTGAGTCGGCCAGGGAAGAAGCCCAGGCCCGTTTGAGTGACGCTGAGCGGGAACTCGGTGCGTTGTCCTCAAAAGTTAGTGGTCTGAAAGCCCGGGCTGAACAGATTGATGCCCGCCTTGCCCGTATCCGGGATGATATAGAAGATGTGGCCGGAAACCTGGAACAGCAGAAGGAAGATCTCGAATCCGCGAGGGAAGAATGGAACCTGGCGCTGGCTTCCACCGAGGACAGTGACGAAGAGAAAGAACGGCTGCTGGAGCAGCGTGATACCTTGCGGGAGAATCTCGACAGGCTCCGCCAGGAAGCCCGCCACGACCGGGACCATGCCCACCAGTTGCAGTTGCAACTGCAGTCATTGCAAAGCCAGCGCGATGGTTTGAAGCAGACCATAGAACGCATGCAAATGCAGAAAGAACGGCTGGAAGAGCGTCTTGATATGCTCCGGGAAAGCCGAGAGAGCGCTGAAGAGCCACTGGAAGACCTGCAACTTCAACTCGAGGGGCTTTTGGAGCGCCGGTTGGCGGAGGAGGAGAAGCTTTCGGCCGCCAGGGACGCCCTGGAAGACATTGACCGCGAGGTACGGGAGCGGGAGCAGGGCAGAAGCCGCACCGAGCATGTGGTGGGTGAGGTACGTGCGCGGCTCGAAAAGCTCAATTTGGAATCCCAGGCGCTCGAAATCCGGTCTGGTAACCACATCGAGCAGCTCAAGGAGCTGGATGTAAAGCTCCAGGAAGTGCTGGGCCAGTTGCCGGAAGATGCCGATGAGAAAATCTGGGCCGAAGAACTGGAGAAGGTTGGTAACCGTATCCAGCGGTTGGGGGCTATTAATCTGGCAGCCATCGAGGAATATCAGGTACAGAGTGAGCGAAAGACCTACCTGGATGAGCAGCACAACGACCTGATGGAAGCCCTGGAAACCCTGGATACCGCCATTCGCAAAATAGACCGGGAAACCCGCCAGCGCTTCAAGGAAACCTTCGATCAGGTTAACGGTGGCCTGCAGGCGTTGTTCCCGAAGGTGTTTGGTGGCGGCAATGCCTATCTGGAGCTGACCGGCGAAGACCTTCTGGAGACCGGCGTGGCGATCATGGCGCGGCCACCGGGCAAGAAGAACAGTACCATCCACCTGCTGTCCGGTGGCGAGAAAGCCTTGACTGCGATTGCCCTGGTATTCTCTATCTTCCAGCTCAATCCGGCGCCTTTCTGTATGCTGGATGAGGTAGATGCCCCGCTGGACGATGCCAACGTTGGCCGTTACGCCAATATGGTGAAAGAGATGTCCAAACAGGTACAGTTCATCTACATTACCCACAACAAGATCGCCATGGAAATGGCGGACCAGTTGATGGGCGTCACCATGCACGAACCGGGTTGCTCCCGGCTGGTTTCGGTGGATGTCGACGAGGCGGCAGCCTTGGCGGAGGCTTGAGGGTTGGCGAAAAAGCCGTCAACCATGACAATAACGCCATCTCGGCCCGGAGTGCGTTGTATTCATTACGGGCTTTTCTTAGAGTAGCAACGTTCCGAACTGCAAACAGGACAGCAGCACTATGTCACTTAGGGAATGGTTAATTGCCATAGGTACCCTGGTTATTCTTGGAATCGTCATTGATGGTGTTCGGCGGATGCGCCGGGCCCGTAAGGAATCCATGGCGATTTCCTCCGGAATGGGCGCGGATGATCTGAAGGATTCCCCGCTCGATGATGATTACAATCCAGAACTTCCCAATGGTGGAGCCCGAACCGTATCCAGGGGAACCCTCGAAGAGCGGGGCTACCTCAAGCGAGACACGTCAGAGGATTTCGGCAGTTCGGACGATGACGACGTTATGCTGGAATCGGGGTGGGGCGCGACCGACGACAACATCGACGATGGTGTCCTGGGTGAGCCAAGAGTCGTGAATAGCCGTTCCGAGCGTTCAGTAGAACCACCGGCGGGTGAGGCTGAGGAGGTCTACGACGACGAAGTCTCCGCCCGGCCGGTATCAGAGCCCGAACTGCCGCCAGAACCGGAGCCGGCACCGGAGTCAGCACCAGAACCAGAACCGAAATCTCGTCCCGCAGCAAAAACCCGAGCGAAAGAACCTCCTGTGTTGACCACAGAGGTTGAGGAAGATACCGCTCGCCGGGAAGCGGCACCGGGCCCACGCAAAAATCAGCCGTTGGCGGGAGCCAATCGCCCGGAAGCCAGGGAAGTGCTGGTGATTAACGTATTGGCGCGTAACGGTGAGGAGTTCCAGGGAACGATACTGAAAAAGCTGTTTGAGGCCTGCGGTCTTGAACATGGCGACATGGACATCTACCACCGGCATGAAGGTGCTGACACCACCACGCCAGTGCAGTTCAGCGTTGCCAACGCGGTGGAGCCGGGAACCTTCCGGCCCCAGGATATGCCAACGTTGAACACTCCCGGAATCAGTTTCTTCATGAGCCTGCCCGGGCCATCCAATGCCATGCAGGCCTTCGAATTCATGCTCGAAACCGCTCAGTGCGTTGTGCGCAATATGGGCGGTGAACTGAAAGACGAGCGCCGCAGCGTAATGACTCCGCAGACGATCGAGCACTGCCGGCAGCGCATCCGTGAATTCGAACGTAAACAGCGTTCCCATCGGGTATAACACTTAATCAGGACATTCGATCCGATGAGCCAGGTTTCTGCCGATATCCAGCAGCGCGTGGAACAGTTGCGCGCCGCCCTGGACGATCACAATTACTACTATTACGTTCTGGATGACCCCAGGATACCCGATGCTGAATACGATCGGCTGTTCCGTGAACTCCAGACACTGGAAGCGGACTACCCGGAACTTGCCACAGATAACTCGCCTACCCGGCGGGTCGGCAGTGCCGCGGAAACCAGCTTTGAAGAAATCACCCATCGATTGCCCATGCTGTCATTGGACAATGCGTTCAGTGACGACGAGCTCCGTGATTTCGACCGCCGAGTGCGTGATCGCCTGGCAACCGAGGATCCGGTGGAATATGTCTGTGAGCCCAAGCTGGATGGCCTTGCGGTCAGCCTGCACTATGAGCAGGGTGTATTAACTCGGGCCGCCACCCGAGGCGACGGTTATACCGGTGAGGATATCACGGCCAATATACGCACCATTCCGTCAGTCCCCTTGACCTTGCGGGGCGACGACTATCCGGATCTGGTGGAAGTTCGGGGTGAAGTCTATATGCCCAAGGCGGGGTTTGAGCAACTGAACCGGCGCCTCGCTGAGCAAGGCGAAAAGCCCTTTGTAAACCCCAGAAATGCCGCTGCCGGTAGCCTGCGCCAGAAGAAATCAACAGTCACCGCCAAGCGCCCCCTGGAGCTGTGTGCCTACAGCATGGCGGTCACCGACGAAAGCCTGCTGCCTGAAACCCACTGGGAAAGCTTGCAGCGGGTTCGGGGCTGGGGGTTTCGTATTAACCCGGAAATGCGCAAAGCCAAGGGGGTTGAAGCGTGCCTCGAGGCGTACCAGGAGCTGATGGCCAAGCGCGACACGCTGCCATACGAAATAGACGGTATCGTGTTCAAGGTGAATCGCCTGGATTTGCAGCAGCAGCTGGGCTTTGTGTCCAGGGCGCCCCGGTGGGCCATTGCCCACAAATTCCCCGCCCAGGAAGAACTGACCGTTATTGAAGATGTGGAGTTCCAGGTGGGTAGGACCGGGGCTGTCACGCCTGTTGCCCGGCTCAAACCGGTGTTTGTGGGTGGCGTGACCGTTTCCAACGCAACACTCCACAACATGGACGAGATTCGCCGGCTGGATGTGCACATCGGTGATACGGTGTTCATACGCCGCGCTGGAGATGTCATTCCGCAAGTGGTGAAGGTGGTTCCGGAGAAACGCCCGAAGGGCGCGGCGGAAGTGGTCATGCCGAGCCAATGCCCGGTCTGTGACTCGGACATCGTCCAGATAGAAGGGGAGGCTGTCGCCCGTTGTTCCGGGGGGCTGTACTGCCCCGCCCAGCGCAAGGAAGCCATTCGCCATTACGCCTCCCGCAAGGCCATGGATATCGAAGGTCTGGGTGACCGGCTGATTGAAGTGCTGGTGGATGAAGGCATGGTGAACACCGTCGCGGACCTGTACCGACTAACCAAATTCCAGTTATCCAGCCTTGACCGTATGGGGGATAAATCAGCAGGCAACCTTGTGGCGGCCATTGACCGGGCCCGTAAGCCGGTGCTGTGGCGGTTCCTCTACGCCCTGGGTATTCGTGAGGTGGGTGAGGCGACCGCGAAGTCCCTGGCATCGCATTTCGGTACCCTTGAGGCAATTTCAGCCGCCGATGACGAGGCGCTGCAGGCGGTACCGGACGTTGGTCCCATCGTGGCCGGCCATATTCGCAGTTTCTTCGACCAGCCCCACAACCAGGAAACCCTGCAGGCTTTGAAAGACACCGGGGTAAGCTGGCAGGAAGAACAGGTTGTCCCTGCCGAGGCCAAACCCCTGGCCGGCGAAACCTGGGTGCTGACCGGCACCCTGTCACAGATGACCCGGGACCAGGCGAAGGAAAAACTGGAGAAACTGGGAGCCAAGGTCGCGGGCAGCGTTTCCAAGAAAACCGCGTGCGTGGTGGCGGGTGAGGCTGCTGGCTCCAAACTGACCAAGGCAGAACAGCTGGGAGTGCCTGTCCTGGATGAAGAGGGGCTTCTCGCCCTCTTAGAGGAGCATGGCGTAGCAGGCTGATGCTGGCCCGGCCGGTGAATCTGAGAACTCGCGCAGATCCGGCAGGGCGCAAATTGGCTAACATGGCGTTGATCTGTAACGGTGTGTAAACCGGGAGCGTTATGCCCCGCTGGCACCGCCATAACAACAACGTCATGAAACGGATTTTTGCATGCGCGCCGATCTGCTCCCCCGCACCTCCTCCTCTGGCCGTCTTCTTGGCCTGGCCCTGATCGCACTGATGTCTGCCGGCTGTAAAACCGAAAAAGACCCCGACCAGCCCACGCTGCTTGGCGCGCCGCCGACCACGGCCTACCTGGGGGTTGAGTATTACTACAACTGGGGAGCCTATGGCGGCGAGAGCATTCTGGATTACTCGCTGACGAACGCCCCCTCCTGGCTCGCGCTGGAAGACACCAGCAATAAAGCCCGCCAGGGCATCATCATGCGCGGCGTTCCTGGACTGTCCGGGGGCGCGAGAGGTGAGGCGGACCTGGGCAGAAACGACAACATCGACATTGTCACCACCGATGGCCGCATGGCCGGGTTCCAGCCTTTTGATATTGAAGTCAAACGGAATGTAGTGACGCTGGAGGCGCCGTCGTTCACCGAGGGCGAGAGCCCGGACATTCCCGACAGCTCCCGAACCCGTTGTGAACTGCCTGCACTGGATGTGGTCGGCGAGCATGACTATGAGATTGACCTGTACAACGAGGATGGCTCGTTTAAGGAGTCCAAGGCAGTTACTTCGCCAACCAATCGCGTGTTTGCAAAGGTCCTTTTAGACCAACCCTCCGTGACAAGGGTTTCCATCGCGTTCGAGCTGCGCTCGGAATTCGATGAGAATAAGTGTGACGACGAGGAAAGCCCACCGCACCAGCGGTGCGAATACAGCAGTGACAACCTCGGCCGTGCCATTATCGGTAACGACATTGTCGCGCAGGGCAGCAACACCGCGTTCCCGGTGGATGAACAGGGCGAGGAGCTGACCTACATCGAGTACTACGAGAACGACGCTGGCATCAAGGATCGGGGGCTGATTACCCTCGAGCCAGGTATCACCGAGTGCTACATTCCATTGGAAGTCATTGACGACACCATCCCCGAACCTTCCGAACTGGCGCAGCTTCATTTAACCGAGGTGCGCACGGGCATTGCCTCCCTGGGCGCATCGGACACCGGTGTGCGAACCAACCTGACCATTCGTGACAATGAACCGACGGTTGCCATCGAAACCCTGAAGGGCGGCCCGCGAGATACGTTGAACACCGGTACAACCGGGCAATATCGGGCCACGCTGTCCGGTGATAGGGAGGACGTCATCAAAGTCCGTTTGACGCACGCCCAAGGCTCCACGGCACGGCTGGGAACCGAGTTTGTCATTGAGCAGGAAGGCGTGGAGAACGATACCTTAAGCTTTCCCGTTGGCCAGAATGAATTGCTTTTCGAGGTCCGTGCCAGTGAGAGCTATTCAACGCCGGAGGACCTGCACGACCGATTTGCGAACCTGGCGGTAGACAGCCGGTTCCAGGCGGGCCGGGAAGGTTTTGCCAGAGGTGCCAGCGATAACCTGTTGAGGCTCAGCTTCAATCGTCTGAAAGAGTCTATTGTCTGGAATGACGGGTTTGTTGCGACGGACTTTACCGTTGGTCATGGCGGTCGCTACTTTGTCGCCGGGAGCAACAACGGCCAGGTTCAGGTGCGCATTCATGATCAGACTGGCGCCCTGCTGGGCGACCCCGTAGTTGTTGCCGATCTCGCAGATGCCTCAGCCCGCCCCGATGTGTTCGTGGATGTGGCGGAGCGGCGGGTCACCGAAGACACGGTCCGGGTCACCCGATATGAAATGGCCGTGGCATTCACTACTGACGAGCCGGTTGGCTCAGGCGATGCCGGGGCCGGAGATAATGTGATTGTAGGCGTTTATCGACTAAGTGATGGAGAGTATCAGCTGCGCTGGGATGACCTGTTCCGGATGGGCACCTCCGGGCATGACCGTGTTCGATGGATAGGGCTCAACCCTGGCAGTGGCTATGTTGCGATCGCGGGTGAAACCGACGGCGTATGGGATGGAGAGTCGTCGGCCGGCGGTATCGACGCATTCCTGACCCGAATCGATACGATACCCGATGGCGATGCCCTGGTACCAACGATCGCCTGGACGCGCCAGGTGGGTTCTGAGGGTGATGACTATGTGGTGGGCGGCAGTGTGGCCGCTCTCAGCCCCCTGCTGTTTGGTTTTGCGCCATCATCGATCGACGGCACGGCGGTTACCGGCCCCTTTTTCTTCGGTGGCAGCGCCTCGGGGACAGTGTCGGTTTACCAGGTTGGAGAAGAATCCGCCGAGGTTCTGCGGCACGGGTTTTATGGCGATGGTAGCGCCTGGCTGATTGGTGACGGCCCCTTTGAGTATCGAATGGAAGTTAACGAAGATGATGCTGACGAACTTATTCGCACACGCGTGAACAGCCGGGCCGGGTTTGCTCTCGGTTACAGTACCTCGGGTGCCATAGGCAGTGCATTGTCGGCCAATGATCAGAATGACACTGCCATTGTAGAGCTGAGCCAGGGCCTGCTGTTTAACGGCGATATGGTCATTGCGGGTTCCACCGACGGGGTCTTCGCTGAAGGCGCTGGAAATCCCTCCACCCGCCATGCAATCCTGGCAAGGCTGAATCGTGGTGATGACGAAGCGGCTTATCGGAGCTGGCGCATTCAGCCTGATGTTGAGGGGTTGAATGTGTTAAGGCTGAAAAACTATCGGGATGATGAAATTACTGCGTTGGTAGACCTCGGTGGTGAGCTGGCAATTAGACTGTTCAGCCCGGAGGGCGATGCACTGACCTCCGAGAACCCTTAATGGCGTTGAAGGGGGGGGAGGCCTTAGACGGTCCCCTCCTGCCGGCTGGCGCTGGCATACAGCTTCAGGTAGTCGGTACTGGTCACAATGCCTGATGGCTGGCCTTTTGCGTCAACGATCAGTGCCGCGTTCAATTGGTGTGCAAGCATAAGCCGCGCGAGCTGGTGTGCGTCGGTTTCCGGAGAGGCGGTCAGGAAAGCTGGCAGTTCAACCTGAGACAGGCTCTGACTTACTGCTTGTGACGGGTTTTCGTGGAGCCAGGCGAGTAGCCAGCGCAGGTCAATCAGGCCTGCAACGTTGTGGTCGGCCAGGATGACCAGATGGTGCACATTGTTGTCTTCCATGCTGGACATGGCCTCACCCATGGAAGCCGTAGCGGGTACAGAGTACAGCGCCGGTGAGCAAATGGCGGAAACAGGCAGGTACACACGCTCCTCGCGCCGTTCTCCGGCGGCTGCGGCGCCATACTCCTGGAGTGCACGGTGGCGGCCGCTGTTAGCGGCTTGCTGAAACTCCGCGTCGGTTGCCTCGCTGTGGCCCGGTGAAATCGCGCCGGATTCCGTCAGCTCGGTGACGTCGCCAACGCGACGGCTTCGCAAGGCTTCCGGCAATCGGGTGCCGATTGGTCGCCCCGGCTCACTTACGTGAATAGACATTCCACTAACTCTCCCATGTGACTGCTGCAACATCCCAATGCAGAGCAGCTCCTCTAATGGTAACGGCTGAATGTCACAAAACTGTAGGCCGGCCTCATTACGCCTGGGTAAGTGTCAGGTTCGGTATAGCCGCCCCGTTTCCAGTCGCTTTGAGAGCGGCGCAGGCAAGCAGTGGGGCTGGCCGCTGATAACATCTGCCAGATATTCTGCCAGCAAGGGTGCCCAGACCAACCCTTTGCTGCCCAGGCCGGTCAGCAGATACAGGTCGTTAAGGTGGTTCCCCTCTGTGTCCCGCATGTGGCCGGCCACAGGCTGGTAATCGTGCGTGGTACAGCGAAAGGCCACTCGCCCTTGCAGCTGATCGGGATCTGGCACCGATTCTTTGGTTACAGACGGCAGAATCCGTTTTAGCTCGTCAAGGTTTTCCTGGTGGCCTGCGGGGGTTGGGTAGGGGGTCTCGTCCTTAAGGTCAAATGTCGCCCCGGTGACTGCACTGCCGCCTTGAACAGGGTTGAGATACTTTGTCCCGCAGATCACCGTTTGGGGTAGGTTGAAGTTTGCCTCCGGTAGTTCAGTAACCTGACCGCGGATCGCTTTCAAACGGAGCTGCCCGGCTACGGGCACCAAGGCGGGGCTTTCGTGGCCTCCGGCAATGATCACCGCGTCTGCGCGGCAGTCTTCGCCAGAGTGATTGCGGATACACCATTGATTGTTACATGGCAGAAGGTTGACGACCTGGTAACTGAATCGTGTTTCGATCAGCGGGTGCTCAGCCAGCTGCTGACAGGCCTTTGCAGGCTCAAGCCAGCCAGAACCGGGAAACCAGAGACCGCCAGTATCGACGGGAATCCCTGCCAGTTCGCTCGCCCTGATTGCATCCACGGGTTCCAGCAGATTATCCGGGTATTCATTGCGCTCGCAGAACCGCCGTTGGCGGTCAGCTTCCTGATCATCGGTCGCCAATTGCAGCAGCCCCGTTGGGTGCCAGAAGCGGTTTTGCCAGGGCCGATAGAAACGTTGGCTGAAACTGAGGGCAGTTGCGGCAAGCTCAGTCTGTGCGTTGTACTCCACACCAAGTTTTACATAGAGCGCGCCCTGGGGATTGCCAGATGCCGCAGAACCGGCGTGGGGCGCCTTGTCCAGCAGCAGCACCTGTACACCCCGTTCCGCCAGATTGCGGGCGAGCAGGGTGCCGGCAATTCCTGCACCGATAACGGCAACCGTGCCAGTTCTCGCCTCTTGATTAGTGGTATTCCCTGGCGCGTATATACCTGCAAGCATTTCCCGCTTGCGGCCAAAGCCGGGGACTTTTGCGATCTCGAAGCCGGCCTCTGCAAGGCTGCGCCGCACACGGCCAACGGCGGTAAACGTGGCCAGGGTCGTTCCGGGCTTGCTATGGCTGGTGATCAGACCAATGGCATCGTCCAGCCACATGTCCGGGTTTAACGACGGGGCGAAGCCGTCAAGGAACCAGGCATCGGCGAAAAAAGTGAGATCCTTCCAGGCATCCAGGACATCGCCAAAATACAGGGTCAGCCGAACCCGACCTCCGGCCAGCACCAGCCGGTGAGTGCCCTTGATCAGTGGAGGGTAATGTTCGATAAGCTCCGTTGCCAGGGGGCTTAGCTCGGGCCAGTACGACAGCGCCTTTTCGAGGTCTTGACGGCGCAGGGGAAATCGTTCTACCGACACAAAGTGCAGAATGGCGTTGTCATCGGCCGGGCGCTGCTTTAACCATTCCGCCCAGGCGGCGAGAAAATTCAGGCCCGTGCCAAAACCGGTTTCAGCGATCACAAAGTGGCCGGTGTCTGGCACCTGCTGGAACCGCTCCGGCAACTGGTTATGCCCGATAAAAACATACCGGGTTTCTGCCAGGCCGTTGTCCCTGCTGAAATATACGTCTCCAAACCGGGTGGATTCGGGTACGCCGTCGCGCCAGATAAGATCTGCCGGCTCCATGGCCGGTGGCAGGCAGGGGGAGTGCATAGGGCTCAGTCTTCAATATTAACCAGAGTCACTTTCTCGATCACGACGGCCTGAACCGGAACATCCGCCATGCCCTGGCGATGTCCGGTTTGTACGCCGGCAATCTTGTCGATCACGCCCATGCCCTCGGTGACTTTGCCAAAGACCGCGTAGCCCGCACCACGCACACCAGCATTCAGGAAATCGTTTCTGGCGACGTTAACAAAGAACTGAGAGGTTGCTGAGTTTGGGGAGCTGGTTCGGGCCATGGCCACGGTGCCCCGAAGATTAGGCAGGGTTGCTGAGGCTTCGTTAACGATGGGGTTTTTGGTCTGTTTGCGGGCCATGGTTTCGGTTAATCCGCCGCCCTGAATCATAAAGCCGGGAATCACCCGGTGAAAGATCGTACCGTCGTAGAATCCGTCTTCGACATAGGAGAGGAAATTCTCCACGGTTTTGGGGGCTACGTCAGGGCGCAACTCAAGCTCAAAGGCCCCTTCAGAGGTAACAAAGCGAACCTTCGGCAGTTCTTCGGCCTGAATAGGAGTGGCCAGCATCAGGGCAGCGATGGCGGCAAACAGGACGGACATCACAGTTAATACGGGTTTTACGGTATTTGTCATTTCAGAGGCTCTCACAGTTTCAGTTGTTATCAGGAATCCTGAGACAATCCGGATAGAACAAAATTAGCGAAGATCTTAACAGATCCTTACCTGAATAAGTGCAAATCAGAACAGCGTAGGCCAGGGGATTGGGCTACGCTTTAATCATTATCAATACCGGGCCTGGTTGTACGGTGATCACTCTGAATGCGGGAGGAGCCTAGTGAGAATCCGTAAGGGGTTTGAAGAAAAGTCCCGGCTTGGCCGGTTGTTGATCAATCGTGGCTATTTGTCGGAAGGTCAGCTGGACGAGGCGTTGTTGTTGCAGCGGGAAACCGGGCAGCGCCTGGGCGAAGTGTTGATCGCCGCTGGCTGGGTGACTGACAAGGAACTGCATCGCGTTCTCAAACACCAGGCCCGTTATCGTAATGCGGCAGCGCTGGTTACCATGGTGACGTTGCCGTTTCAGCCGTTGGTGTCGCTGGCGGCCGGCAATACCAGCGCGGCATCCATGCCTGCGCAGGCCGGTCAGTTATATGAAAAGGGGGGCTTTGCGCCTCTGTCTGACAGCGATATGGCCGGCGTAACGGCTCAAAGCAGTGTGGGCTTGCTGGAGCGTATTGAAACGGTTGCCGCAATGCCGGGAAATGCTGGCGGCGCGGTTGATGACCCGGAACTCGCCGGACTCGATTCAGTAGAGGGAATCAAGCTGGCCGCCAACATTTTTGTGCCAGTGCTCAGTTTCCTCGATTCCGACCTGACCATCTCTGGTGTTCACTACAGGGAGGGTGAGCCCCGCTATTCCATTCGAGAGGATGGCGCCTTGAGGCTGGCGTTTCCCGAACGGATTGAGGAGATCCGGATGGACAATATCCGCGTGAGTGGCAATCAGAGTCCATCCATGGGGAACGTCAGCATTCACAACATACGGTTTCATCCGGATTCCCAGATGACGATCTACACCCGTTAATGAACGGGTAAGGTGAATCTAACGAAAAACGCCCGGATAGCTCATCCGGGCGTTTTTGTTTGCCGGGTCGGTCAGGCGCTGGCCAGAATGTTGCCGCTGGATACACTGGTTTGTTCGCCCTTGGCGCCATAAAGCTTCTGTTGGGCAGAGGCGCCACGGAAGATGTCCGTGAGCCTCGTCAGGCGTTTTTGAAGGTGTCCGACAACACGACCGTTGTTCTGGTTCAGTTCCTGGCAGGCACGAAGGCGCCCATCGGCGGTTTTCCAGAGTTGGTAAAGGTCTTCCATACCACCGGCACGGATAAACCTCGAGGGCTCGCCGGCATCCGGTCGGTACCCCATGTTCACCAGCAGGCGGATCTTTTGTTTCGCACGCTCACGGATATCCGTCAGGATGTTGTTTTTCTGAGTGGTGATTTCCTGGAGCGGAGCGATGTCGGAGGACGCCAGGAGTTGTTTTTCCTGGTTGAGAAGATCCGCCAGGGTTTCAAGCTGGCGGATGTCTTCTGAGAGAAGGGTCTTCAATTCAATGATTGCAGCCATGTTTTACTCACCCGAAAATGCTTTTATCCATCTCAAGCATTTTCTGGGCCAGTTTCTCTGCATCAATTTTGTAGGTGCCATCTTCCAGTGCTGCGCGAATCTGCGCAATGCGGTCGTCGTCCATTTCCGGGTAATCGCCCAGTTTCTGTTCCAGGTGCTTCAGGTTTTTGGCCTGATTGCTGAGACTGACGTTGTCGCCGCGGGCAGCCGTGCTTTGAGCCTTTGCCTGCTCTCCAGCCGTGGAGGGCGTACTCTGGCTACCTGTTGCTTTGTCGGCCGTGGTTCTGGTGGTGTTGACCTGGCCGGGGCCAATTCCATTTAAGTCAACTGACATAGGGATACCTGCTTGCCTGTGGCCACCTTCAGAGGCGGCGGAATCGAGTTTATATCTGCTTATCGGCAGCGTTTAGCCGACCTTTAGAAAAAAACGGAAAAAATTTGCCGCTGGGCACGGATTTTCCGTTACATGGCAATTTCCACCCGGCCAGGAGCCGTGACCGTTGCCCGAACCGTGCGTGCTGATTGCAGATTCTCAACCATCACTTGCTCGCCGACACTGGCACTGGCCAGCGCCTTGCCTCGGGAACTGACCGAGAACACCGCGGATTTGGCGGTGATGATAACATGATCGCCCCGCTCAACGGCATTGGGAGCTTCGAGCAGATCTGGCGTCAGCAGCGACCCTGCATTAACTGGTCGCCTCACCAGCATGCCGGATACCTGTTCAATATCTGTGAGAATGCCCCGGCGGCTGGCGTTGATCTGCACCTGTTTTTCCTGCAAAAGTTCACCGCTGATGCGCTCACCGCGGGCCAGAGGCCGAGCCGCCACAAGGGCAGGGCCGTGTACTTCGACACTGGCTGTGACGAACATCCGCCATGGCCGCTCCCCGGCACAGGACACCATCACCGATGGCGATGTGGTACGTAGGGGATCGTTGGTAAACGCGGTTTCGAGTGCCTGTTCGCAAGCAGCCAGGCTAAGCCGGCTGTCGATGCTGCCGACGGTGAAGTTCACCTCGTACTGTTGCTGGCGCTGCTCGTCGGCCCAGGTTTCGATAAATTGACCGGCGGCATCGCGTATCTCGCTTGCAGTGGTGGCCGCAGCCGCGGCATTCAGGCCCAGGGTCGATAGGCAAAAGGTCGCTAAAAAGATGGTTCGCATCTGCACTGCTTTGTCCTATGCTGTCAGTTAGGCATATTTACGCGAGTTCCGTTAAGGAAAATGGCGCTGGGGCCGTTAACCCTGATTGGACACCCGGCGTCAATGTTTTGGTCCGGGTTCGCGTAAGCAAGTTGTTTAATAATAACTGAGCAAATTCTGTGCCGATCGTTGGCATGCCGGGAGTAGAAAGTTATGGCAGGGGTGTTGGACAGCGTTAACCAGCGTACGCAGCTGGTTGGTCAGAACCGGCTTGAGCTGTTGTTGTTCCGTTTGCGGGGGCGGCAGCTATACGGGATCAACGTTTTTAAGGTGAAGGAGGTCCTTCAATGCCCGAAATTGTCATCGATTCCTAACAGCCGCCAGGTGGTTCGGGGCGTGTCCCATATCCGTGGCGAGACCATCCCCATCATCGACCTGAGCATGGCCATTGGCATGGCAGGCATTCCACAGGAAGAGCTGGCAACAAGCTTTGTCATCATTACCGAGTACAACCGTAAAACTCAGGGCTTTCTGGTGACTGGTGTCGACCGGATCATGAATATGAACTGGGAAGATATCCTCCCGCCACCCAAGGGGGCTGGCAAGGATGTGTACTTGACGGCGGTCACCAAAATTGAAGACAAACTTGTAGAAATCATAGATGTAGAAAAGATTCTTGCAGAAGTTTCTCCGCTCAGGGAAGATGTCACCGAAGAGCTGAAAACTCGCAGCGCCGAGCGTGTGCCCGGGCATTTGCCGGTACTGGTTGTTGATGATTCGTCTGTGGCGAGGCGCCAGATCGAGCGCTGCCTGACCGCGATCGGAATGGAAGTGGTCACCAAGAATGACGGTAAACAGGCGTTGAACTACCTCAAGGAGATTACGGGGGATGGTTCCACTGCCCGAGACCACTTATCGTTGATCATTTCCGATGTGGAAATGCCGGAGATGGACGGTTACACCCTCGTTACCAGAATCAAAGAGAATCCGGCGCTCAGCGGCATGTATGTGATGCTCCATACATCCCTGAGTGGCGTCTTTAACCGGGCGATGGTTCAGAAGGTCGGTGCCGATGATTTTATGGCGAAATTCAGCCCGGATGAGCTTGCCGAGCGCGTGATGGAAATTATTGACCAGAATTGATGCCTCGGCTCATGGACTTACCCACGATAGAGATCCAATGAAAGCGGAAATTACGCCTCAGGAATACGAAGCCTTCAAGACATTCCTGCAGGACGCTTGTGGCATTCTGTTGGGTGACAACAAGCAGTACCTGGTGAAGAGCCGTCTACGCAGGATTCTTGAGGAGAACAACCTGAATTCACTGGGTGAGCTTCTCGATCGCTTGAAGCGGGTGGGGCGCAGCGGCCTGCGTGAGCTGGTTATCGATGCCATGACCACCAACGAGACCCTCTGGTTTCGGGACAACCACCCATTCCGTATTCTTCAGGACAAGCTGTTGCCGGAGTTCGCCGAGCGCAATTCGCTCCAACCGCTTCGTGTCTGGTCTGCCGCCTGCTCAACCGGGCAGGAGCCCTACTCGGTAGGCATGGTGGTGGACGAATTCCGGCGCATTCGCCCCGGCAAGCTGCGTGACGTAAAGATCACCGCGACCGATATTTCCAAAAGCGTGCTGGAAGTGGCCCGGCGGGGTGAATATGAGATGATTGCGATAGGTCGCGGGCTTTCCCCGGAGCGGCAGAAGCAGTTTTTTACGCCATCACCTAACGGCGGGTGGCAGATCAAACCGCAGATCAAGGCCATGGTTGAGTTCAAAGAACTCAACTTGCTTGAGCGGTATATGCTCGGCAAATTCGATATCATCATGTGCCGGAACGTGCTGATCTATTTTTCCGCAGACCTCAAAAAGGACATTCTTACCCGCATGCACGGGGCGCTGAATCCGGGCGGCTACCTGATTCTGGGTGCCTCTGAATCCCTGAACGGCCTGCCTGATCTGTACGAAATGGTTCAATGCCATCCCGGCATTATCTACAGGAAGAAATAATTCATGCCGTTGAATGTCTGGGTGCTGGTGGCGGCCCAGGCGCTGGCCATGTGCACCGCGCCTTTTATCGTATTTATTGGCTCTATTCAGGGACGACTGCTGGCGCCTGCGCCAGAGTTGGCAACCTTGCCGGTCGGGCTGGTAGTGGTCGGCACGGTTCTGGCCATAAAGCCGGCGACATGGTTGATGGAGCGGATAGGGCGCAAACAGGTGATGCTTTTCGGCGCACTTGCAGGCATTCTCGCCGGTTTGCTGGGTGCGTACGCTTCCTGGCAATCGCACTTTACCCTGATGTGCCTTGCTGCCGTTCTGGGCGGTTCGGGCCTGGCCGTGGTGCACCAGTATCGCTTTGCGGCGATGGAGTCGGTAGCGCCGGACATAGCCGGCTCGGCAGCTGCAAGAGTGCTGCTGGGAGGCCTGGTTGCGGCCTGGTTGGGGCCTGAAGTAGCTAGCCTGGGCAGTGGGAAATCTGAATCCTTCCCGTTCCTTTACAGTTGGGTCGGGTTGGCCGTTGTTCAGGCCCTGGCGTTTATCATTCTTGCGTTTGGGTATCGCGCCAAGGCAGAGCGGGTCCCGGAAACCGTGGTTGGCGGGGGTCGCCCGCTCAGGGAGATACTGGCAAATCCGCTGGTGTGGACGGCTATCAGCGGCGCCGCCATCGGCTATGCGGTGATGAGCTTTATCATGACTGCAACCCCCTTGAGCATGACCGAAATGGCCGGGCATGATCTGGATGATGCCAAGCGGGTTATTCAGTTACACATTATGGCCATGTATCTTCCGTCTCTTATTTCTGGTTGGCTGACCCGTGTTGTCGGCATCCCCTTGATGATGGCGGCGGGATTATTGGCCTACCTGGCGTGCATTCTGCTGGCGGCCAGCGGTATCAGCTTTCATCATTATTTGTGGGCGTTACTGCTGCTGGGCGTGGGTTGGAATTTCCTGTTCGTTGGCGGGACAACCCTATTGCCCCAGGGTTACCAGCAGTCTGAGCGTTTCCGTGTGCAGGGCCTGAATGACATGATGGTGTTCACGGCTCAGGCGACAGCGGCCTTGAGTGCTGGCGCTGTACTGGCTTCGGTTGGCTGGGCAAGCCTGCTACTGGTGGCGGTACCATTATTGGTGCTGCACAGTGTGTTGATGTCGGTTTGGTTGCTGCGGTCACGAAGAGCCACCACAAACTAGGTTTACGCCATGGATCAGCTCAATCTCAGGCACCTCTATTATTTCTGGGTCATCAGCCGTGAGGGCTCGATTGCCAAAGCCAGCGAGCTGCTCGATCTTGCGCCGCAAACCCTGAGTGGCCAGCTTGCCACGTTCGAGGAATCAGTCGGAGGGCAGTTGTTCAGCCGGGAAAGGCGGCGTCTGGTCCTGACTGAACTGGGGCAATTGGTTCAGTCCTACGCCAACGACATTTTTGCACTGACTGGGGAGCTGTCTGAAACCTTGCGCCTGGCCCCCGCTGATCGCCCTCTGAGATTAGCGGCCGGCGTTTCGGCGTCAATTCATAAGCTGATTGCTTTTCAGTTGTTGCAGCCGGCTCTGAAGCTGAACAGGCGAGTCAACCTGGATTGCCGGACAGGTCGCGCGGAAGATTTGCTGCTCAGTCTCAAACGCAAAGAACTCGACGTCGTGCTGACAGACCGTATGCCTCAGACCGAAGCGGTCACAGATCGCTTCGCGGTTCATCCCCTGACATCGTCTACCATCAGTTTGTTTGCCGCCCCGGAGATGGCTGGGCGGCTTCGGGACGACTTTCCGGCCTCTCTCAATCATCAGCCCTTGCTGGCCAACGCCACGGATGCGCCGTATTTTCAGAAGTTGATGAACTGGCTGACCATCAGCAATGTCAGGATGGACCTGGTGGCCAGGGTAGACGACAGCGCGTTAATCAAGGTGTTCGGACGGGAAGGGTTGGGCGTATTTGCGGCGCCAACGGCGATAAAGGAGGAAGTGTGCCGCCAATATCAGGTGGAGGAGATTGCTCCTGTCAAAGCGGTAACCGATCAACTCTACGCCATCACCCGAAGCCGGAAGGTTGCCCATGAAGGTGTGCGGGCAATCTGTAGCGGCTTTGATCAGCCTCGATAATATCGATGATTCCTGCTCAATAAATCTTATTTTCTCGAAGTCTCTGGCGGTGCATAGTGGAATTGTGTCTGGCAACCTCTGAAGGAGTATCGCCATGAAAACCATTCACAAGTTCCGTCTTGAGCCTGGAAAAGAGCCGACCACGTTGACCCTGCGAGAGGGATGCAAGGTGGTTCGGTGCGAGTATCTGGTCGCCCAGAAGGCTGTTTTTCTCTGGGTGCAGCAGCCTCTGAGTGTTACGGTCCCGATGGTGGAACGGCAATTCAGGGTTGCCATGTCCGGCGAGCCGGTGCCAGATGCCTATGAGTACCTGGATACCGCCCTCGATCCCTTCGGACCAGAGGCCTACCATGTATTCGAAGTGCCGGCTGGTGAAGGGATGGCTATTGGTAATGGCCACGAACGATTCGGCAGTGATGAGTTTGGCCAACCCGGTTGGCGCACCAATCTCGCCTCTTAGCCAGGTGGTGTCTGATGATGTTGTAGTCGGGATAGTGCTCTATTTCAGCCCCTCTCGAGGGGCCGCTTTTGGTTAAATCAATCTAAGGGGAGGTGACCGGTCTTCACCCAGATGACCGTTTCCTGGTCAACAAACGGGTGATGCTGGCTCAGGTGTGGGCTACGTAACCAGGTTCCCTCGGGATAACGGCCATGCTCATCGCAGAACTCTCCGCTAAGTACAAAGATTTCCTCGCCACCAAAATGCCGATGGGGTTGAAATACTTCATTGGCTGGCCATTTAACCAGTGCCACATGCTCATGCTCGAACTCATGCAGCGGCATTACCTGCAGCCCGCCAATACCAGGCAACCATTCTGCGGTGTTGGTATCGACACGAACCGTGGCGGTATCCCGTTTATCAAACTGGTGCAGTTTTACCAATAAGGTACAGCCCTGTTCACTGAAGGGCGCATGCCCGCTACCCGGTGGATTGCGCAGGTAAGTCCCTGCAGGGTAGTGACCGGTTTCATCCGAGAATACCCCCTCGAGTACCAGAATTTCCTCGCCCAGTGGATGCTCGTGGCGGGCAAAGGCTGAGCCCGGCAGATAACGCACCACGCTGGTCGCGTGCCCCCGTTCGGCTTCCTCCCGGGCCAGGGGTTTGCGTTCAACCCCGGCGGCGGGGCTGGCAACCCAGGGTTGCTCGGCAGTTCGAATCACCACCCGTTGGGAGAAATCCATATTCAGCATGAACACCTCATTGGTCCGGTTATTTGATCAGCGCCTGAATATCCCGGAATCGGGGATGCCTGCAATGCACCATCCACTCGAAAGCCACCATCTCGGTAGTGACAATCCGGGCGCCACTCTGGTGCAGGCGGTCAAGCGCCACATCCCGGTCGAAGTCGTTACGGGAGCCGGTGGCATCAGCAACCACCCAAACCTTGTAGCCGGCATCCAGCAAACTCAGCGCGGTTTGCAGCATACATACGTGGGTTTCGCAGCCGCCGATGACAATCTGTTGCCGCCCTTCGGGTAATTGATCGATGAGGCCGTCCGGGCAGGCATCAAAGTGATGTTTGCCCACCGTAACGTTACACAGCTCTCGCACCGACTCAACATTCGGTCCCAGCTTTTCGGGCAACTGCTCTGTGCCAACCACCGGAACCTCCAGTACACCCGCAATGGTGGCCAGCAGGGTGCAACGATCAACCACTTCCTCGCCCTGACTTATGGCGGGCATCAGCCGTTCCTGGACATCAACAAGCAACAGCGTGGATTGTTCGGCTTTCATCAGCATGGTTATTCGCTCCGGATTAATGAATTTGACTATAAGAATGAGCAATTATCCCCGATCAAACAAATTTTTCGGGAATCTCACCGGAGACAGTTGCCAAACGCCCCCAAAACCATTAAAGTTTGCGCCCTCAAATGAGCGACGACATCGCTGATTTGAAACAGTTTATTGGAGAGGTGGCCGAGTGGCTGAAGGCGCACGCCTGGAAAGTGTGTATACGTTAATAGCGTATCGAGGGTTCGAATCCCTCCCTCTCCGCCAATATGAAACCCCAGCAGGAATGCTGGGGTTTTTTATTGGCTGTGAGGGCGGGTGAGAATCCTCGCGGGTTCGACCGTAGGCTGCGCAGCAGCCGTAGGAACGTCGGAGCATAGCGACGACGACCCCGAAGGGGAGAGGCCCGAAGGGCCGAATAATCCCTCCCTCTCCGCCAATATGAAACCCCAGCAGGAATGCTGGGGTTTTTTATTGGCTGTGAGGGCGGGTGAGAATCCTCGCGGGTTCGACCGTAGGCTGCGCAGCAGCCGTAGGAACGTCGGAGCATAGCGACGACGACCCCGAAGGGGAGAGGGCCGAATAATCCCTCCCTCTCCGCCAATATGAAACCCCAGCAGAAATGCTGGGTTTTTTTGTTTTCCTGTCGCTTATCCTGAGTCCTGCGACGTTAATCCAGAACGGGTGCAAATTTCAGTAAATTGGTTTACTGTTCGTTACACGGCTTCGATGTTCCGTAACGTTTTCACACTCATGAACAGGGACAAGCATGGCGACCATCAATCCATCTCAGGAAGAGCTCCGCAAAGTTTTGCAGGAAACCCCCAAAGATCAGCCCGTTGTGATGCTGAATCTTTTACGGTTTCGCGACCGGGCTGCTTACCAGGATGACGCTCACGATTGTTCAGGCCGTGATGCCTACAAGCGATATATGGAAGAAGCTGCGGAATGTGTTCGCACCGTTGGTGCTGAAGTGATCTGGTCGGGCCGCTCTGTAGGTTCGCTGATTGCTCCGCCCGATGAGTCCTGGGATCAGGTCTTGCTGGTGCGCTACCCGTCGATCAATGCCTTTCTGGCCATGATTGAGAGCCCGGAATATAAAGGTGTGGTCAAGCACCGCACGGCGGCGCTGGAAGATTCCAGGCTGGTTGCCAATGTTGAAGGTACGCCCTGATCTGGTATCCCGTCTGGTTAAGGAACTAGCCAGACGGGACACTACGTAAGCCAGCCTGCTTGCTGAATGGTCATGTATGCGGCAGTACCCGCGGCTATGGAGAGAAGCGCGTTACGCCGCCACAAGTGAATGATGACCACCAGCAACCCTGGAACTAAGGCGTCCAACCCTGGCGCGCTGGCGTTCCAGTTTGCCGACCTCTGAAGAAAAATCACCGCAAGCAATGCCATGACAGCTGCCGGTAGAAAGCGGCCGATATGCTTTACCAGGGGGTGCTCGGTGTGGCGCTCGAAAAACAGGAACGGCACCACACGGGTTGCAAAGGTTGCACCGGCAGACACCGCAATGAAGGCCGCCAGATAATACTGCTCAGCCATGGCTTACCTCACCGCCGTTTGTGCGCTTGTGCAGCTTCCAGTAGTGGAGCAGCAGGGTGGTTGTGACCAGGGTAATCGCTGCAATCAACTGATGGGCTGGCGGTACCAGCAACATGGCCAAGCCCGCCGCCAGTGCGCCCGCCCAGAGCGGAAAAGTGTTGCCCAAGGCCTTGTATTGCTCAATGGTCAGAACGATGAACAGCGCTACCAGTGCAAACTCAATACCGGTGCTGTCGAAAGCGACCAGCTCACCAAGCAGGGCACCAATGGCGCAGCCCGTTATCCAGTAAAGCTGGTTGAACAGCGTAATTCTGAAATCAATGGCTTGCTCGTGTTGGCGATCAGGTGTCCTCGGCCTGCTGGTAAGCAGCGAGTAGGTTTCATCGGTGAGACCGAATATCAGATAGCCCTTGCGCCAACCGGCACCGCGGAACTGCCCCAAAAGAGAAAGCCCATAAAACAGGTGCCTGGCGTTAAGCACGAACATGGCCACAGCCACTTCCAGCAGTCCGGCACTTGCGGCCAGCAGGCTAACAGCGAGTATCTGGCCAGACCCTGCATAAATAACCAGACCCATCAGGGGCGCAACCCACCAGGCATAGTCCAGCTGCGTGGCGAACAGCACGCCGAAGGCCATGCCCAATGGCAGATAACCAAACAGGATTGGCAGTGTCAGTCGGAAGGCGTTCTGGTTCATTAGCATCCAAACGTTATGAAAGCGGCGATGATAGTGAATTGGAACAGGGTTTTGAAGTGCGCAAAAAGGCGCAATCAAGTATTTGACGCGAAATCCGAAATAAAAGTGTCATAAAACAGGCATACCCTCCACGGGTACCTTCCCGTCTGGAGTTGTCATGCTGTCCACCGTTCGAGCCCGCATCCTGTTCTTTGCTGTCCTTTCTCTTATTGCCGTCACAGGCCTGGCGGTTCTTTCCTGGATGATTATTCTCAAGGCCGAGGATGCCTCCGAGAATCTCATGCGCAACAATCTTCAGGACACCTGGGTGCTGATGGATCTTGAGCAGGATCATCGCCGGCTTCAGGACCTGGCTTTCAAGATAAAGGCGCAGTTACTGTTATGGGATGAGATCGAGACGGAGTTTGACTATCTGGACACCGCTTTGCGTGACCATTGGAAGCGCGTGCAAGGGGCTGAGCGTTTGCGCAACTGGGCTGTCGATCATCAAGGCGAGTTTGATCGGGTGTTGGCTCTGATGGGCGACATGGACAAGGGTATTGAAGAGAAAAGTTACTACCGGGTAGGCCAGGTGGTCGATTTTCAGCTGTTTCCTGCGCTGGAGCCAATGCTGGAGGCCATAAACCAGCAACAGGCTGCCAGTCGGGACGATGTGGCAGCTGGCGCGGACGATTTGCTGGCGTTCCTCTCGGGGCAGAGAGTTGTTCTTCTTGGGGGCTCCCTGGCGTTCCTTGTGGTGGTCGTGGCCATGACCCTGTGGCTCAGGCATTCGGTCATTTTGCGGCTGCAATACATGGAGCGGGAATTGATGGCAATGGAGGCCGAGTCTGACTTGTCACGAACGCCGGAGGTGGGCGGCCGCGACGAAGTGGCGGGCGTTGCCGGTGCGCTGGAAAGCCTCGTGCGACGATTTGAGGGTTTCATTGGCGATATCCGTCGTGCAGCGGCCGGCCTGGATGAGCGTTCTGCGGCGCTTGATGAGGGGGCTGAAGCCTTGCAGCGTGCCTCAGAGGAAACGGGACAACAGATCAGTGATGTCAGTGCGTCGATGACTTCAATTGCTGATCAGGCATCACAGATTGAGCAAGCCACAGAGCTGTCGGCAGTCACGGTCCGGCAGGCCGTGGTTGCCAATGTGGAAGTGCAGGGCGGTTTGCGGAACAGCGAGCAGGCGGCAGAGCATACGGTTGAGGTGATAGCGCGGGTTTCCGAGTCCATTCACGCCCTCAATGACTCGACGGGCAAGATCGAACAGGTAATCGGTGTGATTGCCGATATTGCGGAACAAACCAATTTGCTGGCGCTGAACGCCGCCATAGAAGCTGCCCGGGCCGGTGAGCATGGTCGGGGATTTGCAGTGGTGGCAGACGAGGTGCGCACACTGTCCCGAAGGACGGCGGAGTCCACCAGCAACATCCGCCAGTGGGTGCAGGACCTTGTAACAGGCGTTGGTAGTGTCGATGGGCTTCTGGCGGAAATGCGAGAAGCGGGGGAGTTGAACCAGAGCAACCTCTTGGCGCTTAAAACTCACCTGGAGCGACTGAAAAACCAGTTCGATGAGCTGGAGCAGCACAGCGATCATATCCGCAGTTCCATTGGCCTTCAGCACGAGGAAATCGGCAGGGTAGGCCGCCGGGCTGTCTCATTGTCTGCCAGCGCTGACACCCTGACGGAGAACGTGGACAATGCGCGTCGGGTGAGTGAGTCGCTCAGGCAGGAGTCTGTATCTATGCGGCAGCTGGCCTCCGGCTTTCGAACCCGGTATGCGGATCAATAGCATGTGTCTCCAACAACGGGGGTTCTGATCGTCGCTATAAAACCGTAACATACAGCGACTGATTGGAGGTTTTATGAGTGACGAAGCAGCGCAGCAGCCGGAAGCGGACCCCCGGGAAGAGAAATTTGTGGTGGACGCCGGGTTGCTGACCGAAGACCAGCTGCAAGGGCTGGCTGAGGAGTACTGCACGCGTTACCACGGGTTGAACGACACCGAGAATCCACTGGCAGAGCGGGAGCGGGTGCTGTCTGCCGTGCGCCGGGGCGATCTGGTGGTCTGGTTTGATCCGGTCGAGAACACGGCTGGCCTTGGCAGCCCTTCCGCCGAAGTCTGAAAGCTTTTATTGGTTTGTCTGCAGGCTTTTGCCTGCGGTGCCTACCCGTAGGCTTTTCTAAACGTTACAATCAGTCTGTTTTTTTCATACCTGATGGCGAGGTGACATTTGATCAGGGTACTGGTTGTTGATGATCACGAGCTGGTGCGCTCCGGTATAACCCGCATGTTGGCTGACAATCCCGATATTGAAGCGATTGGCCAGGCCTCATCCGGTGAGGATGCGATTGAGTTTGTGCGCAAGGACCGCCCGGATATTGTCCTGATGGACATTCGGATGCCTGGCATTGGTGGCCTCGAAGCAACCCGGCGAATATTGCGTATTGATGATTCCATTCGGGTGATTGTTGTAACGGCCTGTGCCGACGACCCATACCCCGCCCGTGTCATGCAGAGTGGTGCCACCGCTTATATCACCAAGGGTGCTGATATTCAGGAGATGGTGCGGGCTATTCGCAAGGCCCACTCCGGCCAGCGGTACATCAGCCCGGAGATCGCCCAGAAAATGGCACTCAAAACGCTGGGTGGTGACCGTGAGGAAGACGGGGAGCTGTCCCGGTTCGAGCGGTTGTCTGAGCGGGAGATGCAGATCGCCATGATGGTGGTGGATTGCCAGAAAGTGCAGGACATTTCCGACAAGCTCTGCCTGAGCCCGAAAACCGTCAACAGTTACCGCTATCGTATTTTCGAGAAGCTCGAGATCTCCAGCGATGTCGAGTTGGCACTGATGGCAGTACGGCTTGGATTGCTGGATGCCGACAAGGTCTGAACCCGAAGATACCGTCGGGATGTTTGACAGCAAAGACTTCCTGAAGCAACTGACCGAGCGCCCCGGCGTTTATCGTATGTACGATGACACCGGCGGCGTGCTCTACGTGGGTAAAGCCCGCAACCTCAAGAAACGCGTCAGCAGTTATTTCCGAAAAACCGGCCTGGCCCCGAAAACCGAGGCCCTGGTGGGCAAGATTGCCTCCATCGAAGTCACTATTACCGGCAGCGAAACCGAAGCACTGTTGCTTGAACAAAACCTGATCAAATCCCTGAGGCCGCCCTACAACATCCTGCTTCGGGATGATAAATCCTACCCCTATATCTATCTGTCGTCCCACAGTGACTACCCGTCGCTGACGTTCCGGCGGGGGCGTACCAAGAAGGGTGGTGGCACCTGGTTTGGCCCGTTCCCTAGCTCCGGGGCGGTCAAGGAAAGTCTTAATGTTCTACAGAAGGTTTTTCGTATAAGATCCTGTAGTGAAAGCTATTTTAGAAACAGGAATCGTCCCTGCCTGCAATATCAGATAAACCGCTGTACCGCGCCTTGCGTGGAGTACATCAGCCCCGAGGACTACCAGCAGGATATTCGCCACGCCAGCATGTTTCTGGAGGGTAAGAACCCGGCCATCATCCATGACCTGATGAATGCCATGGAAGCGGCATCGAAGAATCTGGAATTCGAGAAAGCTGCCGCTTACCGGGATCAGATCAACCATCTGCGCCATGTACAGGAGCAGCAGTCGGTCGACGGTGAGGGTGGTGATGCCGATGTTATTGCGATTGCCCAGGATGCCGGTGTGGTGTGTGTGGTGGTGATCATCGTGCGCGGTGGCCGGGTTCTGGGTACCAAGGACTATTTTCCCCGCTTTTCACTGGAGCAGTCCGAAGGTGAGTTGCTGGCGGCGTTTCTGGGCCAATACTATTTTGGCGGCGATACCCGCCGGGAGATTCCAAGGGATATTCTGGTGCCCGTGGCGGTTGAAGGTGAGGCGCTGCTGGCGGAAGCCCTGAGTGAGGCCGCCAATCGGGAAACCCGTATCCGTGGCAATGTACGTGGTGAGCGCCGCCGCTGGCTGGAACTGGCCATGACGAATGCCCGCCAGACTCTGCTGACCCACCTGGCCAGCAAAGAAACCGTGTACCGGCGATTGCTCGCCCTGAGGGACCTGCTGGAACTGGCAGAGACCCCGGCACGCATGGAGTGTTTCGACGTCAGCCACAGCCACGGGGAAAATACCGTCGCATCTTGTGTGGTTTTCGACGAGAATGGGCCGCTGAAGAGCGATTACCGGCTATACAACATTGAAGGCGTGACCGCTGGCGACGACTATGCCGCAATGCGGCAGGTACTGACACGCCGGTATCGCCGGCTGGTTAGCGGTGAGGGCAAGCGCCCGAGCCTGGTGTTTATCGATGGTGGTAAAGGGCAGTTGAACATTGCCCGGGAAGTGTTTGAAGAACTTGGGATCTCTGACATTCCGCTGATTGGCGTCGCCAAAGGTGTGACCCGCCGGGCGGGAATGGAGCAGCTGATTGATGCCATGACCGGCGACGTCTTTCGGGTACCGGCAGATTCACCGGCCCTGCATCTGATTCAGCATATTCGCGATGAATCCCACCGGTTTGCCATTACCGGCCATCGCGCTCGCCGGGACAAAAAGCGTCGGCAGTCCACCCTTGAAGGTATCGAAGGGGTTGGGCCCAAGCGCCGCAGGGAACTTATCCGTTACTTTGGCGGCATACAGGAAATTCGCAAAGCCAGTGTGGATGAAATGACGAAAGTGCAAGGCATCAGCAAGTCACTGGCTGAATCCATCTACGCGGCATTGCATGATGAATAGGAAGTCCATGAATTTACCCAACGTACTGACCATGTCTCGCATCGTGATGATTCCGGTGTTCGTGGTTGTTTTCTATCTGCCCATGCAATGGAGTTACATGGCCAGTGCCGTTATCTTCGCCCTGGCGGGTATCACCGACTGGCTCGATGGCTACCTTGCCCGCAAGCTCGACCAGAGCACGCCATTTGGCGCTTTTCTGGACCCGGTAGCAGACAAGCTGATGGTGGCGGTGGCACTGGCAGTATTGATTGAAGAACATGCCGCGGTGCTGATGACTATTCCGGCGACCATCATCATCGGCCGGGAGATTGTTATCTCAGCCTTGCGGGAATGGATGGCGGAAATGGGTAGCCGGGCCAGTGTTGCGGTTTCCTATATCGGCAAGATTAAAACCACCGCCCAGATGGTGGCGATTGTTGGTCTGCTGGCGTTTCCACCGGGGCAGCTACTGGCGTATGTTTCGATCGGGCTGTTGTATCTGGCGGCTGTGCTGACGCTCTGGTCGATGTTTCTTTACCTGCGGGCGGCCTGGAGCGATTTATTTCCGGAGCCGGAAAGCCGTCAGGGATAATTCGAGCCCCGGCGGGTTCCGGTTGAATGAATCCTTAGCGAAGATGGCCGATCCCAGAATCGCCTCATCTGCGTTATTGGATAGCTTTACAAAGGGATTGATCCGGTCAACGTCCATGTTCGTCACCCGCCGATGTATGGTGTTCTGAAGCCTGTGACTGACCGCAGGTTGCGGCGCACTCAAATCCAGAATCCAGGCGCGGGCGATGGTTTTATGCTGAGGTGTATGCTCCAACTCGAGACCACTCAGCAAGGTCTTGCCATCAGGAGCCAGTTGAAGACCCAGGTTGAAGCGATGGCTCGCACCGAAGACATTGCTTAAGGAATAGCCAAACGCCGCGGGGTTATCCGGTGTTTTCAGCAGGTCCTGGCGCGGAAGCGTGTACTGGCCTGCAGTTGACCACTCATCAGTGCCCGTTTCGCGCCGCCAGATGTGAATGCCTGCCTTGGCGACCTTCGCCGTAACCGTTTGCCCCATTGCTTTGTAGCGAGATGAGTCGTCATCCAGGTCATGATAACTCCCAGTCACCAGGGTTTTTCCATCGTCGCTGACAACTACCGACGGCGCGGGAATGGAACCATCGTCCGGCCATATTTCGTCAAACCTGGTGGTCAGAACGAGCTGGTCATTGTTAAAAGTGTATTCCAGAACGGCGGCCGCGAATTCCATACCGAAATTACGATATCGGGACAGCGCCACGAAAATGGTCTCCCCGTCAGGCGTTATGGCAAGATCCGAGGCGCGCATGTCCTGCAAGTCGTCCGGATAGGCCAATTCAGCAAGGGATTTTTCGGGCGCTGACGTTGCAAAGATCCGGAGTCGGTCAGAATCAGCAATTACGGCGTGTTCGTCGTTGGCATCAATGGCAAAGTGCCAGGGCGGAATCGTCTGACGGAAGCCGGTTCCATCGTTTGCCTGGACATCGAGGACTTTAAACAATCGTTCCTCGCCATTTTGATCCGTTCTGGCCAGATGGTAGCAATTCATCTGAAACCCGCATTTGCGAGTGTAGAGTGCCTGGCTTGCCGGATGCACCAGCCATTCGTCTACCCGGTGGTTCGGCCCAATCGAGTAGCGCTGATGGCCTTCACTGTAGTCGTCGGACAACGGATCCAGTGTAATCATCGAGGCTACTTCGCCGCGATGGTAGTCCCAAGCAATGTTGGGAGGGGAGTAACCGAGGATCGGCAACTGCCGATAATTGTCAAAAGCCCCTACAGAGTAATGGGGAACAATGGGCGGTGGGCCTTCCGGTGGTTGGGAAGCAGGCCTTGAGAACGCATTCGTTGGCACAGGTAATTCATGGAAATTCGAATGCACGGTGATTGCCGACGCAGGGTCACCAATCTCGCGCCAGGCATTCCGCATTTTCAGGGCTTCAAGTTCCTCCTGTCTGTCTTTGGCTTCCTGGCGTGCCTGCTCGCGGGCCTCAATCTCCGCGAGCCATTCGGCCCGAAGCTTTTTTTCATTATGCAGGTGGGCAAAATAGCCAACCACCAGCAATACGAAGAAACCAATGCTCACAATCTGGGCGAGAGGCGAGGAGCCTGAGCGTGTTGTTGTCGGTCGCGGGGTGCGAGTGGTTGGCTGAGCGACCCGTGGCGGGTGCTGTTGAGCTCGTCGCCTGGCTGTTGCTGGAGGTTTCCTGGGACTTGGTCGTTTAACCTTCACTTCCACTAAAGCTTGTTGGCAGACCACACAGCCGTCACCCCAGAAGCCATGATCGGTATTGTTGGCGCAGCGTTTGAGACTGCTTACAGCGCGGTCTAGTTTGCTGACCCAATCTTTCGCAGTGGGTCGTTGGACGTTAGGGCGAAACGCGTTTCTGAAGGCAGAAGCGAGCGGGGCCGGGAAGTCGTTGTGAAGACTCCAGGGAGAGGGCTGAATCTTCGGGTTTGCCGGGGTGCTGTAGGCAAAAAGGTTGCTACCGATACGACTCTGGGTATCTGTGGGGATGGCTTGTTTACCCCGCGGTACCCCCTGATAGGGGTGAAGCCCTTCGTTCAAGAGTTGGAAAATAATGACCGCAAGCGCAAAGAGATCCTGGGCTTTACCAAGCGCTTCCGGCTTCTCTTGCTGTTGCCAGGCCTCTGGTGCGATATAGCCGGTTGTGTATTGATGGCCTGGAATAAAGCTGTCCTTCCCCTGGATGGCAAAGCCGTCGCAATCCACAACCACAATATCGGCCGTCCTTCGGTTAACCAGCATGTTGGCTGGTTTGAGGTCGATAATAAAATGGCCTTGATCGTGGAGCTGGGCGACACGCCTGGCGAGATTCCCAGCAGCCCTGATTCGAAATTCGCGAGATTGGGGGAGTTTGCCCAGTTCCCGGCCTTTTCGGGTCAGCAGGAGGTCCAGGTTGGCGTATTCTGATAGGGGGAGTAAGGGCATCGCGTAGCCGGCGAACTCACCCTTTTTGTCCTCAACCTTTGCTATGGGCCAGGCGAAATGGACCATGCCTTCGTCATCGGGTGGTGCCAACAGCATCTGCTGAATTTTCTGCGGGCGTTCCGGGTCTTTGGATGGCTCGTGATAGAGCTTCAAGGCCAGTTTCCCGCTGGGAGCAGCAAAAATGACGCCGTCCGCCCCCTGATTCAATGGCTTGCTGCGAAGACGGATAGAGTTAGTGGTTCCGTTGGGATAACGAAGGGTGAGGTCAGTTCTGGTATTGCGCATTTACCCATACCAGTGTTTTGTCGTCGGCAGTAATTCGGTCGGCCTGGACAGACTGTAGCGTATTGAGGATCGCCTTATTGCGGGCTTCGGTGTCTTGTAAGCTGGAGAGGTAGTTGTGAACGGGCACCAGAAAGTTAGGCGTAGGCCGCCAAGGCAAAGTCTTGACGGCAAAACTGGCGGTGCCATCAGACATGAGGAACCAGGTTCTATATTTCCGGGGAGCGCAGAAAACTCTCAGCGATTCCCGCCACTCCGGCAGCGTGAAAAAGTAGGTTGTCTCTGCAAATTCACCGTTCTCCGGTTCGCTGACGACGAAGTCTGACCAGTCGTCCGGATTAACTCCCATCACAACGCCGTCGCCAAGATGAAAGACAAGACATTGGTCTTTGGACATGGCAATGCCGCAGAGTGTGGAATGGAAGTCGAACAGCGGGCCTTTTCGTTGTAGCTCGCGGCGGGTATCTTCGATTGCGTCCTGCAATGCGAGGACAGCGGACGCCTGGTGAAGTTGGCCGATCTCTCCTCCCAACGCCATTGAAACGTTGAGGGCAAGGCTCGCGGCGCCCTCCGCTGATTGGGCTGCAGAGCCGGCTCCATCGCAGACGCAGGCAACGATTCCACCGTTGTCCTCAACGATGTGATAGGCGTCTTCGCAGGCTTTCCCCCGGTCGAGGTGGCTCCTCCCTGTGGCAGAAGCTCCGCCAAACTGGAACGCCACCTTAAACCTCTATTTCGGCCCAGGAGTCTGTGGCCGGTAAGCTGATCCTTTCACCGGGGACACTGGCGGAAACTGTCGACATGCTTCGGCTCAACCACACGAAAAGCTCCCGGAACTGAAGGCCCTTCAGTTTCTTTGGCGTTTTGGTTGAAAACCTGCCGAGCGCTTCAAAGTCGGCGCCGTTGGTGCCGATCGGAAATACAATTACCCGTTTGTTTTCTTCTTCCAGCCGAGCCTGATCAGCATAGGATTCCCAGCCATAATCGTTGGGGCAGCCGTCAGATAGCATGATGACCCATGGGCGTGTGCTGGAGATGCCATTGGCGTCGTATACCGCCTTTTGGTTGGCAATCTCCTCAAGGGCACGATGCATTCCCTGGCCTAGCGGAGTCAGCCCATTGGCGCTCAGATAGGGAGCATTGAAGTCGGCTGCGTCGGTCCATGGTTGAACCACGCGAACATCTTCTGGCCCGCCCACGGTAATCACCATGACCTGCACGCGAAGTGAGGCAACGGGATCTTTTTGCAGTTCTTCGGCAAAAGCTCTCAGGCCTTCGTTCAGTTGGCGAATGGGTTCGCCGGCCATGGATGCAGAAACATCGAGGAGCAGAACGCAAGGGGTGCGTTGGTTGGTATTGTCTACGAATTCAACGCCTGGAATGGCCGCCATAACACGCTCCATGTGTGAAGAAAATCATCGGAAGTCGACCCATACCTTGAGTCGCGTTGGATTCTAATGGCGAACGAGAGCGATGGCAATCAGTTCTGGGCAGCTTTGTGGGACTGTTCCACGCATTCGGCCATCCAGCCGGTCAGGTCATTTCCCAGACGATTTGCGGCTTTGCTGAACCCCTGCACGATACTCTCTTGTTGGCTGTCGGCTACCGGCTCCATAATGTTCCAGTTGCGAACGCAGATACTCTCGCGCTGATTATTTTGCACCAGCTCCGTGTGTAACCGTATGATAACGTGAAGTTTACTGTTCTGATGCATAACGTGGAATGCCGTAAGTTCACTCACCAGGGTGAGTTCTGCGTTGGCGGGGCTGGTGTCGACAATCGCGTTACGAAATGCCTGACTGGTGCGGACGTGGCTGATCACGTGATCCCGAATCATTATGGGCGCAGTGTCTCTCCAGCGGGCTTCCCGAATGGCCTGAAACTCATAAGGTGTCGGTTTGATTAGAATTCGGGAACCATCGAACGGGGCCGATGCCAAGGGCGTTTCAACCCGGAGACTGGCATTGTGAGTTTGTGGTAACACGGTGGGGGCGCCGTCAGTACCCAGATCCATGATTCTAGGTGGCTCCGGGAGTGGAAAAACCGTGCAGCCTGAGATTGTAAATGCAGACAACAGCAGGACACAGTTCAAGAGTTGTCTGATCATTGCTCAAACTCCTTAAGCTTGGGGCCACCCCGTAATGTTCCGAGTGGGTCTTCATCCAGTTTTCGGGTAAACGAATTCAGAGATCTCAGAGTACTGCGCATTTCACGGAGCACAGGTGTTATCTCGCCCAAGCCCTGAATCCCTGCATCCAGCACCTGTTCATTGTCTTCGGTCAGTCGGTCCAACCGGCTCAGGGTAGGCTGCAAGGTAGACAGGGCCAGGGTCATGGATTCCAGCACCGGCGCGATTTCCCGCTCCAGGGTTTGGCGCGCCCGGTCCGATGTGTCAGAAACCTTGATCGCGGCTTCCTCGGCGCGGATAGCGGCGGTGTCGAACTGAGCCATCAGGGCAAGCAACTCTTCCCGATTGGCGAGCAATGATTCCGTTGCCAGGCGTGTGTTGTCCAGAATGGCCGATACGTTCTCCAGATTCTCCGACGCGAGCAAGCGGTTCATGCTGGTTAACAGTTGTTCTGCACTGGAGATCATGGACTCGCCGTTGTTCAGCAGGTTGGAAAACGCCGATGGCTGTGCGTTGATGAGCGGTGGGTTGTCACGGTTACCCTGAAGTACTGGGCTGTCGGTTGTTCCGCCGGTGAACTGGACACTCATGCTGCCGGTAATATTGGCAAGAACCAGCTCCGCCCGGGTGTTCTCCCGTACCGGGATGTCGCGATCCACACGCACCAGCACCCGAACATGGGCGGGATTGTCTGGTGCCAGGGACAGCTCGAGAACATCGCCAACCGGAACGCCGCTGTATAACACTGGATTGCCTTTTGACAGCCCGCCCACCGGGTGATCAAAGCCTATCTGGTAGTAAGCCCACTCGCGGTCTGCAGTCGATTTGCCCAGCCATAGTGCAAACAGCAGGGCAGCTGTTACTGCAACCAGCGTGAACAGTCCGATAATAACGTGATGGGCCTTTGGCTCCATTAAACGGGCTCCTGTCTGGTCAGCCGGTTATGTGCATCAATCGCGGCCCGCCCCCTGGGGCCATGAAAGTATTCCTGTATCCATTCGTCGTCGGTCTTGGCGACGTTTTCAAGTGTGTCTGCCACCAGCACTTTTTTACGGGACAATACGGCTACCCGGTCACAGGTTGTATACAGCGTATCCAGATCGTGGGTAACAAGAAATACTGTCAGCCCAAGGGCGTTCCTCAGGGTCACGATCAGTTCGTCGAACGCTGCCGCGCCGATCGGGTCCAGCCCCGCTGTGGGTTCGTCCAGAAACAGCACCTCCGGGTCCAGCGCCAGGGCGCGGGCCAGGGCGGCTCGCTTCACCATACCACCGGAAAGCTCGGCCGGGTATTTCAGGGCGGCATCTGCTGGCAGCCCGGTCAGTGCCAGCTTCATCCGGGCAAGTTCCTCGGCCTCCGTTCGGGTAAGACCCGCGTGCTCGACCAGTGGCAGTGAAACGTTTTGCTTCAGATTCAGCGAGGTAAACAGGGCGCCACCCTGAAAAAGCACGCCGAATCGCTGCTCATACAGAGACCGCTCTGTGCCAGAAAGTTCTGTGAGATCAACATCAAAAAGCTGAATGTGGCCGTCTGAAGGTGTGTTGAGGCCCACGATGCTGCGCAGCAAAACCGATTTGCCCGTGCCGGAACCGCCAACAACCCCAAGGATCTCTCCGGGAAAGAGGTCCAGCTCCAGGTTTTCATGGACCACGTGATCACCGAAACGGTTACACAGTCCCCGCACCTGGATCACCGGTGTTGAAGGGCTGTGGCCTTTCTGTGGTTTCATCTCCGGCATGACTTACCAGCCCATTTCCATAAAAAACAACGCCGCTATGGAGTCCAGCAGGATCACCATAAAGATCGACTGAACCACACTGGAGGTGGTGTGTTCGCCCACCGACTGGGCACTGCCAGCCACCTTGAAGCCTTCGAGACAACCAATAACTGCAATCAGGAAGGCAAACACTGGGGCTTTTCCGATACCTACCAGAAAGTGTTTCAGGGCAATATCCCGCTCCACGATGGCCATGAACTGACTTGGTGGAATATCCAGTACCAGTGCGCAGACGGCGGCACCGCCCACCATTCCGGAGATCATGCCAATGAAGGTGAGCACCGGCAGGCTGACCATCATGGCCAGAACTCGTGGGACTACAAGTAGTTCCACCGGATTCAAACCCAGGGTACGAATGGCGTCGAGCTCCTCATTGACCTTCATGGCGCCGATGTGGGCGGTGAACGAGCTGGCGGTGCGCCCGGCGAGCAGAATGGCTGCCAGCAGAACGCCAAACTCCCGCAGGAACGAAAAAGCGACAAGATTCACGGTGTAAATCGTTGCGCCAAAATCTTCCAGCACTGTAGCTCCCAGAAAGGCGACAACGGCGCCCACCAGAAAGGTCAGCAGTGCAACAATGGGCAGGGCATTCAGCCCGGTGTCATGCACTGCAGCCACAAATGGCGTGATGCGCCACCGCTTTGGCCGGGGCAGGATATAAAACAGGGTGGCGAGGGTTTGCCCGATAAAGCCTGCAAGCATCCAGAGCAGGCGGGCAATGGCGGTCACTTTCTCTCCGACGTCGGCCAGAAAATCCAGCAGAGCGTTTTTCCGGGCGGGCTGCCAGGGTGCGCCTGCCATCGCCTCGGCAACGGTGATCAGAAGTTCCCGCTGTTCATCTGGCAGGTTGGCATTCTGCAGAAACCTCAGTGCCTGTTCCGGGCCTGTTAATCGGGCGATAAGCGCCGCCCCTGCCGTATCTACCCGGCTTAGCTCGTCGAACTGAATGTTGTTGATCGTGGCACCGCTGGCCTGAACCTCGGTTACCCGCCGGTTGAGTACTGAATAATGGGAGAGGGTCCAACTGCCGGATAGAGTCAGGGTGTCACCGTTGCAGTCAAGGTTACCGGGGGTGTCGCGGTGTGCTGTCGTTGAATAGCCGGAATCAGTCGCCACAGGTGCCGTTAATCCTTGTCCGGTATGCAGAAAAGATAGTCTCAAGCTTAAAGATTCCGGAACGGGTCTGCCAGTATCTTTGGTTTTCCGTAACCTTGCCGGTGATCGGACCGGTCACGTTTCGGTCTTGTTATGCGGCGGGAAGGGCGGATCAAACGTCCACCATTTGTATGGGAACGGTTAAAAATTGTACGGAATGAACGGCGTCTCAAAATTCTCTGTTAGAATAAGGCATCTTTTCAAGCAGGTAGCTTATCTTCCTGATCCCTGAGGTAACGTGCATGCCCAAGCATCACAATCGACGCGTTTTTTCATTGTTTTCCGGCCTGGCGGTTTCTTTAGCCATTTCCATACCGGCCCAGGCCCAGTCATTGGATGACCAGTTGCTTGCCCGTCTTGCCAGTGTTGCACCCAAGCTGAACCCGGAAGTGCTTGAGGCAGCCTTCAAAGCCACTCACTGCGCCATCGCCAACGGCGTTGCCATGCCTGAAAGGCTTGCGGTGATTGATTTCTCATTGCACTCCAGCCAGGAGCGGATGTGGATTTTTGATCTAGAGCAGGGCGATTTACTGCTGCGGGATCTGGTTGCTCACGGCAGAAACTCAGGCAACGAAGAGGCAACCGCCTTTTCCAATATCGAGGGTAGTCACCAGTCAAGTATCGGGTTGTTCAAGGCCAGTGAATCCTACCGGGGCATGCATGGCTACTCACTGCGATTGGATGGACTTGAGCCTGGCATCAACGACCTGGCAAGGCAGCGGGCTATCGTGATTCATGGTGCGGATTATGTGAATACCAACTGGGTTGACCAGTATGGTCGCATCGGCCGCAGTCATGGCTGCCCGGCGGTAGACCAGAAAGTGGTGCAAACCGTGGTGGACAACCTCAAAGGTGGCCAGTTGGTCTTCAAATACTACCCGGACCAGAACTGGCTGCAGACCTCCAGCTTCCTTAACTGCGACAGTGCTACCCAGGTGGCAGGCAATCGCGCGGCCCGTGGTGGCAATAGCTGAGGTAGCTCAGGAATCGCCGGTCGGGAAGCGCAGGTTGTGCTTCTCGACCAATTCTTTCGGCGGCGCGCTCGTTGAATAGTCACGATAGGGTGATGTTTCCATCATCCGTTTTAACCCTTCCAGTGTTCGAATTGGTGCATCGGTAGCCACAATATTGGCCGCCCAGGCGGGCACCAGACCTCCCGGATCCATATGGGTGGTGAATGTTACCCGTATCCAGCCATCCTCAAGCGGTTCTACCAAAAAGCTGTTATCCAGCATGGGGATGCGCACGTAACCGGATTGCTGCGGGGCATCATCCGGGCGGCCCGTGGATTGCACCGTGACAGCGCCACCCGGTTCGTCCTGAAGGAATACGGACTTCATCACCACATCCCGGTCTGAGGCTGGCCAAACGCCATCAAATTTCATCCACAGTAGCCGCTCACCGTCATCTGTAACGTGGTAGTTGGCTTCCTGGCAGTTGTAGATCCACTGTTGGCACAGGGAGATGTCATCAATCACCGATAGCGCAGCCACCATAGAGTGCTGGATTTCAACCACACCGCGGAACTGTTTGATTGGTGTATCCGAAACGGTCCTGACATAGGTGTTGATGTCAGACCGTTCCTTGCCTTGCTGCTTGGGCGTCCATCCTTCGCCAGATGCGTGGCTGGCCACCATGGTTGACAGGGTAAAGAGGGTAGCGATGACGGTTGCGGGAACGCGCATGGTATTGGTCTGCCTGATAATGTGATTGGGTGTCATGGATTCTGAAAGATGTGGGGGCGATAAACCATTGCGCAGATAACGGTTCTGATGGGTTGGCCGGAAATGACAAAAACCGGTGGTTTTGGCTAAAGTTTGTTCACAATTGCCGTAAAAACAAAAACTTGAAAAAAAGGTGTTGACGCCCCCGGCGGAATCCGTAGAATACGCAGCCGTTGACGAGGCAAAGCCTCTAGACGAAGAGCGGGAATAGCTCAGTTGGTAGAGCACAACCTTGCCAAGGTTGGGGTCGCGAGTTCGAATCTCGTTTCCCGCTCCAATTTCCAAGTCTCTCACGCCTCCTGAGAGCATAAGCCAGAATCCAGGCTTACCCGGCGCGGTGGCAGAGTGGTTATGCAGCGGACTGCAACTCCGTGTACGCCGGTTCGATTCCGACCCGCGCCTCCATTTTATTTTTACCTCACTAACCCACAGCAGCCTTTCCAGAGACTGTTGGCCTTTCGATCTCGTCCCCAAAAAGCAATGCGCAGAATCAGGGCGTGTGAGATTTACCCGCACACCCCGGGAATTGCCTGTGGCGATTATCTGGCTGCCTAGAAATCAACCAGCTCGAAAACGTTCTGGTATTGTCAGCTCATAGGTTATGCCTAGCCCTGGAATCCCGGGGCCTGCGGCATTGCCTCTTTGAGAACTGAAATAGAGGAACCGGCCATTACCGGTAAACGCCGGGCCAGTCAGTTCACTGCCGCCACCGGGTATCTGCAACAGGATTTTTGACGGACCATTGGGGTTCATTACCATCAGTCGCATAGCGTCGCCGTCTTCGGCGACAATGACATCACCCATGGGTGATATGGTGATGTTATCAACATCATCGAACGGGGTGTCGGGGGCGATCAGTTGTTCGTTGTCGAATACAACCTCTATCAAGTCGTTATCGATGTCCAGGGCGTACACTCGGTTGTCACCTTTGCAGGCAAAATAGACCACCGCACGTAGCGGGTTGTTCGCGCCGCTCACCTGCGGTCGCTGGCCTTCCGGCAGTTCCTGAAGCCAGATCCCTTCACCGCCTTTGAAAACAGTGCCTGGGGCCCCGGCGCCAGTAGCAATCTCGATTTCCGAACGGACCTGGCTCTGAGGTCGGTCCGGGGACTGAACGGGTACCCAGCGAACCCGCCTCACCGTTCGGGCTTCGGCCAGGTCTTGTTGATATGCGCCGGCTTCGAAGCCCTCAATTTCCAGGACCTCCAGGATTCCGTTATCCATATCCAGCCCCGGCTTTCCATTGATGGATGCGGCCATACCGCCGGACCTGAACCGGTACAACCGGCCGCTTCCCGAGTCTTCTGTAAGGTAGAGTGTTTTCGTTGTGAGATCGACTGCAACCGCTTCGTGGTTAAAAATGCCCAGCGCCGGGAGTTCTCTTGCGGTATCCGGTGTGCCCAAAGGATCGCATTCGTAAACCCTGCCGTCGGGAACTTCTTCACAAGATAGCCAGGTTTGCCAGGGCGTGGGGCCACCAGCACAGTTTTGGCGGGTGTTTCGAAGGATGGGGTAGCTGTCTGTGATCTCGCCATCGCGATTGAATCTCAGTACGCCGACGCCGCCCGCCGGAGTGATTTCGCTGTTGCTGACGTAAATCCAGCCTCCGTCATCAAGATCAAATACCGCGCCGCCATCCGGAAAGATGTGCCATGGGTAATTGATCAGCCCCAGTGAAGGCAGAGGAATGGCTGTGGAGCTCGTAAGCCCGGAGACGGCAACTCGACGGATCTCAAACTCTGGGGGGATCAGAATGCCGTCAACCCCGCTGTTTTCGAGAGGGCCAATGCTCATGAGAGGCCCGGGAGAAAGCGGAAGTTCCATGGCCAGGATGTCCGCGGGTGTGTCGCCCAGGTCGGGTACCGGGTTTAGATTCGGTGCAGGCGGATTGTTAAGTGGGTTGCCACCGCCGGATCCTCCCACACAAGCGCTCAGTGCCACGGTTGAGCCACCCACCAACAGTATCTGCAGAAATCGTCGTCTCTGAAAATTCACCTTAGCTCCTTCAGTATCGCATAACCACTATTAAACTGTTAGGTTGGCAGTTTAATACTCCATTGTGGCAATTTCGTTACGATGGTGTGACGACGGAAAGCATCGACAATTAGTTGATTTTTTGATCACTAGCATCGCATAATCCAATACATGCCAATCATTGAAAGTTAGCGATGGCATTCTAATAACAACAGAGGAATTCCTGATGCGCCATTACACCCGTTGTACCAATAGCCTGCGCTTTGCTTGCGCAGCTGCCATGACGGTGAGTCTTTCAGGCTGCCTTGATAGCGGCTCCAGCGATGCACAACAGCCTGCTTCCAATCCACAGGTAACGGAAAGGCCGGCAAACAACGGTTGTGAAAATGCCGGCCAGGCGTGTGATGTTCCCGCGATTGTGCCAATTTCGTGTTCTGCAAACACACCCACCGAAGGTGGCCGCAGCTATCCGGTTGCCATTACGTCGAGCTCCGGAGAAACCATTTCCTTTCAGGTGCTGGAGCCCATCGGAGGCATTGACTGTCGGCAGGGGCATCCTCTGGTCTTGCATGGCCATGGTTTTGGCGGATCACGCTCCACGACCGGTTTCGACAACTACCGGGAGTCGGGCTTTGTCGTGATATCTATTGATCAGCGTGGCTTTGGCGAGAGTACGGGTACCGTGAGAGTTATGGACCCGGAGTTCGAAGGCCGCGATCTGATTCAGATACTGGATTGGGCCGAGGATAACCTCGAGTACCTTCAGTATCGGCGCGAGCCGTCCTTGCCGCCGGAGCTGAACCCGAATCCGGTAGTCGGCGCTATAGGTGGCAGTTACGGTGGTGGATTTCAGTTATTGCTGCACGGGCAAGACCCGAAGCAGCGACTGGATGCGCTGGTTCCCGATATCACCTGGTATGACCTGCGGTCGAGCCTCAACCCCGGGAACGTGATCAAGACCGGCTGGGATCTGGTGCTTGTAGCTGGCGGTGAAGCCGGATCAACCGGTAATGGAAACGGCGGGCTGGACCCGATTATCCGTGAAATTCTCGCGCAGGGGCTCCTCTTGAACCGTTTTCCTGAATCCGGGTTGGATTTCTTCTTCTACCACAGCCCCGCTTATCGCTGTACCGGTGAACCACTGTCGGTACCCGAATCTCCGGATTTGCTGAGTTTTCAAATTGCTCCGCCAGCCTATGACGTGCCGCCAACTCCATTCCGGCCCGTTAATGTTTTGCTTACCCAGGGGATGAAAGACACGCTGTTCAATTTCAACGAAGCCTGGCGAAATTTCGATTGTCTGCGTGCCCGGGGAGGCGATGTCAGATTGCTCACACATCAGACCGGTCATATTCTCCCCGTTGAAGCGCCAGACGAGCTGCAGCCGGCCGAGTACGTTGATCCAACCGCACGCTTGTTGGAGATTCCGGGGTTTCAGTCTGCCGGTGGGGCTTTTGCCTGCGGTGATATTTCTATATCGGATGCCACTCTGAACTGGCTCCAGCACCATCTTCAGGGCAAGCCGCTGGCGAGCTATTTTGACGGGACTGATCAGAACGTCTGCCTTTCACTGGAAGATGGGGCTGCGATTCAGGTGCCGGTTGATTCCTTCCCGGCACCTGGCGCACCGGGCACGTTACTAAGCGGTGATGCCGTAGTGGAGCGCATGGTGAGCGCCGACATGCCTGTTCCGAACGGCGCCACCGCGGCGGCGACGCCGACCTTGCCACCTGAGGCTTTGTTGCTGGGCAAAGCCGGCGCCGATGGTGTAACAATCGGAGGTATTCCCACAGCTCTTGTAACTGTGTCCGATATACTCGGTCGAACAGAATGCGCGGCTGGCCTTAGTCAGTATGAGCCGGGCTGCGACGCGATTCTGTTTGTCGGGTTAGGTAAACGCAGTGAGGGCAGCAGCCGTTGGCAGCTGATCGATGATCAGATCCAACCGGTCAGGGGCCTGAAAAAGGCAGAGGTTGTTGAACTGGTCGGAGTCGCAGAAGCGCTGAACCCGGGCGACGAGCTGGCACTGTTGGTCTACGGATTCCACCCTCAATACCCGCTGAGTGGGTCGAGAGACCTGCTATTGCAGGCCGTTAACTTTGAGGCGACCGTTCAGGTACCCGTACTGCAAGGAACACTATTCAACGAGGGGTAAGGGCTGGCGCCGGAGGGAGTGGGGGGCTTACCACAGCTTCCGCTCCCACCAATAATCCTCGGCTTTCAGCGCCCCCTTTACCGCCGCTACACCCAGTTGCTTGAATGGCTGCACAGGCCAGCGCACTGGTGTTCGATTTACAAACCATGCCTCGGTACGCTTGCTTTCCAGGCCGAGGGCCAGCTCAGCCAGGGTTTTCCCGCTGTATTGCGTCAGGGATACACCATGGCCAGTGCATCCGCACAGGTACAGCGTGCGATCATCTTTGTAGAATCCAAGGTTGGGAACCATGTCGAGTGTGACCGACACCGGGCCACCCCACTGATAATCGATGTCAATCTCCGCCAGTGGCGGGAACAGGGTTTTCAGGTGTTTTTCCAGTGTCCGCCATGTTGGTTTGTGGTGGTCGAGGCTCATGTTCTGGCCTGCGGTGGTCACCACGTTGGCGCCGCCAAAGGTAATGCGCCCGTCTGCCGTTGGCCTCAGGTAGTGAACCAGGTGCCGGTTGGTCTCTATACCGTAGCGTCCGGCCCAGCCGATGGCTTGCCACTGCTCTGGAGTGAGGGGCTGGGTGACGATCTGATGTGTCCAGATGGGGGTCTGATTACGACGAAACGCTCCCATCTCCGGCAGTAGATGGCTGTATGCGTTGGTAGCCAGTACCACCTTGCTGGCGCTAACGGTGCCGCCGGACGTCTGCACGCTAACCCCGCCCTGGGGATAGGTGATGGCCTGGCATTGGGTGTTTTCATAGATATGGACGCCCAGCTTCTTGCAAATGGATTTCCAGTGCCGAACATGCTTCGCCGGGTTCAGGATGCCGCATCGTTGCTCAAACAGGCCGGCTTTAGCCAGCGGGCTGTGAAGCCGTTGCGAGAGCTGGTCTTCGCCCCACCAATCAAAGGAGCTTGAGAACCCCAGTTCATGGTAGAGAACCTGCTGTTTTTGCAGGCGCCCACGATGTTTGTTAGTCAGTGCAATCCGCAGAAAGCCATTGTGTTCGTAATCGCTGTCGAAGTCGTATCGGGAAACACAATCACGCACGTAGTCGACGGCATCTTCCATGTACTGGTGGGCGGCCCGGGCCTTTTCCTTGCCGTGCAGCAGGCAGGTGATCTCGGGCTCAAAGCCGAACAGGGTCATTGAAAACCCGCCGTTGCGCCCTGAAGCCCCAAAACCAACGGCACTGCCTTCCAGAACGGTGACGTCGACTGATGGGTCCAGTTCCTTCAGGTGCGCTGCACAGGACAAGCCGGTGAATCCACCGCCAATAATCACAATGTCGGTCCGGTGGTCTTCAATTAGCGGCGGGTTAGGTGAGT
>NZ_LOCO01000009.1:140318-145824 GCF_001574445.1 Marinobacter excellens LAMA 842
GGGCCAAATTGATTAAGCCAGAAAGACCGGGTCTCCGGTGAGCCAAGTTTGCTGTAGTCTATGCCCATGGCGTTTATCACGTTGTTATACTTGAGGCCTTTCGGCGCGGCAGTGCGCCAAGGTGTATCAAGGTGGCGTTATAAAAACAAGACAAGAAACCGGGGTGTATTCATGAGTGTGAGCGGCAAGACCATTGTTCTGACGGGCTCGTCCAGCGGTATTGGTGAACAGGCTGCCTATCAATTGGCCCGAAAAGGGGCACGTCTTTGCCTTGTGGCTCGTCGGGAGGATGAATTAAAGAGAGTGCAGCAGGCGATTATCGACGAGGGCGGTAAAGCCTGGGTCTACCCGGCGGACTTGACGGATGAAGCCGGCTTGCAGTCGGTTGCAGACCGGATACTGGCCGAGCACGATAGGGTAGATGTGTTGGTCAATAATGCCGCCCGTTCCATCCGCCGCCCCATCTCTCAGGCTCTGGACCGGCTGCACGATTACCAGCGCACGATGAATATCAACTACGTTGCTGCGGTCGGCTTAACGCTGAAGCTGCTTCCAAGGATGTTGGCCCAGGGCCGGGGGCAGGTGGTGAACATCTCCACCTTGTCCTCCCAGGTTCCGATTCCCTTGTTCTCCGCTTACCTGGCCAGCAAGACTGCGTTGGAGTCTTTCTCACGCTCTTTGTTGGCGGAAATGGGTGATCAGGGGATAGACGTTACCGTGGTGTACTACCCGATGGTGCGCACGCCCATGTCGTCGCAAACCAGCATTTACAAGCACATGCCGATGATGACTCCGGATAAGGCCGCGGGGTGGATCGTCAAAGCGGTGGATGAGGGGCCAGCCAGGGTTGGTAGCCTGATGGGGACTGCCGGCAGCATTGCGCTTGCGGCGTTACCTGGTCCGGTTACACGTTACACCCAGCCGTTGTTCAGGCTGATGGATAAAAAGCTGGGGCAGAAAGCACGTCAGTGAACAGAAACGAAAAAAGGCAGCCGAAGCTGCCTTTTTATATCGTATCAGGGCTGTAAAATTACAGACCTACTACGTTATCCGCCTGAGGACCTTTCTGGCCCTGAGAAACGGTAAATTCAACCTGCTGGCCTTCTGCCAGAGTCTTGAAGCCGCCGCCCTGAATGGAGCTGTAGTGAACGAAAACGTCCGGGCCGCCTTCACGAGTGATAAAGCCAAAACCTTTTGATTCGTTGAAAAACTTAACAGTACCGGTAACAGTAGACATAGTTATAAATCCTGAATTCAATCATTTTAATTGCCGCCAGGCATCATTGTGAGGCTTGGTCAGCGGAGTGCGGGAAACAAAAAACTGGCGTGATCAAAAACAGGACGAAAGCTACTTGTTACAACTTACAACAGAGATGCGTCTTATTGATGAGTGCTGTGCTAAATCTTTCCAACGAGAGCCACTGTACTCCTGCCCGGTCCGAATAGAAAGCTATTTCTTATAGGCATTTACCCAAGGGCGGCAAATTGTCCTGTTGAAACGGTCCTCCATGGCGCGTCAAGCTGCAATGCCCGGTTACTAAAATCAATAACTCTCGCGGCAGCCTTGATCTACACTTCTTGTTGTAAGGGCAGTGGATAGAAGGATTGGTCGAAGGCCCTTCTAACAACTCAAATGCCGAAAAGGCTTGGTCTCTTGTTTCCTTACGCGGAGCGAAACCTGTATGCCCCTGGACCCTATGGAGAAAAGGCGCCTCACTGCGCTTGAGAAGTTAGGGATTCTGGATACGCCACCAGAGGAGCGGTTTGACAGGCTGGTTCGAATCGCCCGCCAGTTTTATGGAGTCAAAACGGCCTTGTTCACCGTTCTGGATGATAAGCGCCAGTGGTTTAAATCCAAGGACGGCATTGATGCTCGTGAAACACCGCGCTCGGTGGCATTCTGCGATCACGCTATCCGCCAGGACAAAGCGTTTATTGTTGAAGATGCCACCCAGGACCCCCGCTTCAAATCGAATCCACTGGTCACCGGTGATCCACACATCCGTTTTTACGCTGGCATTCCTGTCCGGGAGCCCAGTGGTTTCAAGCTTGGTTCGTTGTGCATTATTGATGACAAGCCCCGTCAGATTCAGGAAGTAGACCTGGATGTACTTCGTACTTTGGCGAGTCTCATCGAAGACGAGCTGGAATGTGCCTATCTCACTGGAGGAGACGCGGGGGACGTCGCGGTGTCGCATCTCAGCCGGGCCATCCAGCGGGCCCAGAATGTCTTTCTGACCAATGACAACGAGCGGGCGGCATTCGAGTTAATGCTGGCCGATTTGCTGGCCCTTACGGGTAGCCAGTTCGGATTTATTGGTGAGGTGTTGTATCACAACGATGGCACGCCGTACCTCAAGGTAGGCGCCATCACCAACATCGCCTGGAGCCCTGAAACCCAGGCCCTGTTCCAGCAGGTAGAACGCAGGGGAATGCTCTTTGAGAGGCTGGATAACCTCCTGGGGGCAGGGTTGGTATCCGGCGCTGTGGTGCTTACCAACAACTATGCAAACGATGTACGCCGCGGTGGCCTGCCACCTGGCCATCCTCCGATCTCCAGTTATATCGGGTTGCCGGTATACAGTGGCGGGAATCTGATCGGATTGGTTGGCCTGGCCAACCGGGTGGGCGGCTATAAAGAAAGCCTTGCCGACGACCTTGCTCCGCTGCTGCAGACCGTTGGCACCCTGATTGAACGGAAGCGTCTTTACCAGGAAAAACGTGAGCATCAACTCAGCCTGGAACAGGCCGCTAATTTTGATGCCCTGACCGGGCTGCCCAACCGGCGACGGTTAACGGAATTGTTTGAACAGGAGCTGTTTGAAGCCAAGCAGCGCAACGGCACCGTGGCGGTTTGTTTTATTGACCTCGATGGTTTCAAGGAGATCAATGATGAGCATGGACACTCCGTTGGTGATGCAGTTCTTAGGTCGATCGCGGAGCGGCTGAAGAATACCGTGCGGGGCCACGATGTGATCGCCCGCCTTGGCGGTGATGAATTTGTGGCGATACTTCGGGATGTAGACGATGAGCGTGTGTATTCCCGCATTCTGGAAGCCATCCGCCAGCCCATCAGTTACCGGCACTTTGTTTTACACCTGTCTGGCAGCATGGGCGTGACAGTGTATCCGGATGACGACGCAGATACCGATTTACTGCTTCGCCACGCGGACCAGGCGATGTATGCAGCCAAGGAATCCGGCAAGAACGCCTATAAAATCTTTGACCTGCAGTCCCATTTTACCCGGAAAGAGCGAGTAAGGGTTCTGGAGCAGATTGGCCGGGCCATCAGTCGTGCTGAATTGGAGCTGTATTACCAGCCCAAGATTGATTACAAGCGCCAGACCGTTGAAGGCTTTGAGGCCCTTATTCGCTGGAATCATCCCGACGATGGCTTGCTGGGCCCGGGGCACTTTCTGGAACATCTTGAATACACCGAATACGCTCGCACCGTTGGCAACCTGGTGATCAACGAAGCCATCGAAAAACTGTTGCTGTTCAATAGTCAGGGTTTGGCCTATTCCCTGAGCGTGAACCTCAGCCCGTCCCACTTTCTGGGCAAAACCTTCCCGGAAGACCTGGCCCAGGCAGTGGAGCGTTTGCCTCGCGGGCTCCGCCACCGCCTGATTTTGGAGCTGCTTGAAACCACCGCCATGGACGATGCCAGTCTGGTGATAGAAACGCTTTGGCGATGTCGAGACTTGGGGGTGGAGGTGTCGTTGGACGATTTTGGCACCGGCTATTCCTCTCTGGACTACTTCCGCAAGCTTCCTGCCCAGGAGATCAAGATTGATCGTTCTTTTGTTAATGACATGCTGGACGATTCGGAGGGTGAAATGGTGGTCACCGCAATACTTGGCCTGGCCCGCAGCTTCGGCCGACGGGTGGTGGCTGAGGGCATTGAAAATGCTGAGACTCACATACGTCTGATTGAACTCGGGTGCGATCTTGGGCAGGGGTTCTATTATGCGAGGCCGATGCCTTACCAACAGGCTTATGAATGGGCCGCGAATTTCCGCTGGCAAACGGTTGCGGTTACCGCAGTTGGTAGCTGAACTGGGGCTATGTAAAGGTTTGGCAAAACCCTGAGCAAACTCTTTTTTTTCTCGCTGGCGTTCTCTATGGTTGCCGCTGATCAGAGCGTATGGAGAACTTCTGAATGGCACTTGCTCCCCGCAACCGCCGGCGTTGGCCAACCTGGTTTGGTGTTTTCACAGGTCTGGTGATTCTTGCAGCCGGAGGCTGGTGGTATTTCCAGAACGGCGGAAACAAACAGCCGCCACTGAACACCATCGAAGTCTCCCGCGGCGACATCCAGCAGTTGGTCAGCGCTACCGGCGTGCTGGAGCCCAGCAACTACGTGGACGTTGGTGCCCAGGTATCAGGCCAGCTCGAAACCATCCATGTAAGGGTTGGGCAAACGGTTTCCCAGGGTGACTTGCTGGCGGAGATTGATCCGACTGTATACGTAGCCAAGGTCGACGCCACCCGGGCCCAGCTCAAGAATCAACGGGCGCAACTGGATGACCGAAAGGCCCAGTTGCGGCTGGCGGAAATCCAGTTCCAGCGCCAGACCAACCTGTTCCAAGAAGAAGCTACTACGCGGGAATCGCTGCAGACTGCCGAGGCGTCACTGGCCTCCGCCAAAGCGCAACTGGCGATGCTGGAAGCGCAGATCGAACAAACCTCATCCACCTTGCGCGCGGAAGAGGCTAATCTCGGGTACGCGCGAATCTACGCACCCATGGACGGCACGGTAGTGTCCATTGAAGCCCGCCAGGGCCAGACTTTGAACGCAACCCAGCAAGCCCCGGTTCTGATGCGTATCGCCGATCTGGCCACCATGCGGGTGCGGGCACAGGTATCGGAAGCTGATGTGGGAAAGCTGGAGCCGGGCATGCGGGTTTACTTCACCACGCTGGGTGATGCGGAACGGAAGGTGTACGGCGAGTTGCTGTACATAGAGCCGACACCGGAAGTGACCAACAATGTTGTATTGTACAACGCCCTGTTCGATGCCAATAACGATGACGGCAAACTGCTACCGAACATGACGGCCCAGGTGTTCTTTATTCAGAGCGAAGCCCTGGATGTGCTGCGGGTGCCAGTGTCCTCGGTTCAACGGGGCCGGGTGCAGGTGCTGACCCAGGCAGGCCAGGTTGAATGGCGGGACATTGTGGCCGGCGTCAGTAACCGGGTACATACGGAAGTGGTTTCCGGCGTAAAGGAAGGCGAAAAGGTCGTGCTGGTTTCCCGGGATCCACGTTCCGGTTCCAGTAACACCAGCAACTTCCGGGGTATGCTGCGATGACCGCAAGCCGGCCTCTGATCGAGTTGCGCGGCATTACCCGTTCTTTCGGGGAGGGGGAGTTGGCCGTACCGGTACTCAAGGGCATTGACCTGAAAATTTATGGCTCTTCACTTATCCGTGTGGGTTGGGTGCCATAGGCAGCCCGCCATAATGGAACAAGATTGCCCGTTTGAATCTCTCCTTGCTCCGGAATCC